>CANPXG010000049.1 GCA_947585795.1 uncultured Clostridia bacterium
GTGGTAAATTCATTTTACACAAAAGTTGCTATGTTGTCTACTTATTTCTGTTGCACTTGAGATGATAACATATCCCCGCCCGCCGTTTCCCCGACATATCATCGGCAACGGTTTGTAGGGGCGAACCTCGTTCGCCCGTAAGGCTCCCCTACTAGGTGAACGACGCTTTAGCGTCGTAGGCATAGAGCTTTGCTCGTATGCCGTAGCAAAAGGAGCTGTCATTTGCATAGCAAATGACTGAGGGGTTGTACGGGACGGCGCCCACGACGTCCCTCATCCGTAGGGCGGGCTGCCTTTGCTACGGCGTTTGTTGCTCCGCCGTTAGGCTCCCCTTGCTACAGCACGTGTTGCTTCGTGTGGATCCCCTACTAGGGGAGCTGTCGCCGTAGGCGACTGAGGGGTTTGTAGGGGACGGCACCCGCGACGTCCCGTTAGCCTTCCCCTTGAGGGGAAGGTGTCGGCGAAGCCGACGGATGAGGTGTAGCCGCGTAGCGGCGTCGTAGGGGCGACCTTGCTACGGCGTTTGTTGCTTCGCAACACGCCTACCACACGCTTGCGTGTGGTTCACTTGAGAGGAGCTGTCAGCGTAGCTGACTGAGAGGTGGCAGTAGGGGCGACCTTCACGGTCGCCCGCAAGGCTCCCCTAATAGGGGAGCTGTCATTTGCATAGCAAATGACTGAGGGGTTTAAACGGGGGTGTCCACGAGGGGGCATAGCCCCCTCCGGTCGTTTCAAGGGGGTGATTCCTAAGAGGGGGGAAATCGAAATCCCCCCCCTCTTAGGGTTTTTGGTTCTTTTTTTAAAAAGAACACCCTTCTGCACATCCCCGATGTGCCAACATCAACAATCGTATGCGCGAACCTCGTTCGCCCTTAGCCTTCCCCATTTCCGTAGGGCGGGCTGCCCTCAGCCCGCCTCCCTGACACCCTGCCGGCAACGGCGCCGTAGGGACGGCGCTTTGCTACAGCGTCAATCCTCCCACGGGCGTATCCTATACTCCGCGCCCACCTCGGCACAGATCTTCGCGCACTCCTTTTCCTCTTCCTCCGTAAGCGTCGTCGCGACCGTGGACAGCACCACCTTCTTAACATACCTCTTGACGTTCTTCGCAAAGCGCAGCATCGCGTCAAACGACTCTATCCCGAATTTGCTTCGCGTAAGCTCCAAATACCGTTCCTTGCTCGGCGTGTTAAGACTTATCGAAACCACGTCGATAAGCCCCTCAAACCGCGGCGCGGTGTCACAGCCGTGTATGAGGTCGCTAAGGCCGTTCGTGTTTATGCGCACGGTTTTACCGTATGTGTCCTTGATAAATCGGCACACCTCGAGCACGTCGTCAAGGCGCTCAGTCGGCTCTCCGAAGCCGCAGAACACCACCTCGCCGTACTTGTCCATGTCGAACCTTTTGAACTCCGCCTTCACCTCGTCCACCGTCGGCTCCCTTTCAAGCCACAGGCTGCCCGAATTGTTCATCTCGTCGCGCGTCTGCCTCAGGCAAAACGTGCATGCGCACGGGCATCTGTTCGTCATATTCACGTATAAATTGTCGTGTACCTCGTATAAAATCGTCACGGAAATCTACCTCTTTCATTTTGTATTTTTATCATTCTATCATATTTTCCGACGACCGTCAAAAAATACGGTAATAAATTGAAAAATATATTGATTTTTTGCGTCAATTATGGCAAAATAAACGTGATCACAGGTGCAAAAAGGGTGTTTTTAAGCACAAAACAGAGTGTTTTTTAATACAAAAAACGGCATTTTTAAGCGCATAAACGGTGATTTTTTGATACCAAAAACGGTATTTTTAAACGCATAAGCGGTTCTTTTTGGTGCCAAAAGCGGTATTTTTAAGCGCATAATAGGGTATTTTGGTGTGCAAAAAGGGTATTTTAAGCACAAAAAGGGGTGTTTTTATGAACAAGATAACTGTAAAAAACAACAGAAAGGCGTA
Organism: uncultured Clostridia bacterium; assembly: GCA_947585795.1. GTDB lineage: Bacteria > Bacillota > Clostridia > UBA1381 > UBA1381 > Hominilimicola. The sequence continues at coordinate 1,958 of CANPXG010000049.1, forward strand.
TATGGACGACTTTTACGGAATATTTTTTGAGGACATAAATCATGCGGCGGACGGAGGCTTGTATGCGGAGCTGATACGCAACCGAGCGTTTGAGTTTTCGCCGATGGACAATCCCTCCTACACCGCGCTTACCGCATGGAAGCGCATCGAGGAAGGCGGCGCGCGCGTTTGCGCCTCTGTTTCAAACAAAGCTCCGCTTTCAAAGCGCAACCCGAACTACCTCGTTCTTGAAGTCACAAACGCCTCCGGACGCGCCGGCATCAGGAACCTCGGCTACAACCGCGGCATCGCCGTAAAGGGCGGCGAAAGCTACGTGTTTACTTGCTTTGCGCGCGCCGCAAAACCCTGCCGCGTGACCGTTTCGCTTGACGACGCTTACGGCAGCGCCATCTGTTCGGAGGTTATCAATGTAAGCTCTGACGCTTGGACAAAGTATTCTCTCACGCTTACGCCCGACAAGACCGACGAAAGCGCCTCTCTCGCGCTCACATTGGGTGAGCCTTGCAAGGTATGCTTTGACTTTGTTTCACTCTTCCCCGCCGACACGTTCAAGGCGCGTGAAAACGGTATGCGCAAGGACATAGCCGAGATGCTTGCCGCGCTCACGCCAAGGTTTATGCGCTTTCCCGGCGGCTGCCTTATCCACGACGGCACTCTTAACGCCGACGACAGGAACTCCATGTACCGCTGGAAAAACACGATAGGCGACATTACAAACCGCCCCGCGCGGCGCAACAACTGGAAGTACAATCAATCGCTGGGGCTTGGATATTACGAGTATTTTCTATTCTGTGAGGACATAGGCGCAAAGCCGTTGCCCGTGCTGCCCGCGGGGTATAACCCGCACATGGAGCAAGCCGCCCCGCTTGACGAGATGGACGAATGGATCGGCGACGCGCTCGACCTTATCGAGTTCGCGAACGGCGCTGTTACGACGAAGTGGGGGAAAATCAGGGCGGATTTAGGTCACAGTGAGCCTTTTAACCTCGAGTATTTGGCGATAGGCAACGAGGAGGTCGGACAAGGCTTTTGGGACAGGTACGACATGTTCTGTAAGGTTCTTCGCGAAAAGCACCCCGAAATAAAGCTGATAAACTCCGCGGGACCTTTCCCGTCGGGCGGAGAGTTTGAGCGCGGGCACGCGAACGCGCGTAAAAACGGCTCCGACTTCATCGACGAGCACTACTACACCTCGCCCGAATGGCTGCTCGCCAATATCCACCGCTACGACAGCTATCCCGACAGCCCGAAGGTGTTTTTGGGTGAGTACGCGTCATGGGGAAACACGTACTACAACGCGCTTTGTGAGGCGGCGTATATGACAGCTCTCGAAAACAACGCGCGCGCCGTGGGACTGGCTTGCTACGCGCCGCTTCTCGCGAACGCCGACTACGTCAACTGGGAGCCGGATATGATATGGTTTGACAACTGCCGCGTTTACGGAAGCGCGAACTATTACGTGCAGAAAATGTTTATGAACAACACCGGGCGCGATCTGCTCGAGATGCAGATACAGGGACTTGATAACCGCGTGACGCTCGGCTCCGAAACGATTTTCGGCGATATTGAACTTGAGGCGGACAGGTGCAGCGCTGTTTTCCGTGATATTACCGTGACGGACATCGAAAACGGCACGGTCAAAAAATATGACGATCTCTCGTTTAAAAACGGCGGGAACGCACGTGTTGACGCTGTAAATTCGCGTCATTACAAGATCGAATTTACCGCAAAGCGCACGTTCGGCGACACGGGCTTCAGGCTGATATTCGGCAAGACGGACGACGACAACTTCATGCAGTGGTTCATCGGCGGCTGGCAGAATCAGGACACGGAGGTAAACGCGCAGGTAAACGGGCGCGGCTCGTGTCTTGACCACAATATTTTCTCGCTCATGACCGAGCGTGAATACAAGCTCGCGCTGGAGGTAAACGGGCGCGAAATAACCGCGCGCATAAACGGCGAAACAGCGAACAGAGCCGTTGACAAGCAGCCCTTTGTCGAGGAGCTTTACTGCACGGCGAGCCGCGACGATGATAACATATACATAAAGGCGGTGAACGTGCGCGAAAGCGCGGTCACGGCTGAGATAGCAGTCGAGGGAGTGACAAGCGTTTTTGCCGACATATCGGAGCTTGCCGGTTACGCGCCGGATGATATGAACGATTTTGACGACCCGAAAAGGGTGTACCCGAGAGCAGCGACGCTCACGTCGCCCACCAACGCGTTTGAGTACACCTTCCCGCCGCAAAGCGTGACGGTGTTTAAGGTGAAGAGATGAAGCAGGGAAAAAAACAAATGCCCAACACCGATAAGTGTCGGGCATTTGTTATATGCGCCGCTTAATATGAAAAATTACCTGTCGCTTTTATTGACAGCGGTCGGATTTCATTTGTATTTGTCCACACAAAAACATCAACTCCGGTAATAAGATTATCATTGTCAATTTCAGTAACTTTTGTTGAAGAAGTGTCTGTTATTGTAATTTTTGAGTCAGCGGGAATATTTATATCCGACGTATGAACCTCCGCTATTTTGCCGTCTGCTCTTTTATACGCAAAAATTGCGGTTCCCGATAAATCCGATAAAATTAGAGTGTTTGTTATATCTGCGCTGACATTGTTTTTCAGGGTAAGATTTTCCGTCGTTGTACTCGTGCTTACACTGCTTGTTAAAGGGATGGTTTTCCCTGTGTCTACGCCGTCAAGCGTATCGTAAACCCTTATTTTAAGCCAATTGCTGTATCCCATTTTGCCTTTTGAATTATAACCCTCACATACTATGCTGTATGTTCCGCTTTCGTTAAAGGTATATGACGCGTTGCTTTTGCCCGTCGCCTCGATCGTGTGGTATCTGTGCCCGTCTTTATCTATTCCTATTCCACAGTGTTCAACGTGGGATATTCCAAAATTGAAATTTACGGTGGAACCTTTTGTTAGTACTGTCTTATCCGATGTGATCCAAGCGTCAGAGGGAAGTGGTACCTGTCCGGTGTCATATACCGTTATTGTAAGCCAGTTACTGTATCCCATTTTTCCGTCCGAATTATAACCCTCACAGACCACGCTGTATGTACCCGTGTCATTGAATGTATATGTAGCCGTGCTCTTTCCCGTGGCTTCGATCGTATAATACCGTTTTCCGTTTTTATCAAGACCGATACCGCAATGCTTTACGTTTGATATTCCAAAATTAAATGTTACGCTTTGTCCCTTTTCTATTTCCGTTCGGCTCGCTGTGATCCACGCGTTTGACGGAAGCGGAGCAGGTTCGGGGCTTGACAAATCCTTTATATGGATATAACCCGTAGGATTGGATTTGGATATTGTCCTTTCGCTATATGCACCCGCCTTTACCCAGTTGTATTCTTCAATTGTTACGTTGTTTCCGTTTACCTCCTCAACCCAAGCGACATGACCGTATGTTCCCGTATTCCACCAAGCAACGGCTCCGACAGCCGGAGTTGTGTTTACAGTTATACCGAGGCTTTTCGCCACCGTTCCCCATGTTTTTGCGTTTCCCCACTTGCTCGCGCCTTTGTATTGGTTTGTAAAACTGACTTTATTTCGGCTGTTTAATCTCCATGCAACAAACGATGTACATTCCCTGTTAAAAAAATTCCACTCGTCCACAACAGCATCCTGTGCTGCGTTTTTATACTTTGCCGGATAATCGTCTGTTCCGGCAAAGCATATGATAGGGCACATAACCATACTTATTACAATCATCCATGCAATAAAAATTTTCTTTTTCATTCTCTATTCCTCCCACATAAATTCTCAACAAGTATATTATACTCAATATATTGAGTATTGTCAAGAGATTGAGTATGGTAGAATGGATTTGGTGATAGAAATGATAAGCTACAAACCGTTTTATGATACATTGTTAAAAAAAGGTTTGACCGAATATCATATGATTTTTAAAGAAGGTTTTTCGGCGAATACGCTTCACAGAATGAAGCATGGCGAAGCGATAAGCACGAAAACTCTTGACGCGCTGTGTTTTGCGCTCAATTGCGAAGTTTCGGATATTATTGAACATATTAAGGAATAGAAAAACAGCGTTCGGGGGAACGCTGTTTTTTATGTGGGGATCAATTTCCACATTCGATACTTATTTCATTGAACACCGTGAGGTAGTCCGTTATGGATTTATTTTTCTTTTCCTCGCCGCTTACGTCCATGATGATACCGCCCTCGTGCATCATAACCGTGCGCGTGCCGTACTCCACCGCGTGGCGGAGATTATGCGTTACCATGAGCGTCGTGATTTTTTTCTCACGCACTATCTTTTCCGTGAGCATCATTACCGTGTCCGACGACTTCGGATCGAGCGCCGCCGTGTGCTCGTCAAGCAAGAGCAGGTCGGGACGTATCATCGTCGCCATTATCATGGCAAGCGCCTGCCTTTGTCCGCCCGACAGTGAGCCGGCGGGCGTTTGCAGTCTGTTCTCAAGTCCCATGCCCAAAAGCTCAAGCTGCGACCGATAAAAGTCCTTGCGCTGCCTGTTAAGACCAAACGACAGACCGTACATCCTGCCCTTATTGTCCGCTATCGACATGTTCTCCCAAATAGTCATCGACGGGCATGTGCCCATGGACGGGTTTTGGAAAACTCTGCCTATTTTTTTCGCGCGCTTGAAATTTTTCATGCCCGTTAAGTCAACGCCGTCGAGCGTGACGGAGCCGCTGTCCGCTTCCACGTCGCCGGAAATTATGTTGAGCATGGTGGTCTTGCCCGAACCGTTGGAGCCTATTACGCCGACGAACTCGCCGTCGTTAATGGTGAGCGCAAAGTCGGAAAAAAGTACCTTTTCGTCGATCGTGCCGCGGTTAAACGTTTTGTGTATCGCGGAAAGCTCAAGCATCTTTTTTCACCCCGACTTTCCTCTTTTTAAGTACGAACTCGTTTATGACGAGCGTCAGTATAAACAGAACGGTTATCATAAGGTTTGTGTTCTGCGCGGGCAGACCGAGCGCGAGCGCGACAGAAATACACGCCTTGTACACGATCATACCGAGCAGCACGCCCGTTGTGATACGCAAAAATTTTATCTTTCTAAACACCGTCGTGCCTATAATGACCGCCGCAAGTCCCATGACTACCGTGCCTGTGCCGCTGCCGACGTTGAACGCCCTGCCGTACTGGCAGTACACCGCGCCCGCGAGCGATACAAGACCGTTCGCTATCGCAAGACCGATTATTTTTATCGTCCCGGGATTTTGCGCAAGCGTTACGACAAGTCCCTCGTTGTCGCCGACGCTGCGGAGCAAAAAGCCCGATTTCGTGCGCATGTACCAGTCGAGCGCGAACTTCGCCGCAAGCGCTATCACGAGTATGACGGCAAGCTTTGAGTACATCGCCATGTGTCCGTTTCCGAACAGGAACGCGGTCTGTGAAAAGATGGTCGTCGTGTCCATGCTTAAAAAGTCCGACGCTTTACCAACTATTCCGTAGTTTACGGAATAGAGCGCTGTCATGGTGAGTATACCGCAAAGCAGGTTGCGTATTTTCAGTTTTACGTTGAACAGTCCCGTGAACATGCCCGCGATACTTCCCGCCGCGAACGCGGCAAGAAGCGCGAGCCACGGGCTCAGTCCGTGATTTATCATTACGAAGCATACCGCGATTCCAAGCGGGAACGTGCCGTCCACCGACAAGTCGGGGAAGTCGAGTATGGTGTACGTGATGTACACGCCCATAGCCATGATGCCGTATATAAGTCCCTGCTCCAGTATGCCGATTATAAGTCCTTCGATCATTGCTCAGACGGAGTGGTTTTAACTTCTGCTCTGTCGATTATCGACTGCGGGATCGTGATTCCGATCGCCGCCGCTGCGTCGGGGTTGATCGTGATCTTGCTCTCCGTAAGAGTTTCGTAAGGAATGGTCGTTATGTCCTCGCCCTTTAAAACTCTCGCAGCCATTATACCCGCTTTTTTACCGAGGTCGATGTAGTCGATACCCGCCGACGCGATGCAGCCGTTGCCTACCTGTTCCTCCTCGCTACCGAATACGGGAATGTTCGCCGCGTTCGCTTTTTCAAGAAGTACGGGAAGGTTATCGACAACGGTATTGTCGGTCATGTTCGAGATACAGTCGACCTGTGTTACGAGTAAGTCGAGCGCCTGCGGGATTTCCGCCGCGTTCGTGATACCCATGTCAACAAGCTCAAAGCCGTACTCCCCTACCTTTTCCTTGTAGCTCTCTATCGTCGAAACGGAGTTTGCCTCGCTCGTCGTGTAGAGAATACCTATTTTCTTCGCGTCGGGAAGCATTTCTCTTATAAGCTTTAACTGCTCGTCTACCGGCAGCATGTCGCTTACGCCCGTGATACCGTCCATAGCCTGCGTCGTGCTCTCGGCAAGATTTGCCGCGACGGGATCCGATACCGCGTTAAATATTACGGGTATGTTCGCCTCGTAAGCCGCGTTGTAGCAAGCCTGCGCCGACGGTGTCGCGATACCGCACACAAGGTCCATACCCTGTGAAACGAACTGCTGCGCCACCTGTGTGTTCGTCGCGTCGTCCGCCTTGGCGCTCTGTTCGGTTATGTCGTACGAGATGCCTTCCTCGTCGAGTCCCTGCTTAAATCCTTCGCGGCAGTTATCGAGCGACGGATGATCCGCGTACTGCAGTACGCCTATTTTGTACGTCTTGTCCGCGTTCGCGTTTTCGGTGCCGCCGGTCTGTCCGCAGCCTGTTGCCGCGCCGACGCAAAGAAGCGCCGCCGTGCCTAAAGCCAATACCTTTTTCAAATTCATTTTACTCAAATCCTTTCTTTTTGTAAGCTAAAACAGAAACCCCCACAGACAGATAAGACCGTGAGGGCATAAATAACTTTATTAAATATACTCTGTTCTAAACTCATCTAATCTATTTGCTATTATACTAAAGAAATACATATGTTGTCAATAGGTAAATTATCATTCCGTTTCGTCGATGAATATAAGCTCCTGTGCGTAGGGAAGTGAACGCGCCCAGTCTATAAACGATTTTGACCATTCCGTGAGCTTATGGAAGCGGCGCTGTCCCTTTGAGCACATCGCGAGCAGATTTTCATACGACATTGTAACCGTCCTTGTTTGCTGCCACGACGAGGGCAGCCATCGTATAAGCTCCTTCCAGTACGCTTTGTCCTTCGTTTCAAGATATTTTACCCGCATTTCCTCCAAAAATGCAATGTGTTTATCCATTACGTCGGAAAGTTTTTTCCCGCCGTAATCGAGGTCGGAGGAATAGTCGTCGATCTCGAAGCAGTCAAGCGTTATCGGCGTTGACGCGAGCTTGTGCATCGTGGAGGTGCTGTTCGCGACGGTGCCGACCTTGTACGTGTCAAATTCCTTCCACCAGTACAGCGGCGCGGTAATATCGACGGACACGAAAATTTGACGCATAAACTTGCGGTGCTCGCTGCCCGAGCGTATGAGTCTTTGCGCCAGTTCCAAATCATTTTCGCCCACCGTGACGCGCCCGTTTTCCTCCGTCGTGTCGTTTTTTGCCCACGATTCCAAGGGGTTTCGCATACCTCTGAGCGCGCTTTTAAAGCCGTAAACCTCAGTATTTTCAAATCTCATTTTTGTTTCTCCTTGCGTTTACTTTGATACATTCTACCATGTTTCAAGGTGTTTGTCAAGGGTGTATATCTTTTTAGGATACTTGGTGAAAGGACTTTACAAAATAAGAGGGGTGTGGTACAATGTATGTGCCATACATCTGAATAAAATTCATTGAATAGGTTTACGCTAAGTTAAAAAGCGTAAGCTTTAGTTAATCTTACCTTATTCAATGAATTTTTGGTACTGATGATGTGTGGCAACTGAAATTAAAGCTGCGTTTTTATGCGCGGCTTTAATGAAAGGAGCCGCGCATTTTTAATGTCGGAGAAATTTTTAATTTACAGGGAGGTAACTTTAATGAAAAGAAAGATTTTGGTGATGATCGCCGCGATTGCGGCGGTGTTGATTTTGCCGTTGGCGGTGAATGCGGCAAGTGTGGACGATTTGACGTTTGATAAGACGACGGGGACTATTACAGGTTGTAATCAAAACGCAACGGGTGAGCTTGTTATTCCCGAAGAAATTGACGGGGTGAAAGTAATAAGCATTGGCGATAATGCATTTTTAGACTGTACCGGCTTAACAAGCGTTACAATACCCGACCGCGTAACATACATTGGTGATAGTGCGTTTGAAAGCTGCGGAAGTTTAACAAGCGTTACCATACCTGACAGCGTAACCAGCATTGGCTATAGTGCGTTTTCCGAATGCAGCAATTTAACAAGCGTTAACATTGGCAGCAACGTAACAAGTATTGGCGATTGGGCGTTTTCAGAGTGCACCAGCTTAACAGGCATTACGATACCCGATGGTGTAACGAGTATTGGCGAGTGTATGTTTTACTACTGCGAAGGCTTAACAAGCGTTATCATACCTGATAGCGTAACCAGTATTGGCGATGATGCATTTCGTGGCTGCGGCAGCTTAACAAACATTATGATACCCGACAGTGTAACAAGCATTGGTTTGGAAGCGTTTTCAGATTGTGGCAGTTTAAATATAAGCGTAGATCAAAACAATACAAGCTTCTGCGATATAAACGGCGTTTTATTCAACAAAAACAAGTCGGAAATTCTTGCATATTCAAAAGATGAAATACAACCCGATTACACAATACCCGGCAGTGTAACAAGAATTGGCGATTATGCGTTTTGGGGCTGTAACGGCTTAACAAGCATTACAATACCCGATAGCGTAACAAGCATTGGCGATTATGCGTTTAGTTTTTGCACAGGCTTGACAAACGTTATAATACCCGACAGCGTAACAAGCATTGGTGAGCATGCGTTTGAGGTCTGTAGAAACTTAACAAGCGTTACAATATCCAACAGTGTAACAAGCATTGGTAAAAGTGTGTTTGATAACTGCGAAGGCTTAACAAGCGTTATAATACCCGACAGCGTAACAAGCATTGGTGAGCATGCGTTTTACGATTGCCGCAGTTTAACAAACATTACGATACCCGACAGTGTAATGAGTATTGGCAATGAGGCGTTTAACTTTTGCCTCACCTTAACAAGTGTTACAATATCCAACAGTTTAACAAGCATCGGCTATGGTGTGTTTAAAAATACAGCATACTATAAAAATGATGACAATTGGGAAAATGGTGTTTTGTATATAGGAAATTACTTGATTGAAGCAAACAGTCAAGAATTAGACAGTGATTACACGATAAATCCCGGAACAAAAATTATTGCTGATAATGCCTTCCGGAACTGTACAAAATTAACAAGCATTACAATACCCGATGGTGTAAAAAGCATTGGCAAATATGCGTTTGAGGGTTGCTACAAATTAACAAGCGTTACCATGTCCGATAGTATAACGAGTATTAGAGAAAGTGCGTTTTCCGGCTGCGACAGCTTATCTGATGTATATTATTTCGGAGCAAAGAAGAAATGGATGTGGTTTTTAATCGGTTCGAACAATGAACCACTTCGTAACGCCACAATCCATTTTATGATCAAGCCGCTGGAGGTGGAGCCGGTGGAGCCGGTGGTGGACGAGGAGGCAAATACCGTTGAAGTTCCCGTGACTGTCGTTGAGTCCGAAAGGGCGGAGGAGCTTAAGGACGTTCGATTGTACGCCGCCGAATACGACGCGGACGGACATCTTTTGAATGTGACCGTTTGGAAAAATGAGGAAATAAACGGCGATACGGTCACCATTACCGCGGATATTCCGAACGCCGCGAAGTACAAGCTCATGCTTTGGGACGGCAACAATGTCCCGCTTATGGACGCCGTGGACGATATAACGGCAATTCAATAAAAGTAAAAAAGTTACATTCATACAAAAGGGCAGTTCATCGTGAGCTGCTTTTTTGGTAAATATCATATTGATTTTAGTAGGTGATCGTACTATAATATTCATATAATTTCACGTAAGAAAGGCGGATAAATATGTTAAATATAGGTTGTCATTTGTCGGCGGCAAAGGGGTATTTGCACATGGGTGAGGAAGCCGTGAGCATCGGCGCGAACACGTTCCAGTTTTTCACGCGCAATCCGCGCGGCGGCGCGGCTAAGGCGATCGACGAAAGCGACGTTAAGGCGTTTACCGCGTTCGCGAAGGAACACGGTTTTTCCAAAATACTCGCGCACGCGCCGTACACGTTAAACGCGTGCTCCGATAAGGAGGCGACGCGTGAGTTTGCGTTAAATACCATGCGGGACGACCTCGCGCGTATGGAGTATACGCCCGGTCAGCTGTATAACTTCCATCCCGGCAGTCATGTCGGTCAGGGCGCTCAGGTCGGTATAGAGCTTATAGTAAAGCAGCTTAATGCGGTGCTTACGAAGGATATGACGACGACGGTGCTGCTCGAAACAATGGCGGGTAAGGGCAGTGAAGTCGGGCGTTCGTTTGAGGAGCTTCGCGCCATTATAGACGGGGTGGAGCTTCGGGAGAAAATGGGCGTGTGCCTCGATACCTGCCACGTCTACGACGCGGGGTACGACATAGTAAACGACCTCGACGGCGTGCTCGATGAGTTTGACCGCGTGATAGGTCTTGAGCGCCTTAAGGCGATACACATGAATGACAGTAAAAATCCGTTCGAGAGCCATAAGGACAGGCATGAGAAGATCGGTGAAGGCGCGATCGGTCTTGACGCTATGGTAAGGATAATAAATTGTCCGAGGCTTCAGGGTATACCGGTGCTGCTCGAAACTCCGAACGAGCTCGACGGTTACGCGAAGGAAATTAAAATGCTGCGCGATGCGTACGCGTTTTAACTGTTATAAAGCCTTGCGTAAAAGCCGTTTTGCGCCAAAAGTTCCTCGTGCGTGCCCTGTTCGACGATGCGTCCCTTGTCCATGACAAGGATCAGGTCGGCGCCGCGTATGGTGGAGAGGCGGTGGGCGATTATAAAGCTCGTTCTGCCCTCCATCATCTTTAAAAACGCCCGTTGTATTCGTTGTTCTGTCATTGTATCGACGTTCGACGTCGCTTCGTCGAGAATAAGTACCTCGGGGTTTGAGAGCATGGCGCGCGCTATCGTGAGCAGCTGTTTTTGTCCGCCCGACAGGTTGCCGCCGTCCTCGGTTATAACGGTGTCGTAGCCGTCGGGTAGACGTCTTATAAATCCGTGCGCTTCCGCCGCTTTCGCCGCGTTTATTATTTCCTCGTCGGTGGCGCCCTCCTTGCCGTAGGCGATGTTTTCCTTGACCGTACCCGAAAACAGCCACGTGTCCTGCAAGACCATGCCGAAATTTTTTCTCAGGCTGTCGCGCGTTACTGAGTCTATATCCTGACCGTCGACTATAATTGCGCCATTGTCGGTGCCGTAAAAGTTCATCAGAAGGTTTACTATAGTCGTTTTGCCCGCGCCGGTCGGTCCGACGATCGCGACGCGCTGACCGCTTTTCGCGGTTATGTTTAAGTTATTTATAAGCTCGGTGTTTTTGTCGTAGGAGAAGTCCACGTCCCTAAATACCACCTCGCCGCCCTTGAGCTTAAGCTCGGGGCGGTCGTCGTCGGACGGTTCCGGCTCGAGGTCGCCCAAGGCGAATATTCGTGCCGCGGCGGCTTGCGCCGACTGCAGCTGCGTTAAAATACTCGTCATGTCGTTTATCGGGCGCGCGAACTGTGTCGCGTATATGAGGAAGCTTGAAATAACGCCCACGCTTAAGTGACCGGCGAGTGCCGCCAAGCCGCCGAATACGCCGACGGAAATGTACGCAAGGTTGTTGATGTAGCGCGTGGACGGGTTGACGAGTGACGAGTAAAACTGCGCCTTTTGTCCGCAGTCGTAAAGGCGTGCGTTTATTTCCTCGAACGCGTGAGCGCCGCGTTCCTCGTAGCCGAATGCTTTCACTACCTTCAGGTTGCCCACGGTTTCGGAAACGCATCCGTTCAGTTCGCCCACGGTCTGCGCCTGTAGGCGGAACATTTTGCCGGAATTTGTCGCTATAAATTTTGATACGAAGATACATATAATTGTTATTACAATTACGCACAGCGTGATTTTCCAGTTCAGCCAAAACATCATCGCGAGTGAGCCTACCACGGTGACAAGTCCTGAAAAAAGCTGGGTCATTCCCTGTAAAAGTCCGTCGGAAACGGAGTCTATGTCGTTTGTGAGGCGGCTTATCACGTCGCCGTGGGAGTGGGTGTCGAAAAATTTAAGCGGCAGCTTTGAGATCCGCGTGAACGCGTCGCGGCGCATTTTTTCTATGGTGCGGTTTGAGAGCGCGTTCGTGAATACAGTCATGCCCCACGTAAAGAGCGCATTTAAAATGTACACGATAAAAAGTACGCCTATGAATTTCAGTACCATGGTGAAATCCACGTTGTTTTCGCCTTTTATAAAGTCTATCGCGCGTCCCGAAACGTATGGCGCGGCAAGCATGAATATGTTCGCCAAAAGTGCCGATATTATCATAAGTGCAAGGTACTTTCTGTTGTCGGCGACGTATGAGTAGAGGCGCGAAAGCGTGTTATTTTTTTTCATCTTCGTCACCCTCCTCCTGCGACAGACAAATTTCCCTGTAAATTTCACACGTCTTAAAAAGCTCCGTGTGCGTGCCTATGCCCGCTATTTCGCCGTCGTCCATAACGACTATTCTGTCGGCGTTTTTGACGGAGTTCACGCGCTGCGAAACTATAATAACCGTCTTGCTTGCGGTATTTTCCTTAACGGCTTTCCGAAGCGCCGCGTCCGTCGCGTAGTCAAGCGCGCTCGCGCTGTCGTCAAGTATAAGTATGGGTGAATTTTTTATAAGCGCGCGGGCTATGGTGAGGCGCTGGCGCTGTCCGCCCGAAAAATTGTTTCCGCCCTGCGCAACGCCCGTGTCAAAGCCGCGCTCGAGACGGTCTGTAAACTCAGTCGCCTGCGCCGTGGACATGGCGGCGCGTATTTCCCCGTCCGTCGCGTCCTCCTTCGCCATGCGCATATTGCTCGCGATAGTGCCCGAAAACAGCGCGGCGCGCTGCTGTACTATCGCGATTTCGTTTCTAAGCGCGTCCTCGCTGTATTCCTTTACGTTTACGCCGCCAAGCAGTACCTCGCCCTCCGTAGCGTCGTAAAAGCGCGGAATGAGGCTTACAAGCGTCGTTTTGCCGCTGCCCGTACCGCCGATGATGCCAAGCGTTTCGCCCGTTTTTACCGACAGGTTTATATTTTCCACCGCGCTTATGTTGCTGCCCGCGTAGGTGAGTGACACGTTTTTAAACTCGACCGCGTTTTCCGATTTTTCCACGGCTGTTTTTGAGCCGTATTTTACGGACGGTTCCGTTTCAAGCACCTCGTTTACTCTGAGTGCCGACGCGTATGCCTTTGTGTACAGCACGACTAAATTCGCGACGACTATCATCGCGTTTAAGATCTGCGTTATGTAGTTTATAAACGCTATTACCTCGCCCTGCGAAAGATGTCCGGTGTTTACGCGTATGCCGCCGAAGTATATTACGGCGATCGCGGCAAGGTTCATTATAACGGTGGTCGCGGGGTTCGTAAGCGCGGCGATACGTCCGACGCGTATGGCGGTGTCGGCGTAGTCTGTATTTTTTTCGTTAAAGCGTTCTTTTTCGCGGCGTACTCCCGCGAACGCGCGTATCACGCGCACGCCCGACAAATTTTCACGAAGTACGAGCGTGAGCGTGTCCAATTTTTTCTGTACCGACTTGTAAAGCGGTACAGCCTTGAACATTACGAGAAAGAGTACGACGATAAACATCGGTATCACGAGCATGAATATAACGGACAGCTTCAGGTCTATCGCCATAGCCATAACAAGTCCGCCCACGCAAAGAAACGGCGCGCGTATAACAAGGCGGATAAGCATCGCAACGGCGGACTGCAGCTGATTTACGTCGCCCGTCACGCGGTTTATAAGCGACGGTATGCCGAACTTGTCCAGCTGCTCAAAGGAAAACGAGCAGATTTTTTTAAACATCGCGTTGCGCACGTCCGTGCCGAAGCCCTGCGACGCGATCGACGCGCTGTACTGACATATGTACGCGAACAGCACGCCGAAGGTCGCAATCACAAACATGAGCGCGCCCATTTTTATTACATAGCCTGTGTTCCCCGCGTTTACGCCGTTGTCTATAATAAGCGCCATGAGCGTGGGGATAAGAAGCTCAAGCACCGCCTCGGACAGCTTGAAAAACGGTCCTACCGTAAGCTGAAGGCGGTACGGCTTCAAAAACGGAAATAGTTTTTTCATATCGAAAATAATGCTCCTTTGATTTTTGCATTATTATTTTATCATCAATACCAAAGTATTTCAATAGAAAATCGTATTTATTCACCCACGTTCGTTATGTGTATCGGACGTATCTTGCCGTACTTGTACGAGGACAGCGGACGGCAGTCCACGTCGTACGAATGAGCCGCGAGCAAAATCGTGTTCGGCGTTCTGTTTCCCGCGTCAACGACTATCGGGGAATGGTCGAAACGGTCTTTCGGCGAAAATTGAAGCTGGATCAGGTCGCCGTCGCGTATCTGCGACAGGTCGGTCACGATGCCTCTCGGTCCCGCGCCGCGGTTCGTCGTGAGGAAACGGTAAAGCTCGTCTACTCCCGTCCACGCGGGCGCGCGGTCGTTTAAGGAAATGTAATACCAGCCGTAAATCGGGGTGTAGTTCATAACTCCGCTTCCCGCGTAAAGACATTGTGAGGCGAAATTCGTACAGTCGCCGCCCAAGTCGGAAAAATCGTAGTACGCCGGATTTCTGCCGTATGCCCACCGTTTGGCGTAGGCGACTGCGGCTTCTCTGTTATATTCCATAAATATATCATTCCTTTCAAAGCTTGATATTATATAATATGGAGAGCGCGCTCAAAATGGGAATTTTTTTAAATCTTTTACGTTTGGCTATTGCAAATATTTACAAAATCATATATAATGTTATTATCAAATTTATGTATTTTAACAAGAAAGGAAGACTGTTATGTTAGTTGAAACAAAAGCAAGAATAGGCGTATTTTCAATCGCGCTGGGCGCGTACCTGCCGCAGTTCCCCTCGCTCGTGCCGGAGTTTGAGTCGCAGT
>CANPXG010000050.1 GCA_947585795.1 uncultured Clostridia bacterium
TCACCCTTGATGGCGGCGGCTGTCTTTTGCGTGAGGTTTTGGTCAAAGCCTCCGCCCTGTATCATAAAATCCTTTATCACGCGGTGGAAAACAAGCCCGTCGTAAAACTTTTCGTTCGCCAGCTTCACGAAGTTCGCGACCGTTTCGGGCGCTATGTCGGGGTAAAGCTCGAGCGTTATCACGCCGCCATTTGCAAGCTGTATCTCGGCGTTTACGAGGTTGCCGCTGTGGTCGGCGTAGCCGCAGTACGCGCCGTACATCTTGTCAAGCTCCGTTTCATACGTCCGAAATTCGGCGGCAAGCCCCGCCTTGACGCTCTTCTTGTCGTAGGTGATCAGAACCGTGGAGGTCGCCGCGTCGTAGCCGACCTCGGCACCGAAAATCTCCGATACTGCTCTTACGGGAACCATCGTGAAGTCGTTTATTATCATGGGCGGAGTGTCGAGAATTACTGTGTTTTCAAGCTCCGTGGACGTTGTTTCAAACGCGTGGTCACGCCCTATCCACGTGAAAAATAAGCTCTCGCCGTCGGTGACGGTCACGCCGCGTGTTTCGCCGTCCCAGGAAACATCGCAGCCCAGAGCGTCGCTCACGGCGCGCAAGGGTACGAGAGTGCGCTCATTTTCAATTACGGCGGGAGTTTCGGTGACTAATTTTTCGCCGTTTACCATTATCGTTACATCGTCCGCAAAAGCGATTTGCGGCAATGCAAATAACGTCATAATTGCAGCTAAAAATACTCTTTTTTTCATCTTTTTACCTCCAAAATTCAAGTTTTTTACCGCTTTTGGTGTCATTTTTCACCCTTTTCGGGCTGTTTTTTACCCTGTTTGGCATCATTTTTCACCCTGTTTGGGGCTGTTTTTTACCTCTTTTGGCACTGTTTTTCACCCTTTTTGGGCTGTTTTTTACCCCTTTTGGCATGGTTTTTTACCATGTTTGGCATTATTTTTACCCTTTTACGGTACTGTTTTTTACCGCTTTTGGGCGGTTTTTTACCCCTTTTTTGCTTTTAAATTTACGTTTATGCGAGTATTTTATCATATAACGGCGGATTTTTCAACCAAAGTTGCAAATAATCTATGTACAAATCGATTTTTTTGTGATATAATATGTATAATAATATGGGTAATACAGGAAGGTGCCGAATTATGAATAAAAATGACCTGAAAAAAATCATCGCGATAAGCGCAGTGACAGCCGCGGCGACCGCCGCCGCAGTGATCGTGATTTCGCGCTGCCGCAGGGCGCGCGAGGAAAAGTCGGAAAACGAGTTCATGCTCCACGGCAAGAACGCTTACATCACGGGCGGAGGGCTGAGCGCGCTCGCAGCCGCGCTTTATTTGGCGCGCGACTGCAAAATGGAGCCGAAGCACATTCACATATTCTCAGACTGCCGCTACGCTGCGGGCAGCGAGGAGGGCGGATACATATGCCGCAGAGGCAAAATAATCGACGACGGTTCCATGAACCTCTTTGACCTCCTAAGCGGAGTGCATTCCGTCGATATTCCCGACCTCACGGTATGCGATGAGATACTTAACATATACAGTGCCAACCCCGTAATGCGCCCCATAACGCTCATAGATGGGGATAAAAACGTCATAGACGTGTCGGACATACGTCTTGATAGGGAGGAGAAAAAAGCGCTTATATCGCTTCTTAGGCAGTCTAAGGAGCAGCTTCTTGACACGCCGCTTTGCGAGGCGCTTCCGCAGAGCTTCTTCGCGTCGCATTTTTGGAAGCTTTTGAGCGCGGCGTACGGCTTCGCGCCGGAGTCGGGCGCTTACGAGTTCGCGAACGCGATAACTCATGTGGACGACATGCTTTCGGGCACGCTCCCCGCTGATTTTGACAGGCAGGAGGAGATAATCGAGCCGCTTAAGGCGCATCTCAAGAGCTTAGGCGTTGATATACGCGAAAATGCGAAGGTCACGGATATGGATCTCGACAACGACGCGGTTTCGGCGATACATTTCACCGACGACGGCGTTCGCAAGAGCGTTTACCCGGGAAGCGACGATATATGTATATTCCCGACGGACGAGATGGCTGAGTGCGCGTCCTACGGAAGCTTCAACGAAAGCGCGCCGAGAACGTTCTCAGCGCCATACGAGCTTTGGGAGAAGCTTGCCGAAAAGCACGCATCGTTCAAGAATCCCGCCCCGCTTTTCTCGAGCGACGAGAATATGTCCGAGGAGTTTACCGTTACGCTGAAAAACCGCATGCTGCCTGAGCTTATCGACAAGGTGACCT
This sequence comes from uncultured Clostridia bacterium, assembly GCA_947585795.1. Lineage (GTDB taxonomy): Bacteria > Bacillota > Clostridia > UBA1381 > UBA1381 > Hominilimicola. The sequence continues at coordinate 2,257 of CANPXG010000050.1, forward strand.
GCGGCGCGCTCGGGCTTGACGGCGTTATAGTCCTCGACAACTCAAACTGGAAAATCACTGTGTGCGCCGTTCCTCCGTCGCACTTTAAAAATCAGAGCGAGGACACTGCCATACTTTGGGGCACGGCTTCGCGTCCCGACGTTGAGGGCGAGAGCTGCGAGAAGGCTATGACGGACTGCTCGGGGGCTGAGATTTTGTACGAGCTCGTGTCGTGCTTCAATTTGGGCGAGGCTTGGGACGACATTCGCGATACGGTCATCAACGTCATTCCGTGCCACAGGCGCTACGACAAGGCGTACCTTGCGCCGGTAGCGTCGAGGCTTGAGATAATACCGACGGGTATTTCGAATTTCGCGGTTTCGGGCGATTTCGCGGAGAACGACGGCGGCACGGTATTCAAGGAGGAGTACGCCGTGAGCACCGCGAGGAAGGCGGCGTACACCCTGATGCGTTCGGGCAAGCGGGTGTATCGGTCAAAGCCGATGCCGATGCGTGCTGTGAAGAGAGCGCTTGGGAATTTGGCAAGATGATGTGATCATAAAAAAACGGACGGTCAACCGTCCGTTTTTTTGTGTGGGTGGGGGTGCATACGGTGCCGCTAACGGCAGGGTGGCGGGGATGTGGCGGGAAGGAATCCCTCCACCGCCTTCGGCGGTCCCCCTCCCTTTAACAAGGGAGGCTAAGGGCGGGTGCGGTTCGCCCTTACTAAAAAGAGGGCGACCGTGAAGGTCGCCCCTACGACATGCAATTTATAAATTCGATGCCACCTCTCAATCAGCTACGCTGACAGCTCCCCTCAAGGGGAGCCTTGCGGCGAAGCAACAAACGCCGTAGCAAAGGGGAAGGCAAGCGGGCTGTCGAGGGCGCCAGCCCCTACGGTGCCGTTGACGGCGGTGTGGCGGAGATATTGCGCATATAAACCCCTCAGTCGCCTGCGGCGACAGCTCCCCTCAAGTGAACCACACGCGGAGCGTGTGGTAGGCGTGTTGCGAAGCAACAAACGCCGTAGCAAAGGGGAAGGCTAAACAAATGCCGTGGCATAGGTCGCCCCTACAAATTCGGGACGTCGAGGCGCCGTCCCCTACAAACCCCTCAGTCGCCTGCGGCGACAGCTCCTTTGCTACGGCATACGAGCATAGCTCTATGCCTACGACGCTGAAGCGTCGTTCACCACACCCCGCCGTTGTGCGATTTTGAATAACCCGAAAATGGTGATACCATTACCGTTGGCACATCGGGGATGTGCGAAGGATGTTCTTTTTAAAAAAAGAACCAAAAACCCTAAGAGGGGGGATTTCGATTTCCCCCCTCTTAGGAATCATCCCCTTGAAACGACCGGAAGGGGTGCTGCGGCGGCGGGCTGAGGGCAGCCCGCCCTACGGGGACACCCCCTGCTTAGCAGAGCGTTGCCGGCGGTGTGGCGGGGATGCGGTGGGAAGGAATCCCTCCACCGCCTTCGGCGGTCCCCCTCCCTTTAACAAGGGAGGCTAAGGGCGAACGAGGTTCGCCGCTACAAACACCTCAGTCGCCTACGGCGACAGCTCCTTTGCTGCGGCATACGAGCAAGCTCTATGCCTACGACGCTGAAGCGTCGTTCACCTAGTAGGGGAGCCACACGGGCGACCGCAAGGGTCGCCCCTACTGCCACCTCTCAGTCAGCTACGCTGACAGCTCCCCTCAAGGGGAGCCTTGCGGCGAAGCAGCAAACGCCGTAACAAGGGGGAGCCCCTACAAACCGTTGCCGTCAGGGTGTCAGGGAGGCGGGCTGAGGTGAACAACACGTAAGTGTTGTAGGCGTGTTCGCTTGCGAACAAACGCCGTAACAAGGGCAGCCCGCCCTACGGAAATAGGGGGAGGCTGCGGGCGACCGTGAAGTGAACCACACGCCTCGCGTGTGGTAGGCGTGTTGCGGAGCAACAAACGCCGTAGCGAAGGGGAAGGCTAAACAAATGCCGTGGCATAGGTCGCCCCTACGACGCCGCTACGCGGCTACACCTCATCCGGCGCCTTCGGCGCCACCTTCCCCTCGAGGGGAAGGCAAAAAAGCGAAGCGACAGGCGGCGGGCTGAGGTGAACAACACGTAAGTGTTGTAGGCGTGTTCGCTTGCGAACAAACGCCGTAACAAAGGCAGCCCGCCCTACGGAAATAGGGGGAGGCTAAGGGCGGGCGGGCAATGACTGCCCATACGAGTTTAATTTATAGATTTATGCGTCGTAGGAATCCCCCAGTCACGCTACGCGTGACAGCCCCCTTTGACAAGGGGGCCTAACGGGGGGAATTATTTATGGCATTGGTGGCAGGAGGAGCAGCCGCAAGAGCAGGAACATTCTCCCCTTTTTCTTTTTTTTATTCCGTTCGTTATGATCGCTATGACGGCGGATATGATAAGAGCCGTAATTATTATCGTCGCAATCATTTTAAATCACCTCACATTTTTAAGCGTATTACTTTCTTGTATGGTCTAAATAACAGATATGCAAGCGCAATTACTGTTGTTACGATTTTTTAAAACGCCTCATATTTTTGAGCATATCGATTTCCTTATACGGTCTGAATAACAGATATGCAGGCGCAATTACTGTTGTTACGATCATTTAAAACACTGCATATTTTTGAGCGTATTGATTTCCTTGTATGGTCTAAATAACAGATATGCAAGTGCAATCATTATCATTGCAATCATTTTTAAGCATATTACTTTCTTTATACGGTCTGAATAGCAGATATGCAGGCGCAATTATGAAAATCATCCTGCGTTTTTACGCATTAACGCTTTTGGGGTTTGTTTTGAGAGTATTGCTTTCCTTATACGGTCTTGCGAGCAGATATATAAACGCAATCACGATGAGCAATGCGGCTGCCGTTCCCACGCCGAAGCCGCCGCCCGTAAAGAGCGAGCCTATCTGATAGATGCAGAGCGCCACGCAATACGCGAACACGCACTGATAGCCTATCGCGAACCATGTCCACTTCGCGCTGTTCATTTCGCGCCTTATCGCGCCCATTGCCGCGAAGCACGGAGCGCACAGGAGGTTGAACACGAGGTACGAATACGCCGCAAGTTTTGTGAAGTCCATCGCAAGGTTTGCCCAGACCTCGAAGCCGTCCTCCGCGACCTCGGCGAAACCGCCGTACAGTATGCCGAATGTGCCGACGACGTTTTCCTTCGCGATAAGTCCCGTCACAGCAGCTACAGCCGCCTTCCAGTCGCCCCAGCCAAGCGGAGCGAATATCGGAGCGATCACGGTGCCTATCGCGGCGAGTATGGAGTTATCCATGTTCTCCACCATGCCGAACGAGCCGTCCTCAACGCCGAAGCCCTGCAGGAACCATATGAGTATAGTTGCGAGCAGTATGATCGTACCCGCTTTCTTTATAAACGACCAGCCGCGTTCCCACATGCTGCGGAGCACGCTGCCCGCCGTCGGCATATGGTACGCGGGCAGCTCCATTACGAACGGCGCGGGATCGCCCGAGAACATCTTTGTCTTTTTAAGTATTATGCCCGACACGATAATAGCGCACACGCCCACGAAGTACGCGCTGGGCGCTACCCACCACGCGCCGCCGAACAGCGCGCCCGCGATAAGCGCGATGATAGGGAGCTTCGCGCCGCACGGGATAAACGTCGTCGTCATGACCGTCATGCGCCTGTCACGCTCGTTCTCTATCGTGCGCGACGCCATTATTCCCGGTACGCCGCAGCCCGTGCCGATAAGCATCGGTATGAACGATTTGCCGGAAAGTCCGAATTTTCTGAATATTCTGTCCATGATGAACGCGATACGCGCCATGTAGCCGCACGCTTCGAGGAACGCGAGGAACAAAAACAGTACGAGCATCTGCGGTACAAAGCCGAGTACCGCACCCACGCCCGCGACTATGCCGTCGAGGATAAGGCTGTTTAGCCAGTCAGCCGTACCGAGCGCGCTGAGTGCGCCTTCGACAAGCACGGGTATGCCCGGTATTTCAAGTCCGAACAAGCTCCAGCCGTCGCCGAAAACGCCGTCGTTCACCCAGTCCGTGACCCATGTGCCGACCGTTGTGACCGATATGTAGTACACTATGAACATCACCGCCGCGAAAATCGGCAGTGCCAAAAAGCGGTTCGTGACTATTTTGTCTATTTTGTCCGAAAGCGACAGCTTTTCGTGGGTGTGTTTCTTATAGCAGCCGCTTATTATCGAGGTTATGTAATTGTATCTCTCGTTCGTGATGATGCTTTCACTGTCGTCGTCCAGTTCGTTCTCGATTTTTTCGATGAGCGCGGAAACGTCGGGCGCGTTTTTCAGTGAGGCGGTGATTTTGTCGTCGCGCTCGAAGAGCTTTATCGCGTAAAAACGCTTTTGCGCGTCGCTCACAAGTGAGCCGAGCGCGTTTTCTATTTCGGTGAGCGCGTTTTCCGTCGTTTCGCTGAATGTGTGCGCCGTCGTTTGTGTTTTGCCGGCGGCGGTGACGGCTTTGTCAGCCGCTTCCTTTATGCCTGTGCCTTTGAGTGCAGATACGGATACAGCCGTGCAGCCGAGGGCGCTGCCGAGCTTCGCAAGGTCGATCTTGTCGCCATTTTTATTCACAACGTCCATCATGTTTACCGCGATAACGACGGGTATGCCGAGCTCCGTAAGCTGCGTCGTGAGGTAGAGGTTCCTTTCAAGGTTTGTGCCGTCAACGATGTTTAAAATCGCGTCGGGGCGTTCGTTTATAAGGTAGTTGCGCGCTACGACCTCCTCGAGCGTGTACGGCGAGAGCGAGTAGATGCCGGGTAGGTCGATGAGCGTAACGTCCTTGTGTCCCTTGAGTTTGCCCTCCTTTTTTTCTACGGTTACTCCGGGCCAGTTGCCGACGAATTGGTTTGAGCCGGTGAGTGCGTTGAATAATGTGGTTTTGCCGGAGTTGGGGTTTCCGGCAAGCGCTATTTTTAATGACATTTTGTATTACCTCCAAAAAACTTTAATTACCTGTGGCTAACCTAACGTTAAAAAAAATTAGGCAAGCTCGATCATTTCCGCGTCGGCTTTGCGTATGGAAAGCTCGTAGCCGCGTACCTTTACTTCGACGGGATCGCCCAGCGGCGCGACCTTGCGTATGTAGACGTCAACGCCCTTTGTGATCCCCATGTCCATAATTCTGCGTTTTACGGCTCCGTCGCCGCGTACGCGCGTCACCGTGACGGTGTCGCCGATTTTTGCGTCACGTAATGTTTTCATATGTTTTACCTCCTTAAACTATTATTCGGTTCGCCATGGAATTGTCGATGGCGACGCGTGATTCCTTTATGTGGACTATAAGATTGCCGTTTATGCGTGAAATGACCGTAACTTCCGTACCTTCGACGAAGCCAAGGTTTTCGAGAAATTTCCGCGTTTTGTCCCTGCCCGAGATGCGTAAAACGGGCTTAGTTTCCCCAATATTCATCATTGATAAAGGCATTGTTTTCCCTCCTTAATTTTGGTTTGTGTTGTGTAGCGTTCGTTATACACCGCTTACCACGGTTACCATTTTACTACTTTTATTCGGTTATGTCAATAGGTTTGTCGGAATTTTTTTGTTTGCGCCTTTACAATCGCGACAAAATATGATATATTGTATGTGCTACACATCTGAATAATTATCTTTGGATAAGTTTACGCTATGAAAAAAGCGTAAGCTTTAGTTTGTCATACCTTGTCCGAAGATAATTAGGGAATGATGATGTGTAGCAACTGAAATTAAAGCTGCGCTTTTATGCGCGGTTTTAACAGCAGCCGCGCATTTTTTGTTTGCGCAAATTATTAAAACGGAGGTTTGGTAAACTATGAGGAAGAAAATTTTACAGGTCGTGTTTGTCATGTCGGTAATGCTCGGTTTGACCGTGACGGCGCACGCGGGAAGCGGTATGTGCGGTGAAGACGTAACGTGGAATTATGACAGCTCGACGAACACGCTCACGATAAGCGGATCGGGCGATATGTACGATTACAGCAGTGATTTGCCGCCGTGGGAGGACGATGTGGGAAACACAAATAATGTGAAAACGGTTAGGTTCGAGATGGGCGTTACGTCGGTCGGTGAATACGCGTTCGCAGGCTACCGCGGACTTACGACGGTCGATTTGGGATATGTAAAAAAAATCGGTGCCGGGGCGTTCAGAGCCTGCAGAAGTCTTGAAAATATCGAAATGCCGTCAACGATTGAATCTATAGGCAGATACGCGTTTTGGAGATGCGACTCGCTCACGAGCATGAAGATCCCCGCCAATACGACGTATATCGGTGACAGTGCGTTTGTGCAGTGCAGAGGTTTGCAGGCATTCGAGGTCGACCATTTCAACTCTTCGTTCACGGGTGTGGACGGCGTTATATACGACAAGGACATGAAGGAGCTTGTCGCGTACCCGACGGGCAGGGATATACAGAATTACGCGATCCGCAGCGGCACGGAGAGTGCGCGTTACGGCGCGTTTAACGGCGCGGCGATCGATACGCTTACAATTCCGTCCAGCCTTACGGACGCGAACGGCGCGTTCATCGGGTGCGAATGTTTAAAGTACGAGGTGGAGGACGGTAACAGCGACTACACGGCATCGGGCGGCGTGCTCTTTAACGCGGACATGACGGAGCTTGTAGCGTACCCCGGCGCGGCGCCGGGCGCGTATGAGATACCGTCGAGCGTGACAAAAATAGGTGATGACGCGTTTTGCGGCTCGGACGGACTCACGCAGGTCACAATTCCCGGAAACGTTAAGGAAATAGGGTATGAGGCGTTTTTTGAGAGCGTCAGTCTGAGCAGCGTCCGAATACTTGACGGCGTTGAGAAAATAGGCGATTACGCGTTCGACCTTTGTGAAAGTCTTCGTACCGTCGAAATCGCGGGAAGCGTGGAGGAAATAGGCGATTACGCGTTTGATCAGTGCACATCTTTGGAAAACCTGTCGCTTAAAAACGGTTTGAAAACGATATGGGACGGTGCGTTTTACGGCTGCAGGAGGCTTGAAAGCGTCGAGCTGCCGAAAAGTCTTGAGTATATCGGAGATGATGCGTTTGGCGATTGCTCTTTGCATGAATTGACGATTCCGTTAAGCTTGACGTATATCGGCAGCGGCGCGTTTAGCGGTTGTCCTCTCGATAACGTGTATTACCAAGGAACGCGCGGTGAATTTGAGGATTTAACGTATTATTCGGGTATAGATGATTACGATCCGCTTGTGCATTGCGTTGAAATGAGCGCCGAAAATGTCGGCGGGAACTTTGTCGTGACGCTTACTTACGATGAGCCGCTTGATAAGTCAAATTACGTTCTCTACGCTGCTCAGTATGAGTATGATGAAAATAACGATTGCGGACGTTTAAAGGCTTTAAATATCGGTACGGCGGCGGATACGGAGGGTGGTATTACCATTACCGTGCCGTATCCCGAAACAAACAACGATGACTACCGTGTCATGTTGTGGAACGGTAATATGAAACCGATAAATATGGAATATTAATAAAAAAATTTGACGTAAATTGTATGCGCGGCTTATTGTACAAGTTACTTCATATGTAAAAGGGACACTAAAATTTAGTGTCCCTTTTTGGTTGGTGCGTGTAAGAATGAAAGCTGTTGACAATTTCGGTGAAAGCGGGTATAATGAAGGTGAGGGAGTGAGGGAATGGATATAGAGTATTCCAAGCAAGCTGTAAAGACTGTAAAAGGGCTTGACCGCCCCGCAAAACAAAGAATAAAAGAGGCAATAGAAAAGATACCTCAGGGCGATATAAAGTCCCTGAAGGGCAGTAAGGATAGTTTTCGGCTGCGTGTGGGCGATTGGCGTATATTATTCTCTTATCAAGGTGAGAATACAATACTGATAGAAAAAATCGCGCCGCGCGGCGGAGTGTATAAGGGGGTATAAAGATGTCACCTATAAAAAATCAATTGGCGGAGGTTATCGACATTCTGCCGGAAACCGAGCAAAGGTTGCTCTTGGAAATAGCAAAAAGATTTATATCCGATGATGTGGCAACCGCTGACGATTTGGCGGCAATTCGAGCCGCCCGCGAGGAATACGCAAACGGGGAAACCGTAAGTCATTCGGCTATTGACTGGAATTAGACGTTTTTTGGTTCGTGATAGACGGATCTGTGACGGCAGGTATAAAGCCAAGCATTAACGATGCCGATATTTAAAAGGGACACTAAAATTTAGTGTCCCTTTTTGGGTTGGTCAGACGGTTAGGATACCTTCTTCGGATTCGAGAAGGATAAATATTTCTTCCTCGCGTCCGTTCTCGGCGTTGACGTAGACGAGGAAGTTCTTCCCCGCGAACGCGCCTTTAAACTCGTAGCAAAGCACCTCGCGCATGCTGTCCTTCGGCACGAGAGCAAGCTTCGTTGCCGATACTTCAAGCTCGGTGGAGATCCTTTCCTTGGCTTCGTCCACCGTGAGTGCCGGCGCGGAAAGCTCGCGCTCACAGTGGTTCATTATATAGCCGTTCGCCTCAAGACCGATTATCTCCCCGTTGTCGAGCGCGACGCGCACCTTCACGAGGTCGCTGTAGCAGGTGACGTTATCCTGCACGTACGCGAAGTTTATTGTCGCAATGCCGCCCGACTTTTCATAGTAGCTGCTCTGCATACTGTAAAAGCCCTTTTCCTGCAAAAACTCCGCAGCCTTGTCCGTCGCCTCGTCAACGGTAAGCTTCTCCTCCCCCGCCATTCGGCTGTTGAGGTAGGACAGTATATAGCCGCCCTTTTTCGTGACGTTGACGCTGATTTCACCGTCGCCGCCGCGCGTAAACGTGTAAGTCGGTATTGCGGTGTTCTCGGACATGCCCTCGAGCGTAAGCTCCTCGCCCGTAAGAAAGTCCTCGGCTTTTTCCTTTGCCTCGTCCTGCGATATTTCCTTTTCGTTTTCAAGCATCACAGGCTGTCTGTTCTCAATGTGCTCGGAAAACGGACCGTCGTATATGAGCGACGGATAACCCTCGAACGACTTTTCGACGTTTTCCAAATCCTTAAGTATTCCGCCGTCAGCCGCGTCCGCCACGGTGCCTCGGCTGCGTCCGTTCGTGTCGGAAATGCGCACCTCGCCGCTGTATATCCTGCTCTCGATTTCGGAAAGCGTGTCGCTGAGCGTTGACGCGTACTCGTTGAGTGAAGCTAAGTTATCGTATGCCTCCTGTGAAATTTCCTCGCCGTTTATCATTAACTGTGACAGGACGTATGTGTAGTCGCCGACCTGTGACAGAAATTTTGAGGTGTTGTCAAGCTGTACCTCGTTTGTCGGCAGCTGTCCGAGGCATGATTTCGCTTCCGCGCTTTGGCGGAAAATGTCGCTCGACAGCTTCGCAAGCTGCGCGGGGCTTTTCGTGAGCTGCGTCTTGCTAAGGAGCGTGTCGATATTGTTCACGTAGCCCGCAAGCTCGCTGAACGCTCTGTTGTACTGGTTTTCGTTCGATATTTCGAGGGCGCGCGCGTTCTTCGACGCGGCGAAGCCCCATACGAGCGCGGCGATGATACCCACGGAGAGGGCGGTGTATATCCATACGTGTATGCTTTTTGTTTTCTCCATTGTTTTTGTTTCCTCCTAACTGCAAAATCTGTGTTTGCCTATCTGTACTATGAGTGGGCGCGACCATATCCATTCGTTTGTCGCGGTGTCGGGGTTGAAGTAGTAGATCGCGCCGCCCGAGGGATCCCAGCCGTTCAGCGCGTCCGTGCAGGCTTTGTAGACCGTCGAGTTTTGGTCTATGGGCACGTTTATTTGTCCGTCGCTTACGGCGGTAAACGCGCCGGGCTGGTATATAACGCCGGAAATGGTGTTCGGGAAGGACGGGTGGCGGACGCGGTTCAGTATTACCGCAGCTACCGCGACTTGTCCCTCGTAAGGCTCGCCGCGCGCTTCGCCGTTGACGGCTCTCGCGAGAAGCTGTTTTTCGTTGTTCGTCGCGTTCACCGCGAGCGCGCCGTCACGCGCGCCGTAAAGCGCAGCCGCACATAAAATCACGAGCGTGAGTGCCGCGGAAAGTATTTTCTTCATCAATACTTCCTCCTTGCTGAATTTTTACTTAGTATTTCCTTTATTAAGCGGAAAATATGTATTGAAAACGAAAAAATGTTAATACTTAGAAATAAAGTACATAGAAAAGAGGTAAAAATATGAATAAATTTATTGCGGCGGCGGCAGCGGCGCTTATTATGACGGCGGTGGTGTCGTCGTACTCGGACGGTGTGGTGGCGGATCTTAGCGACAACATAACGCGGCTGCATATAATAGCGGACAGCGACAGTGACGCAGATCAGAGCGTTAAATTAAAGGTGCGTGACGCGGTGCTTTGTAAAATGCGTGAAACGCCCGGCTTGTCCGCCGAAAAAATCGTGCAAGAGCTTGACGGTATCGAGGAAACGGCGAACCGCGTGCTTCGTGAAAACGGTTTTGAGTACACGGCGGCGGCGGAGTACGGGAAATTTCCGTTCCCCGAAAAAACGTACAAGTCGATAACGCTGCCCGCCGGAGATTATTACGGCGTGAGGATAACGCTCGGAAGCGGTGAGGGGCATAATTGGTGGTGCGTTATGTGTCCCCCGCTGTGCATGAGTGAGGACGGGAATATGACGCTCGGTGAGGAGGGTGAAAAAATGCTGCAAAGTGCGCTCGATAGCGGCAGCTATGAGATAATTACGCGGAAAAATGACGAGGTCACGGTGAAATTTAAAATAGTGGAGGCGGCGCAGGAGATAAAACAGAGGCTTAAAAAGCGGCGCGTATAATAAAAAAACAGGGGCATTTAGTGTCCCTGTTTTAGTGTCCCTTATTTGGTTTCGTCCTTGTAGACCTTTATCCAAAGTCTTGGCATGTCGATATAATGTATGCCGTCACCGGATTCCTTTGTTTCTATGTCGTGCGTTACGCACGTCATTTTCTTTATGCCAAAGCGCGCAACGTCCACGCGGACGTGTTCCTCGCTCTTGCCCATGTTCGCCATTACGAGGTAGCGCTCGTTTTCGTATGAGCGTACGAAGCCGTAGACGTAGCCGATTTTGTATACACATTCAAATTCGCCTATCGAGAACGCCTTGGACATGTTGCGAAGCGTTATCATGTTCTTGTAGCGCGTTCTGACAAGTCCGTCGGGGTCTATCTCGTCTATTCTGTCCCACGGGAAGGGTGTGCGGCAGAACGGATCGCCGTAGCCCTGCATGCCTATCTCGTCGCCGTAGAATATGCACGGAACGCCGGGGAGCGTCATTTGAAGTCCGAGCGCAAGCGTCGCTCGCTCCTTCGCAAGTTCCAGCGCGTAGCCGTCGAGCTTGAACTGCGACTGGTAGTCCTTTGAAACATCGTGGCGCGACGGAGCGTCGCCCATGATCGTCATGATTCGTTCAACGTCGTGGCTCGTCACCATGTTGAGGAGTGAATAGTACGCGGGCGCGGGGTAGTTTTCTTTGAGGCTCATAAGTCTTTCGTCAAGTCCCGCCGCGTCGGTTTTGCCGAGCGCCGCGTCTATGATGGCGTTACGCATCGGGTAGTTCATTACGCTGTCAAGCTCGCGTCCCAAAAAGTACTCACGGCGTTCGTCGTACGCGCTCTTGTTCGACGCGTCCTCCCATACCTCGCCGATTATGACAGCGTCCTCGTCCACGCTTTTTACGTTTTCGCGAAGCTCTTTTACGAAAAATCCCGGCAGTTCGTCCACAACGTCAAGCCTCCAGCCCGAAGCGCCGTTTCTTATCCATTTTTTCACTATCGCGTCCTTGCCCGAAAGCAGGTATTTGCGGTATTCCTCGCTGTTTTCCTCGACCTGCGGCAGCGTCGTCATGCCCCACCACGACTCGTAGACGTTGGGCCAGTCCATGAAGCGGTACCACGAATAGTACGGGGAGTCCTTGGACTGGTACGCGCCGACGCTGTCGTATTCGCCGTTTTTGTTGAAGTATTGGCTGTTTGAGCCGGTGTGGTTGAAGACGCCGTCGAGAATTACGCGTATGCCGAGTTTTTTCGCCTCGGCGCACAGCTTCTTAAACGTTTCCTCGTCGCCGAACATCGGGTCTATTTCCTCGTAGCTGCCGGTGTCGTATTTATGGTTTGAGTAGGCTTTGAATATCGGGTTCAGGTAAATGACCGATATGCCCAAGTCCTTGAGGTACGGGAGCTTTTTGATAACGCCCTTCAAATTCCCGCCGAAAAAGTCGTTCGCAAGGTACTCGCCGCCAAACTGTTCGGCTTTGTAATACGGCTGTTCATCCCAGCCGCGCTTTATTATGTCGGTCCTGTCACCCAAAAATGAGCCGTCCTCGTTTCCGTTGCAAAATCTGTCCACGAAGATTTGATAGACGATACCCGTCTTAAACCATTCGGGAGTTTTGTAGTCCTTGGCGTAAACGGTTATTTGGTACGAATTGGCGGGCGGGTTGAAGCTCAGCTCGCCCAAGCCTCCGAGATTGCGGGAATTGTTGCCGTAGTAAACCATGCCGCTGTTCGTTTGAAGCTCAAAATAGTACCACACAAGTCCCGCGTCGTCGGGCATTTTCGCGGTTACGGCGTAGACGCAATGGTCGCTCAGATCGAACATGTACGACATGTCCTTGCGTACCTCCTCGCCGCCGTCGCGTTTTATCACGAGGCGCACCGCGGACGGTATGCCGACACCCGAAACGGACAGGCGGAAGCGTACCTCCGTGCCGCACGTCACCGCGCCGAACGGGCGGCGGTAAAAGTCTTCTCTTGAATTATGCTCTATATCCATAAAATCCTCCAAAACGTAGTCAGAAAACAGATATTACCAAAACATAGGGCGGGATGAAGGCATCCCGCCCTACAAATAATATTTTTAATAATTACTTTATCGGCTTTAAGTGCCAGATTTGGTCGTTGTACTCCTTGATGGTGCGGTCGCTGGAGAAGAAGCCCGACATAGCCGTGTTCATGATAGCCATTTCAAGCCACTTTTCTCTGTTCTTGTAGTCCTCGGAGATCATCTCCTGCGTCTTCATGTAATCCTCGAAGTCGCGAAGTACCATGTACGTGTCAGGGTAGCCGTAGTCGCCGAAGAGCAGCGTGTTGTAAAGGTCGCTGAATATCGTCGTGTTGCCCGGGATAATGCTGCCGTCTATAAGCATCTCGAGCGCGTGGCGAAGCGAAGCGTTTGTCGAGTAAATGTGCTTTACCTCGTCGCTGCCGGGGTACTTAAGTCTTGCGGCAACCTCGTCGTCCTTAAGACCGAAGATGTAGATGTTATCCTTGCCCACCTTTTCAGCCATTTCAACGTTCGCGCCGTCGAGCGTGCCTATGGTAAGAGCGCCGTTAAGCATGAACTTCATGCAGCCCGTGCCCGACGCTTCCTTGCCGGCGGTCGATATCTGCTCCGA
>CANPXG010000051.1 GCA_947585795.1 uncultured Clostridia bacterium
GACATAGCCGGACTTATCATCGACATATACACGCAGGCGAACGAAATGGGCGAGGAGGAGCTTATCGCCGAACGCGACGCCGCGATCAACCTAAACGCGGCACGCAAAAAAGAGGAGGAAGCCACCGCCACGGCGAAAGCTGCGGAGGAGGAACTTAAAAAATCCGAGGAAACAAAGAAATCACAGCCCGAAAAAACGGACAAAAAGACCGAAAAACCCAAACCCAAAACCGAAAAGAAGGACGAAAAAACGGCTGACAAACCCGACAAACCTCGCCGCGAAAAACACAAAAAAGTCGCGAAGAAACAATCGGGACAAAAAATCGACTTAAGCGGCGTTGACCGCACCAATACCGACGAAGAATTTGTCGTAAAAACCGAGGAAAGAAAACGCCACGTTGACACGCGCCAATCCATCGTCGAGCTCGACACGATAGAGTCACGGGAACGCATAGAAAACATGGTACCCGACAGCATGAAAATGGATAAAAAGGGCGGAAAGGTCAAAAATAAGCGTGGCGGCAAAAATCGCCGCGAAAAAGAAGTACGCAAGGAAAAGAAGGTGATCCCCGCAAAGGTGATCACCGAAATAGAAGTCGGCGAAACCATACCCGTCGGCGAACTCGCCTCACGCATGGGCAAAACGTCGGCGGAGGTCGTTAAGAAGCTGATGATGCTCGGCATAATGGCGACACAGAACCAATCCGTCGACTACGAAACCGCCGCACTTGTCGGCATGGACTTCGGCATCGACGTAAAACAGGAGGTCATCGTCACCAAGGAAGACATGCTCGCGGAGCTCACGACACACGAGGACACGGAAGACGAGCTTGTACCGCGTCCTCCGGTAGTCGTTGTCATGGGTCACGTAGACCACGGCAAGACCTCGCTGCTTGACGCTATACGCCACACCAACGTAATTGAAGGCGAGGCGGGCGGTATCACGCAGCACATAGGCGCGTACAGCGTAAAGCTCAACGACCGCGTAATAACATTCCTCGACACACCGGGACACGAGGCGTTTACGACGATGCGTGCGCGCGGTGCGCAGGTAACGGACGTGGCGATACTCGTTGTCGCGGCGGACGACGGCATAATGCCGCAGACGATTGAGGCGATAAACCACGCGAAGGCTGCCGGAGTGCAGATAGTCGTGGCGATAAACAAGATAGATAAGGAAGGCGCAAACCCCGACAGAGTGCGTCAGTCGCTCGTCGAGTACGACCTCGTACCCGAGGAGTGGGGCGGCGACACGGTATGCGTCGAAATATCGGCGAAAAAGCGCATAAACATAGACGGACTTCTCGAAATGGTACTGCTCGTAGCCGATATGCAGGAGCTCAAGGCGAACCCGAACCGCGACGCGCAGGGTACGGTCATAGAGGCGCAGATAGACAAAGGACGCGGACCCGTCGCGACGGTACTCGTGCAGAACGGCACGCTAAAAGTCGGCGACTTCGTTATCGCCGGAACGGCGGTCGGACGCATACGCGCCATGGTAAACGACAAGGGCAGACGCGTAAAGACGGCAACGCCCTCAACTCCCGTGGAGCTTCTCGGTCTTAGCGAAGCGCCGTCGGGCGGCGACACGTTCGTTGTCGTAAACGATGAAAAGCTTGCCCGCGCCGTTGCGGAGCAGCGCCGTCAGGAAATGAAGGAGACGGAGTTCAACCAGGTAGTCAAGGTATCGCTCGACAACCTGTTCAGTCAGATAGACGAGGGCAACATGAAGGAGCTCAACATCATCGTCAAGGCTGACGTACAGGGCAGCGTCGAGGCGGTCAAGCAGAGTCTTGAAAAACTGTCGAACGACGAGGTAAGAGTAAAGGTTATCCACGGCGGCGTCGGCGCGGTGAACGAGTCGGACGTAATGCTGGCGAACGCGTCGAACGCGATAATCGTCGGCTTCAACGTGCGTCCCGACGCGGGCGCGCTTGCGTCGGCGGAGCAGCAGGAGGTCGACATCAGACTTTACCGTGTGATCTACCAGGCGATAGAGGAGATCGAGGCGGCGATGAAGGGTATGCTCGATCCCGAATTTAAGGAGGTCGTGCTCGGTTACGCCGAGGTACGCCAGACCTTCAAGGTATCGGGAGTCGGCACGATCGCGGGCTGCTACGTAACGCAGGGCGTTATACGCCGCAACGCGGATATACGCATAGTCCGCGATGGAATTATCATACACGAGGGCAAGATAGACTCTCTGAAGCGATTTAAGGACGACGCGAGAGAGGTAAACGAGAACTTTGAGTGCGGTCTTGGCGTTGCCAATTTCAATGACGTCAAGGAAGGCGACACCATCGAGTGCTTTGTAATGGAGGAAATAGAGAGGTAACCCGCATGGGCGACCTTCACGGTCGCCCGTTAGCCTCCCTTGTTAAAGGGAGGGGGACCGCCGAAGGCGGTGGAGGGATTCATTATAAAATCTGGAAAAGGAATCCCCCAGTCACGCTGCGCGTGACAGCCCCCTTTGACAAGGGGGCCTCACAGCAGCCTCCCCTACTAGGGGAGGTGTCGGCGCGTGCTATTGCGCAGCAATAGCTGACAAAGCCGACGGAGGGGTTTATCTCATACGTAGGGGCGACCCTTTGCTACGGCGTTTGTTGCTACGCAACACGCCTACAACACTTACGTGTTGTTCACTTGCGGCCGCCCGCACCCCACCCCGTAGGGCGGGCTGCCCTCAGCCCGCCGCATGGGCGAACCTTATCCGCCCGCAAATAAAATCATAGCAGGTACAAAAATATGGCAAGAATAGACAAAATCAACGGCGAGGTAAAACGCGAGCTTGCGAACATAATCCGCGAGCTGAAGGACACTCGCATACCGCTAATGACGAGCGTCGTCACGGTAAACGTGACGAACGACCTACGCTACGCAAAGGCGTACATCTCCGTCATGGGCGACGACGAAACAAAGAAAAAAGCCATGGAAGGCTTAAAAAGCGCCGCGGGATTTATACGGCGCGAAATGGGCAAGCGCGTTGACTTGCGCTGCACGCCCGAATTTATATTTGAGCTTGACAACTCGATAGAGCGCGGTGCGCACATCGAAAAACTGCTCAATGACCTTAACAAATAAAAATACACAAAAACGGGAGGCTTATATGCGTGACATTATTGACAAAATACGAGAGGCTTCGTCCGTCGCCGTATTCCCTCATGTAAACGAGGACTCGGACGCGCTTGCCTCATGCTTCGCTTTTGCGTCCATGCTGAGGAAAATGGGCAAGAAAGCCACTATTTACGTAAGCGGCAAGGTAGAGGCAAAGCTCAAATTCATAGGCACCGATTACGTCGCGTACAAAAGCGGCGCGGAATATGACCATGACCTTTGCGCCTGCCTCGACTGCGGCGACTTGGGACGCATTACCGAGCGCAAAGAAATGTTTGACAAAATATCAAATTCGATAAATATAGACCACCACGCGACGAACACCCGCTTTGCCGATGTCAACTACGTGGACGCGTCGGCTTCGGCGACGGGCGAGATACTTTTTGACCTGTTCGAAGAAATGGGAGTAGAGATAGACGACGAAATAGCGCGCTATCTTTATACCGCCATAACGTCCGATACAGGCTGCTATAAGTACAGCAACACCACCCCGAAAACGATGCGCACGGCGGCAAGACTGTTGGAATATAACTTTGACCATGCCGAGGTGACGCGCAGACTGTTCGACTGTGAGCCGTTAAACTCGATAAAGCTCCGCGCCGAGGTAATGGGCGGCATAAGGCTTTTTGAGGACGGAAAAATTTCATTTGTATCGACGGATGAAAAGCTTGGCGAAAAGTACGGAATGGCGAAAGAGGACATACCGAACCTTGTGGACATTCCGAGGCGCGTCGAGGGCGCGGAGATAGCGGTGTGTATAAAGCGCATCGAGGGCGGCTTCCGCGCGAATTTTCGCTCGAACGGCGACGCGGACGTGGCGAAGGTAGCGATGCGTTTCGGCGGCGGCGGTCATGTGCGCGCGTCGGGCGCGACTATTCGGTCGGATAATACCGAGGAAACGGAAAGAGCCGTGATAGAGGCTTGCAGAGAAGCGTTAGAGGAAATAAAATGAACGGTATAATAGTGCTCGACAAACCAAAGGGCAAAACATCTCACGATATGGTGTACGCGATGCGCCGCCTTACGGGCGTGAAAAAGGTCGGTCACACCGGGACGCTCGATCCGATGGCGACGGGAGTGCTGCCAGTATGTATAGGCAGCGCGGCGAAAGCGGCGGACATGCTGACGCTTGCCGATAAAAGGTACATAGCCGAGTTCGTTTTGGGCAAAAGCACCGACACGCAGGACGCGCAGGGCGAGGTCACGGAGGAAAGAAACGTTTCTTGCTCCGAGGACGAGGTAAGAAGCGCCGTGATGAGCTTTGTCGGCGAGATCGAGCAGGTGCCGCCGATGTATTCGGCGGTAAAAAGGAACGGCAAAAAGCTGTACGAGCTTGCGCGGCAAGGCATAGAGATAGAGCGCGAGCCGAGGAAGATAAACATATACTCGATAGACATACTTGAAATTGATTTGCCGCGCGTAAAAATAGACGTAAGCTGCTCAAAGGGCGCGTATATAAGGACGCTTTGCGCCGACATAGGCGAAAAACTTGGCACTCTTGCGTACATGAGCGAGCTTAGAAGAACGAAAAGCGGCATGTTCACGATCGAGGAAAGCTATACGTTGGAGCGCCTTGAGGCGCTTTTTGCCGAAGGAAAGCTCGAGAGCGCCGTCGTAGCCGTGGACGCGCTGTTTTCGCATCTGCCAAAAATAGACTTAAACGACAAGCAGACGAAAAGCATAGTAAACGGCGTGAGAATGACGTACCGCGGACTTAGCGAGGGACAAAGCTACAGGCTCTACGGCGCGGACGGCAAATTTCTTTGCATATCGAAAATAATAAACGGACGGCTTACCTTGGAAAAGGCATTTTGGGAACGGTAAACACATAACGAAACAAAAGGAGGGCGGACAATGGAGGTACTGCGAAGCGCCGTGCCGTACGACGGTACGGTCGTGGCGCTCGGAAATTTTGATGGGCTTCATGTCGCCCACATGACCATAATACGAAACGGCATAAAGTACGCGGAGGAGCACGGCTTAAAAAGCGGCGTGCTGCTGTTTGACGAAAACACGCGCGGCGTTATGCAGGGCGGTATCGAGCTTATAACGCCCAACGAAGCGAAAATAGAGCTGTTGGAGCGCGAAAAGCCCGACTTTGTCTTTATGCGCAGCTTTGACAGGGAATTTATGCGAAAAACACCCGAGGAATTTGCGCTCTACCTCACGGACGAGCTACACGCGAGGGCGGTGTGCGTCGGCTATGACTACACCTTCGGACATAAAGCCGCGGGCAACGTGGAAATGCTTAGAACCCTCGGCAAAAAGCACGGCTTTGAGGTACTTGTGACCGAGGCGATAAAAATAGACGGCAGGATCGTTTCGAGCACGTATATACGCGAAGCGATAAAAAACGGAAACATGGAGGAAGCCGAACGCTTTCTCGGCAGACGCTACTGTGTCGAGGGTACTGTCATCAGGGGACTTCAAAACGGCGCGAAACTCGGTTTCCCCACCGCAAACATAAACTACGACGCGAAAATGGCGCTCCCGAAGGAGGGCGTGTACGCCGGCATTACATACGTACACGGCAAACGCTTAAAAAGCGTCATAAACGTCGGCAAAAACCTCACTTTTAACGCAAAAAACCTCACAATTGAGGATCATATAATAAACTTTAACGACAACATTTACGGCGAATACATACGCGTAAGCTTCGCGAAACGCCTTCGCGGCGACATTAAATTTGAAAGCGCCGACGCGCTTGCAAAGCAAATACGCGCCGACGTTGACGCGGTATCGAATATGGATTTATAGGAGGAAAACAATATGTTCACAAGTATAATTCTCGCGGCGGGCATGGGCACGCGCATGAAATCCAAAATGCCAAAGGTAATACACACCGTATGCGGCAAACCACTCGCCAAATGGGTGATCGACGCGTCAAAATCAGCCGGCGCGGACACGGTTTGCGCCGTTGTCGGACACTGTGCCGACATGGTAAAAGACACACTTGGCGACGCGTGCGAATACGCGCTCCAGACGGAACAAAAAGGCACCGGACACGCCGTCATGCAGGGACTGGACTTTATAAAAACCGCGTCGGGCGAAATCGTGATACTAAACGGCGACACACCACTCGTCACCGCCGACGCAATAAAAAACGCGGTTGAATATCACAAAACAAGCGGCAACCACGCCACCGTCATCACCGCCATACTCCCCGACGCGACCGGTTACGGCAGAATAGTGCGCGGCACTGACGGCGGCGTTAAAAAAATCGTCGAACAAAAGGACGCGACCGACGAGGAAAAGAAGATAAACGAGGTAAACTCCGGCATGTACGTATTCGACGCACCCTCACTTTCCTACGCGCTCACCAAGCTCACGCCGAACAACGCGCAGGGCGAGTACTACCTCACCGACACACTCGAAATACTTCTCGCCGCCGGCAAAAAAGTCGGCGCATACGCCATATCCGACAACGACGAAATACGCGGCATAAACGACCGACTCCAGCTTTACGAGGCTGAAAAAATAATGCGCCGCCGCATAAACAAACAGCACATGCGCGACGGCGTAACGATACGCGACATTGACAGCGTCTGCATCGAGGACGGCGTGACGATAGGCGCCGACACCGAGATAGACGGCTGCGTGACGATAAAAAGCGGCACGGTGATAGGCGAGGGCTGTTACATAGGCGGTACGACGACCGTTGATAATTCCGAGATATGCGACGGAGCGCGTATTTTAAGCTCCGTGATTTTGAACTCAAAAATAGGCAAAAACACTACCGTCGGACCGTTCACATACGTGCGTCCGAACTGCGTCGTCGGCGACAACGTGAAGGTCGGCGATTTTGTCGAGGTCAAGAACTCGACCATAGGCGACGGCACGAAAATATCGCACCTCACCTACATCGGCGACAGCGACGTGGGCGAGCGCGCAAACTTCGGCTGCGGCACCGTTACGTGTAATTACGACGGCAAAAATAAATTCCGCACAACGATAGGCGACGATTGCTTCATCGGCTGCAACACCAACCTCGTTTCGCCCGTCAGCGTCGGCGACGGCGCGTATATCGCGGCAGGCTCGACGATCACCGACGACATACCAGACGGCGCGCTTTCGATTGCGAGAGAACGTCAGGTAAACAAAGAAAATTGGAAGGACAAAAGGAAATAATGTCACGGATAAAGGAAATAATTGGGCAGATAAAAAATCTGCCCTTTTTCGGCAAAAAGGATGAAACAAAGGACGGGGAAAATATCATGTATCTTATAGTCGGACTCGGCAATCCCGGGAAGCAGTACGACATGACGCGTCATAACATCGGCTTCCACACAATAGACTATATAGCCGACAAATACGGCGCGCGCCTTACGAAGCTGAAGTTCAAGGCGCTTTACGGCGAGGCGAAGATAGGCGGCGAGCGCGTGTACCTCGTAAAGCCGCAGACGTACATGAACCTAAGCGGCGACAGCGTTTATGAAATGTCGTATTTTTACAAAATACCCCCGCAAAACATAATCGTAATAAACGACGACATCTCCCTCGACACGGGCAGAATACGCGTGCGCGCGAAGGGCAGCGCGGGCGGACACAACGGACTTAAGTCGATAATCTACCGCCTGCAAAGCGACGAGTTCCCGCGCGTAAAAATGGGCGTGGGCGCGCCGAAGCACGAGGACTACGACCTTGCCGACTTCGTTTTGGGACGGTTTACGAAAGAGGAAATACCGGTAATGGAGCAGGCGATAATAAAGGCGGAAACGGCAGTGAGAGAGATCATCGAGAACGGCGTGCAGTCCGCCATGAACAAGTGCAACGCGAAATAAAGGAAGTATATAATGATTTTTTCTGACATATTAAAGGAATACCCGCCGTACAAAAGACTTTCAAAAAACCTCGCGTCTTGTCCCGCGTCCGTCGCGGGAGTAGTCGAGTCGGCGCAGGGACAGCTTATCGACGCTCTGACGCGCGAAAACGGCTCCTCCTCACTCGTTGTCTGCTACAGCGACATGGAGGCGCGCAAGCTCGCCGCCGATTTGGAGCTTTACACCGACAACGCGCTTTACTTTCCGACAAAGGAATACGTTTTCTACAACATAGAAACGTCGGGACACCAAAACGAGCACAGAAGGATCTCCGTCGCTCAAAAGCTCATAAGCGGCGGAAGGTACATCGTCGTGACAAGTCTTGACGCGCTTTTGCAGTACACGGCGGACAGGGAGGAGCTTTCCTCTCTTTGCGTGACGTTTGAGGAGGGCAAACGCTTCGACGCTGACGACCTCTTAAACACGCTCGTAATTATGGGCTACGCGCGCGAGGACACGGTAGAGGGTGTGGGACAGTTCGCGGTGCGCGGCGGAATACTCGATATATTCCCGCCGGGACGCGACAACCCGTACAGAATAGAATTTTTTGACGACGAGGTCGACTCCGTGAGGGAGTTCGACGCGTACACGCAGCGCTCTCTCGAAAGGACGGGCAAGGCTCATATAGCGCCCGTGTGCGAGATTATTTTGACGGACGAAAAAAAGGACGCGCTCATAGCGGAGATAGAAAAAAGAATAAGAAGCGCAAAGCGCAAAAAGACGGACGAAACCGCTTTTATCGAAACGAGCGCGGCGGACGTTGAGCTTTTAAAGGAAACGCGCTACTTCCCGTCGATAGACAAGTACGTGTCGCTCGTGTACGGCAAAATACCGTCCATATGCGATTATTTTTCCGAGAACGACCTCGTGTTCATAATCGATCCCAAGCGCATAGCCGAGCGCGGCAAGACGTTTGAGTGGGAGGAAAGCGAGCGCGTAGCCGACCTCAAGGAAAAGCGCGTGCTCGGCGCGTACAAGGACAGCTACTACGCGTCCTACGCGGAAAAAATGAACGAAATGTCGAAAAAGCGCCTTATAGCGCTTGACGCTCTTTCCCACGCGTCCGTGGGAATCAAGTACAAGCAGCTTGAAACGTTTACGACTAAGACGACGGTGTCTTTCCACGGCAAGATAGAGTACCTGTACGATGATTTGCGTTCGTGGCAGGAAAAAGGATACACGTCCGTAATACTGTGCTCGTCGCGCGGCAGAGGCGAAAACCTTGCGGGCGCGCTCAAGGAAAAGGGCATACGCGCGAGGTTCGTGCGCGAGGAAAGAAGCGGCGCGGAATTTGAAAAGGGCGAAACGGTAATTATACGCGGCGACTTGAATAAGGGCTTTGAGTACCCCGAGCTTAAATTCGTGCTCGTAAGCGACCGTGAAATCTTTGAAACGAAAAAGAGCCGCACGCGCCGCAAGGCTGACAACACCAACCGCATAAAGAACTACACCGACATAAGCGCGGGCGACTACGTTGTGCACCGCACCCACGGCATAGGCAAATACGTCGGCACACAGAGAGTAACGGTCGGCGGCGTGACGAAGGACTACCTTAAAATACAGTACAAGGGCACGGACATTTTATATATACCGATAGACCGGCTCAACATGCTCTACAAGTACGTCGGCAGCGAGGGCAGGCACCCCACGTTGAGTCGTCTCGGCGGCAGCGACTGGAACAAAACGAAACAGCGCGTAAAGCAGTCAACGGCGGAGCTTGCGAAAAAGCTCGTCGCGCTATACGCCGAGCGTGAAAGGGCGAGGGGGTTCGCGTTCAGCGCGGACACACCGTGGCAGCGCGACTTTGAGGACACCTTCGAGTACACGGAAACCGAGGATCAGCTCCGCTCGATTGAAGAAGTAAAAGCCGACATGGAAAGCACAAAGCCGATGGACAGACTTCTGTGCGGCGACGTGGGTTTCGGCAAAACCGAGGTAGCGCTGCGCGCCGCGTTTAAAGCCGTCAGCGACTCAAAACAGGCGGCGTACCTCTGCCCGACGACGATACTCGCCATGCAGCACTACGAAACATTTCTGAAACGCATGGAAAACTTCCCAATAAAGGTAGAAATGCTGTCGCGTTTCCGCACGCAGGCGGAACAAAAGCGCATATTAAAGCAGCTCAAAACGGGCGAGATAGACATTATAATCGGCACTCACCGCATACTGTCGAAGGATTTGGAATTTAAGGATCTGGGACTTTTAATAATAGACGAGGAACAGCGTTTCGGCGTCGAGCATAAGGAGCGGCTAAAGGAGCTTAAAAAGAATATCGACGTTCTCACCATGACAGCCACGCCGATACCGCGCACGCTCCACATGGCGATGACGGGCGTGCGCGACATGAGCGTGCTCACCGAGCCGCCCGAGAACCGTTACCCCGTCCAGACGTACGTCCTCGAAGACAACCCTGCCGTAATAACGGACGCGATACGCAACGAGCTTTCGCGCGGCGGACAGGTATTTTATCTCTACAACCGCGTACAGGGCATACACCGCCGCGCCGAGTGGATACAGGAGCAGTTCCCCGACATAAAGGTAGCCGTCGCGCACGGCAAGATGAAGGAGGACAGTCTCGAGGATATAATGTACGACATGGTAAACGGCAAAACGGACGTGCTTGTCTGCACGACGATTATAGAGACGGGTCTCGACATACCGAACGCGAACACGATAATAATAGAAAACGCCGACAAAATGGGTCTCGCCCAGCTTTACCAGCTGCGCGGACGCGTCGGACGCTCGAACCGCGCGGCGTACGCGTACCTCACGTACCGCCGCGACATGATACTGTCCGAGGTCGCGTCAAAGCGGCTGCGCGCCGTGAAGGAGTTTACGGAGTTCGGTTCGGGCTTTAAGATAGCCATGCGCGACCTTGAGATACGCGGCGCGGGCAATATCTTGGGCGCGGAGCAGCACGGTCATATGGACGCTGTCGGCTACGATATGTACTGCAAGCTCCTTAAGGAAAGCGTAAACGAGGCGCGCGGCGTAAAGACGGACGAGGAAACGGACGTGTCCATAGACATAAATATCGACGCGTACCTTCCCGAAACGTATATCGCGGGCAGCAACCAAAGAATAGACATATACAAAAAAATCGCGGCTGTCGAAAGCGAGGACGACAAGTTTGAAATACAGGACGAGCTTATAGACCGCTTCGGCGACATTCCAAAGCCCGTCCAAAACATAATCGAGATAGCGTCCTTAAAAACGCCCGCCAAGGAAGCGGGCATATACGAAATATCCCAAAGGGACGGCGACCTTTTGCTAAAATTCCGCGAGGACTTTGTGGACGTTAAGCTCATCATGGGGCTTGACGAAAAGTACACGGGACGCATAAAGCTTCTGTCGGGAGAGAAGCCCGCGATAAGCTTCAGCCTCAAAAATTCGGACGAAAATATACTGACCTTGACGAATAATTTGCTCTCTTCAATAAAGGAATTGCAAAATTCATCAAAATAGGGTATAATTATTACGGAAAAGGGTGAAAAATCGCTCAAAACACGGTAAAAAATAGTCCAAAACAGGGTAAAAATTAAGCAAAACACGGTAAAAAACAGGTCAAAATACGGTAAAAATTAAGCAAAACAGGGTGAAAAACACGCCCGAAAGAAGGAAAAAACAAGACAAAAAGGCGGAAAAACCCGCCGAAAAAGATAAAAAAATAAACCAAAAAAGGGGAAAAAATTAAGCTATATTGGGTGAAAAACCCGCCCGAAAGAGGAAAAAAACAAGACAAAAAGGCGGAAAAACCCGCCGAAAAAGATAAAAAAATAAACCAAAAAAGGGGAAAAATTAAGCTATATTGGGTGAAAAACCCGCCCGAAAGAGGGAAAAAATAAGGCAAAAAGACGGAAAAACCCGCCGAAAAAGATAAAAAAATAGACCCAAAAAGGGGAAAAATTAAGTCAAATTGGGTGAAAAACACGCCCGAAAGAGGAAAAAAACAAGACAAAAAGGCGGAAAAACCCGCCGAAAAGATAAAAAAATTAAGCAAAAGGAGATAAAAAGTATGAAAAAAACTAAAATTATAGCGCCGATCCTTGCGGCTTTGCTTGCTTTGACGGGTTGCTCCGCGACTCCCAATACGGAGAGCAAAACGGTCATGACCGTAGGCGACGTCAGCGTTCCCGCCGGTATCTACGAGTTCTATTTAAACTCTTACATGGGCGCTTTCGCCACCGAGGAGGCGGGAAAAATTGCTCTCGAGCAGTGCAAAAATAATTTTCTCACCGTCGCCCTCGCCCACTCCATGAACGTCGAGCTCGACGCCCAAGCCAAGGACAGCATGGACAGCTACAAGCAGCGCGTTATCGATAGTTACAAGGATCAGGACGGAGGGTACAAGGGCTTTTTGAAGGAGAACAAGCTCACGGACGCGGACGTTGATATGCTTATTTCCGTGTCGTATTACACGGAGGCTCTTCGCTCGAAGCTCGAGCCGGTCGAGTACACGGACGCGGACAAGCAGCAGTTTTTCAATGACAATTACCGCCGCGCGAAGCACATACTCATCACGGTCGACGAGGACATGAACGACGAGGAAAAAGAGGCGGCAAAGACGAAGGCGGAGGAGCTTTTGGGAAGAGCGCAAGGCGGAGAGGACTTTGACGCGCTCGTGGCGGAGTACTCGGAGGATCCGGGCAGTCAGACAAATCCCGACGGCTACTTCTTCACCGATAACGAGATGGTACAGGAGTTCCAAGACGGCGTTGATTCCATACAGCCGGGCGAGTTTACGCTTGTACAGACGACGTACGGCTACCACGTTATACAGCGCTTGCCGCTTGACGATAACGCGGAGTTATATCAAAGCGAGTACGACAAGGTCGCCGAAACCATCACGGACAAAATGGAGAGCAAGCGCCTTGAGGAGCAGGCTCACGCTTGGGCGGAGGAATACGGAATAGAAACCAATGTGGACGAAGCGGCTGTGGACGAATGCGTGAAAGAGGTTGACGCTGAGTATCAGAAAACCCGCGAAAGTCTTGCAAATAATCAAAATTAAGGAGGTAAAATAACATGGACGCGGTACAAAAATGGGCAAACGAGAGAAGAATAGCCGACCTTATCAAGGTGCTTGAGGAGCGCCAATTCGGCGCTGTTATGGCGAAGGACAAGGACGACGCGAGGAAAATCGTAATGGATATGATACCCGAAGGCTCGACGATCGCCGTCGGCGGAAGCGTTACGCTTAACGAAACGGGTATTTTGGACGAGATACGGAGCGATAAGTATAAGTTTATCGACCGTTACAACACTCCGAATTTTGAGGCTATGCTTGAAAAGTACAGAGAGGGCTATCACGCGGACGTGTTTGTTTCAAGCACGAACGCCGTTACAATGGGCGGGCAGCTCGTCAATATCGACTGCACGGGTAACCGCACAAGCCAAATAGTGTTCGGTCCGAAGAAGGTCATAATTGTCGCGGGCGTGAACAAAATCGTTGAAAACGTCGAGGAGGGAATAAAGAGAGCGAAGTCCATAGCTCCGATGAACGCGAGAAGGATCACGCACAAAACTCCCTGCGCGGCGGACGACAACATAAAGTGCAATGACTGTCACTCGGATGCGCGCATATGCAACGTCACAAGCATCGTTGACGGCTGCCACTATTTCCCGAAGCGCATTACGATAGTAATGGTGCCCGAACCGCTGGGATATTGATACATAACATATGGGACTGTATTTTTTACAGTCCTATATTTTTTTCGTTTCCGACAGAAAAATTTCCCGAAAGTGGTTGATATTGAGCTGAATTTTAGGTATAATAAAACAGAATAGGTATATTAGCGAAAGGATAAAATGAAAATATGGACAGTTTTAAACAGATGGCAGAGCTTCTGTTCTCTCACATCGACAAAACCCCTGACGACTACGAGGCGATTTACCCGCCGAGAAGTCTTGAGGAAGGCGCGGTCGTGACGCGTTTCGCGCCCAGCCCCACGGGCTTTCTGCACTTCGGCGGCTTGTTCGCGGCGTTCACGGAAAAGACGGCGGCAAAAACGACAAACGGCATTTTCTACCTGCGCATCGAGGACACCGACAAAAAGCGCGAGGTCGAAAACGGAGTTAGTCTTATCGTAAAGGGACTTAACGATTTCGGCATAGAGATAGACGAGGGCATGATGTCTGAAACAGAGGAAAAGGGCGCATATGGACCGTATATGCAGTCGAGGCGCACACCGATATACCAGGCGTACGTAAAATCGCTCGTCGAGCAGGGGCTCGCGTACCCGTGCTTTATGTCCGAGGACGAGCTTAATGAAATACGCGCCGAGCAGGAGAGCAAGAAGGTTCTCCCCGGCGTTTACGGAGAATACGCGAAGTACCGCGGCATAACGGTCGAAGAGGCGAAAAAGCGTATCGACGCGGGCGAAGAATACGTCGTGCGCCTTAAATCCCCCGGCAAAGAAGGCGGACGCGTAAAATTCAAGGACGTAATAAAGGGCGAAATAGAGATGCCCGAAAATATTCTCGACGTGGTACTTTTGAAAAAGGACGGAACGCCTACATACCACTTCGCGCACGCCGTAGACGACCATCTTATGCGCACAACGCACGTAATACGCGGCGACGAATGGATATCGTCCGTACCGATACACCTGCAGCTTTTCCGCCTGCTTGGCTTTAAACCGCCGAAGTACGCGCACATTTCCCCGATCATGAAGGAGGAAAACGGCGGCAAGAGAAAGCTGTCAAAGCGCAAGGATCCCGAGGCGGCGGTAAGCTATTACAGCGAGGCGGGTTACCCGAAGGGCGCGATATGGGAGTACCTTATGACGCTCGCCAACTCCACCTACGAGGACTGGCGGCTCGCGAACAAGGACGCGGATATAGACGACTTCAAATTCTCACTGTCGAAGATGAGCAAGGCGGGCGCACTGTTCGACCTTGTAAAGCTCACCGACGTGAGCAAGAATTATATAAGCACCTTAAACGCCGAGGAGGTCTATGAACTCGTGACCGAATGGGCGCAGGAAAATAACGAAAAGCTTTATAATCTTTTATCGGACGACGAGGAGTACGCGAAAGCGATTTTCGCGATAGAGCGCGGCAACGCGAAGCCTCGTAAGGACATAGGCGCGTGGTCGGACGTTGAGGACTACATTTCCTACTTCTACGACGAGCTTTGGACGCGTGAGCGCGACTTTGCCGACAACCTCTCAAAAGAGGACATGATAGAGATAATCGAAACGTACAAAAACGTTTACGACGAAAACGCGCCCGCGGAGGATTGGTTTCCCGCGCTGCGCGAAATGGCGGCAAATTTGGGCTACGCGAAAGCGCCGAAGGAGTACAAGAAAAACCCCGACGCGTACAAGGGACATGTCGGCGACGTCGCGGGCGTAATACGAGCCGCCGTGACGGGCAGACGCAACACGCCCGACCTGTACGAGATAATGCAGGTACTCGGCGCGGAGGAAGTAAACAA
>CANPXG010000052.1 GCA_947585795.1 uncultured Clostridia bacterium
CGCAAAGTTCCGTTTTAACGCCGGACAGAAAATCTTTATCACCCGTATCAGAATAAATATGCGGGGGGGGGCGGCATAAATAAAAATTAACGCCTTAAAATTAAGAAAATAAAAGAAAAAACCGACACGTTTATGAAAAATACGTGTCGGTTTTCTGTATTTTTGTTATTCTTCTTCAAGTGTTGCCGCCTCGCAAAGCGGTGTAATTTCGCCGTGCTTCCAGACAAACAATTTCACGTCCGCCGCGCCTGCCGCTTTTGTAAAGCTGAACGTAAACGGCGTTATCACTCCGTTTTCCAAAACCGCGCTCTGCTTATTCACTCCCACAAGCGCGCCGCCCCCGTCATACACCGCCGCTATAACGTCCGCTTCCACGTTCTCGGCTGTGTTCATGACATTTGCGAAAACCGCGGCGTTGTTGCCGGTTATAACGCTGTCCGTAATTTCCGCGCTGACCGTGCCGATCGTGAACGCGTTTTCGTTATACGCGTAATCGGCGACGGAAAATTCAAGGGTTTCTCTATCCAAGTCGGTCACGTCTATTTTTATTTCCTCTTTCTGTTTAGCCTTTATCGGCACCGTAACCGTTTTATCCGATGCGTCCCACGCCGTCGCAACCATTAGGTATCGGTTGTCGCTCGCCGTAAACGACGCGTATGTCTTGCCGTCCTCCTCGTAGATCCTCGGATTTTGTATCTCGGGAATCGTGTTATCGATATAGAATTTATACGTTTTTTCCTCACGGCTGCTATCCCCGTAACCGAGATTGCCCGACAAGGTCAAGGTGTAATCGCCCTCTCCATAATTAGCGACGATCTTGTTAATCGCCAGTTCAGCGGCGGTCCCTTCCAAACGCGCAAGTCCTCCTCCGACAGGATCTTCGCTGAGAACAGCGCCGCTTGAGTCTTTGAGTGTGACCTTAACGTCCTTCAAGGAACGCAGCATACGAACGGACAAGTAATAAGTATTAGCATCCGATAGATTTCCCGACATTCCGACGTAATCTTCGCTTTCATATTCACTCTTGTCGCCGTCTTCGGCAAATATGTTTGTGCCAAGCGGCGTCGGGTTGCCCGACACGTACAGTATCAAGCCCCCGTTTTCGGCGCTGCCTCCCTCCTCGAAGTACGACGGAGGCATAGCGTTAAACGCTGTCCAGTCGCCGTAGAAACCGGTGTAGGGGATACTCGCCTCCGTAACCGAGCCGTCCTCAGACGAAAGCACAACAAAGCCGTCCACCCAAAAGCCGTTTGTAAAGATTTCCTTATTTTTAGTTGTCTGTGTGCTGTTGAGCGTTATTTTAAGCGTTATTTCTTTTTCCTCGTTTGCGGACAGCGTCACGCTTGCGGGATTGTCGTCGGCGGGTTCAAATTCAAGCGGCACGGAGTCGGTGATCATATTTTTGCCGTCTTTTTCCTCGTAATTGTCCGTGAACGCGTATATTTTAATATTGTCGTAAGTTACCGGCTCGCTCGTCAGATTTTTTGCCGTGAACGTGAGTGTTATTTCATCCGTCAGATTATCTTTAAGACTGAGCTTTGACTTACCCGTATCGCCCTTTAATATTACCGGCAGCGTCAGTGCGTCCTTTAAATCCACAAGTCCCGCGCCCTGGCGTCTTGGCGATTCGGGAAGTGTCTTTACTGCGTCCTGGAACACAATATCAGCCGAGCTCATCAAAATGTTTTCCATAAGCGCGACCTTGTCTACGCCCTTCACATCGGGGTACTTTGCATCCGTGAACGCGCTCATAAGCGCCATCGCGCCCGTTATTTGCGGAGAAGCCATGGACGTACCGCTGTCGTTTACATACTCATCGTCATTTCCCGCCGAAAGTATATCGGTGCCCGGAGCCGTAATTTCAGGCTTGAGCTCAAGGTCGGACTGTGTGCCCCAGCTTGAATAGTACGCCATGCTCGTTTCGCTGTCCTTACTTTCTATACTTTCTCCGGGGATAGTCTGAATTTCTTTGTTTTCCGCGCTTTTAAGCTTGTTACCGACGGAGTTGCTTACCATTATACCCGGTATTTCATCACTTGCCGTCTGCAGCGTACCGACCTCTTCATTTTCCGATATGAGTATAAGACCGACTGCGCCCATTTCAAGCAGTTTAGCGCTTTTCGCGTCCGTTTCCTCCGGAACTACCGCTATTTTACCGGTAATATCATCCATTGCCTGAAAATCGGCAAGGGTATCGCCGCAGACGTACTCGCACGGCGCATTGGCAAATTTTTCATAGAATAAATCGTTGTAAGACGCTTCCAGCTCTTCGCCGTTAAGCTTAAATTTTCCGCCAAACACCCACTTTTTATTCGGATCGATAGACGCGACCGACGTTGGCGCGGAAAGCGACGCGGGAATGTTGTTATATATGTAATCCGGATGATCCGTCGTTTCCTCCTCTCTGTCGGAGTTGCCCGCCGAGCATACGACCGCTATACCGGCGCCTCGCGCGTTTTCGATGACTGTTTGCGCCGGAGAATATTCCGATGCCGTAGCGCCAAGACTCATATTCACGGCACACACGCCCATTTTTGACGCGTCGTCCAGTGCCTTGATGATTGTGTCGAACGGCATAGAGCCATCCTCGTCACCAACCTTCATCAGCACCAGCTGCGCCTCGGGCGCGACACCCGAAAAGGTCGTGTCCTCAAACACGCCGTTTTTACCCGCCGCTATACCCGCGACATGACTGCCGTGAATTTCCGACGCGTTGTATGTGTCCGCATCACCCTCATAGTAATCGTACGCGAACGGAATTTTTTCACTTTTATAAACTTGATTTGCCGATATATCGATGTTCAGATCGTTCTTTTCGATAAACTCGCGTATGGAGCTTTTTGTCAGTGTCGGTTCTTCAACGCCTGACGAAAAAAATTCATGCGACGTGTCAAACGCCACGTCTATGATCGCGATAACCTTGCCGCGTCCGTCATAGCCTTGGTCGTACATATCCTGCACGTTCATCATTGCCGCGCCGTAGCCCGGCTTGCTTTCGCCGTTTGCCATCGGCTCGGTCGGAGCGCTGAATGTTTTTGATATGTAAACATTTTTAACGCCGTCGATCGCCTTTATTTTTTCAATATCGCTCTCGTGCGCGTCAACCGAAAATCCGTTGAAAACACTCGTGTACGTAAAGCCCGATTTAACGTCGGCATTTGTGCGTTTTTCTATATTTGATTTTACCGCCGACTGCGCGCTTAAGATACGCGCCTCCGTATCCTTCGCTTCGGTCGTTTCCATGTAGTCAGCCGCGCCCATAAGAACGGCGTCCTTCGTTTGAAGCAGCGGCGCGCCCTCGGTTTCGACGATAAGAGTGACCGCTTCGCCCTTTGCTGTAATAGAAATCTGCGCGGCGGTGAAAATCATCGACGCCGCCAATAAGGACGAAATTATTTTTTTGTACATTGTAATCACCTTTTTATATATTATTTTGGTTATATTGCCGTTTTAAGCGGGGATTGTAGCTCTTTTCTCTTTGTCATGCCGCAGTAAAGCGCCGCGCCGCCGTAAGCGGCTGTAAGTACTGCCGCGATCGTGTAGCTTGCAGCCCAAGGCAGATTGAAGCCTATGGCGGCGTTTAAAATGAAGCTTGAAATTATGAACATGTAGAACATGCCCGGCACGAGCGCCATTATAAACGGCTGCTTGTGGCGCATCATGTAAACGGTTATCATCGCGAACGCGAATACCGCGATCGTCTGATTCGCCCACGCGAAGTAGCGCCAAAGTATGTTAAATCCGCCGGCGTTTAATTTTGCGAATACGAGTATAGCCGCGACGACAGCGAATATTATCATCGAAATTCCGAGTCGGTTTGTCTTTTTGGATTGGTCGATTTTCGCCGCCTCCGCGATTATAAGCCTTAAAGAGCGCAGCGCCGTGTCGCCCGATGTGATGGGGAGTACGATAATGCCGATTATGGCGATAATTCCGCCAACACTGCCAAGTAAGTTGTTCGCGACGATGCCGACAACGCTTGTGGCGCTTGTCTGAGCGTCGGCAAGTCCGAGCTTAATAACGCCCATAGCTGCCGCTGCCCAAATCATGGCGATAAAGCCTTCGGCGATCATCATGTTGTAAAACGTCATACGTCCCTCTTTCTCGTGGCTTATGGTGCGGGAAATCAGAGTCGATTGCGTCGAGTGGAAGCCCGAAACGATTCCGCAGGCAACGGTGACGAAGAATACCGGTATGAAATGAAGTCCCTCGGGGTGAATACCCGTAACGCCAGTAGTCCATATGTTGTCAAGCGGGTAACCCTTTACGAAAAGTCCGATAAACACGCCTATCGCCGACAATACGAGTAAGCCGCCGAAAAACGGATAAATTTTACCGATGATTTTGTCGATGGGGAACAGAGTCGCTACTATATAATATACAAAAATCACGCCGTACACGATCCATACTATCGGGTTTGAAGCGCCGTTGTCCGCGCCCAAAATCTGCGTTATAAAGAGGTCGCCCGGAGTGTATATAAACACCGTGCCGACGAGCAGCATCGTAAGGCATACGAATATGTTGTAAAACGGGTACGCGTATTTGCCGAGGTATTTCTTTATAAGCAGCGGCATTTGCGCGCCGTCGTTACGTACGGAAATCATGCCACTCATGTAGTCGTGAAGCGCACCGCCGATAACGCAGCCGATAGGGATGGTAATAAAGGCGATGGGACCGAAAAGTATACCCTGTATAGGACCTAAGATCGGTCCGGTTCCGGCTATGTTCAATAGCTCTATGAGCGCGTTCTTCCATTTTTTCATGGGAACGTAGTCCATGCCGTCGTTCAATCTTACAGCCGGCGTTTCGCGGTCGTCCGGCTTGAACGCCTTTTCGCAAAGCTTACCGTAAAGCGCGCCGCCCACCGCAAGAATAACAAGTCCGATAATAAAGGTAATCATTTTCGCAAACCCCCTGTAAAAAAATCTCCGCCTCTATTTTATCACAGAGTATGACATGATTGCAAGAGCAATTTACGCCGTAATCGGTGATTTTCACGCATGATTTGATATGAAAACTTACATATTTTAATGGTTTTTTTGCGTATTTTGGCGTGAATTGCCTGTTTTTTGACGCGAATTAATATGGACATTAAGTTATTTTTGTGATAAAATTGTATCGGTAGTTGCGGATTTTCCTTGATTTTCCGCGAATTAATAACGAAAAGAGGTAGCATTAAATGAAAAAAACAGTTGCACATCGAATAGTATCACTGCTTGCGTCAGCGGCTATGCTGTCGGCTTCGCTGCCCGCGTTCGCGGCGGGTGAGGCGAGCGTAGAGCTGCATTTTGCCGCGTATTACAACGCCGAAGGCAGGCTTATCGGTGCAAGAAAAATAAAGGGTAGCCTAAGCAAGGACGAGGTCGATGCGCTCGTTGATATTTACGAACCCGAAAACGCCGAGAAAGCCAAGGTGTTTGAGTGGAAAGAGAACCTTGAACCCGCGACGGAAAGCAGAACGGTCGATATAGCGGATGAGCCTGAGGCTGTGATCCTTCACACGAACGATATGCACGGCGCGCTTGTCGGTTCGTCGTCCGTTATAGGCTCTGACAGTGTGGCGGCTTTAAAACAGCTCGACGACGCAATTTTGGCGGATGCCGGTGACGCTGTGCAGGGCGTGGCGCTCGCGTCACAGTCAAGGGGTGAGAGCGTAATAAAAATAATGAACGCTGCAAAATACGATGTTATGGCTGCCGGCAACCATGAATTTGACTACGGTCTTGACCGGTTCAAAGAGCTTAGGGATTTGGCAAACTTCCCAATCATATCGGCGAACACGTACAAGGGCGACGCGCTTTTGTGCGCCGACAGTGATAAGAATAACGGCGCAAACGTTTTAATAGATAAAAACGGCGTAAAGGTGGGCATATTCGCGCTTACGACACAGAATACGGTAACCTCGACAAAGCCCGAAAACGTAGCGGGCATTGACTTTAAGGACGAGGTCACGGTCGCGCAAGAACAAGTACAAAAACTTGATGAAGCGGGTGCGGACGTAATTGTAGCGCTCACGCATATGGGTGAAACGGACGAAGGCGCGTGCACGAGCAGGCAGCTTGCCGATAAACTCAAGGACACGGAGCTTGACGCTATTATCGACGGTCACACACATCATGAGGTAAATGAAAAGGTCGGCGATATTACAATCGCACAGACCGGCACGGGCAGCGTAAACGTCGGCAGAATGGAAATCAACGTCGATGAAAACGGCGGTGTAGAAATAAGTGAAACAATGCTTTCACGTGCGTTCTTCGATAATATAACGCCCGACGCGCAGGTTACAAATACAATAACCGAAGAGAACGCGGAGCTTAGCAAAACGCTTGAGCAGGAAATCGGTGAAACGAAAACAACGCTTTGGGGCGGCTCGATAAGAGGCTTGATCTCCGAGGGACGCGTCGGTGAAACGAACTTCGGCAGTCTTATCTGTGACGCAATGATCGACGAGGCGAAAAATATCGTTCCCGACGAATATAAGAATTTGCCGATAGTCGCGATTGAAAACGGCGGCGGTTACCGCGCGAGCGTACCTAACGGCAAAATCACGATCGGTCATATCATAAACGCATTGCCGTTCGCGAACAATGTGCGCATAATGAAGATAACTCCGAAGAAGCTTTACGAGGCTCTCGAGGGATATATTTCAAGTGTTAAATATAATCAATCAAGCGGTGAAAACGAAGAAATCGGCGTGACGGCGCAGGATACGGAAACGGGATTCCTGACGGCAAGCTACGAGGGCAGCTTCCCGCAGATAGGAGGTATGCGTATCAGGTACAATCCGAACAACCCTGTCGGTGGGAAGATTGAAAGCATAACGCTTGAAAACGAAGACAAAACCGCGCTGGAAAAGGATGACGATACGACAAAGCTTATTCTCGCGTCGCACGACTATATAATCGGCACGGAGGATATGATCGCGGAGGGCAGCGGACTTACGGAAACAGTCACCGCATACATCAAATCACTTACCGAAAACGGTACGAAACCGCTTGACTTACCCGTAACACTGGGAAGAATTACCACGACGGCTCACACCCCGGACAACTACACCTACACCGCGCATATTACTCTCACAAATGCGAACTCCCTTGAAGCGGGCAGCGAGGTTCCGGTGTACGTTGACGGAGAGCCGTACGATAAAGCGGCTGTTGTAACTGACGAGGTAATCAATATTCCGGGCAAGGACGAGGGCGGAAACGAAATCGTCAAGGAAACAGTAAATGTTAGGACGCTCAATATAGAGCTTCCCGACGGACCTCACGCAATTAAGCTGTTCCCCGAGCAGGAGGAAGTGTACGTCAACAACTATAGCGGCAACGGTATACTGTACACCTATAACGGACTTACGCTTAAATATCCCGAGCTTGAGTATGACGTGTCAAAGATAGAACAGCCCGCGGGCTGATGAAATAAAAAAGGAGCATATGCTCCTTTTTTGTGTGGGGGATTTTGTTGCCTGTGCATCCGCTGCTCGCGTTGCTCGGTATGAGCCGCGCGGATTTTTAGGGCGCGTTATCATTAATTTAAAAAGTGCCTTTGATATGGGTTGGGATTTTATAAGGAGGCGGACTATCCCCCGCACTATGTTTGCACATTTGTGGGGTGGGGTGTGGTACGAAACATGCTTTTTTGACACGAACAGTGCTTGCAGGGGCATGAAAGGAGTGGTATAATATACATTTGAATAAAACGAATTGGAGGCAGAAAAATGAGAAAACGAATTTTAAGTTTAACGGTCGTATTGTCAATGGTACTTGCCATGATACCGGCGTTTTCTCTGACCGCGTCGGCGGCGTTTGACGGCGCAAACGGCGGCAGCGGCACGGAGGACAGTCCGTATGAAATTGCCACCGCGGATCAGCTCGGGGCGTTCCGCGATTATATTAACGGCGACGAGGACGGCGGCAAAGACGAGTATTTTAAGATGACGGCGGATATAGATCTCGGCGGCGCTAAATGGACGCCGATCGGAACGCGCGACAATAGTTTTCAAGGCACATTTGACGGCGGCGGTCACGCAATAAACGGACTTTACGTACCAGGCACTTTCGGCAGTCGGGGTGGTTTGTTTTGCCGTTCTGCCGGTACAATTAAAAATCTAACAGTTTCGGGCAGTGTCAACGGCGATGGCGATGTGGGCAGTATCGTTGGAGAAAACAATGGCACTATCTCAAACTGCCACAGTGATTGCACTCTCGAGATTAGACTCTCCTCTGATGTAGGCGGCATTGCGGGATCCAACAACGGCGGCAGCATTGAAAATTGCTATAACACGGGCACGGTCATACAAAGAGGCAAAATAGGTAACGATGCGGGCGGCATTACGGGAGATAATAGCTACGGCAGCATAAAAAACTGCTATAATGTGGGTGCGGTCATCTGCGAATACGATGACAGATTAAGAGGCGGTATTGCCGCAAGAAACACCGGCAGCATTGAAAACTGCTACTACCTTGATACCTGCGGCGCCGGACGCGCCGGCACGTCAAAAACAGCGGAGGAGTTTAATTCCGGCGAGGTAACGTGGTCTTTGCAAAACGGTCAGGAAACACAGGCGTGGGGACAAAAGCTCGGCGAAGAAGCGGACGCAAATCCCGTGCTTACGAGCGAGGAAAGCAAAAAGGTGCTGAAGGTCACGTTCGCGACGCAGGAAAACGAAGAATACTTCGTAAAATATACAAATCCGGGTACTGTGGAAATGCCGGAAAATCCCGAAAAGGATAATTATACATTTGTAAAGTGGGCAACAACACAGGATGTAAACGGTGAAAAGTTTGATGAGGAAACACCCGTTACCGAGGATATAACCGTGTATGCGGTCGGAGGCGACGGCTTCGGCGGCGACAGTGACGAGATCCCCTTAAACCTGACTTACGGCGAGGGTAAAACTCTGGATCTGTCGCAGTATATGGCGTATGAGAATGAAGATGATACGAAAGGTAAATTCACATATACGATAGCGAACGGCAACACTATCGGCGCGTCCGTCACGGGCGACGATCTTATTATCCCGAAGGATGCTAACGTCGGCGAATATTCTCTCACGGTCAAGGCAGCGGAGAAATCACCCGACTATGTGCTTATGAGCGTCGATACATACGGAGTCGAGCCGGTTACGCTGAATGTTAAAGTGACGATTGAAAAGGCGACTCCGACGGCATCGGTATGGGCGAACGAGCTTGTGTTTAAGAATAAGGATCAGTATCTCGTAACGGGCAAAACCGACGACGGAACGCTTATGTACAGCACGAGCGAAAACGGCGATTATTCGGAAAAAATCCCGACAGGTAAAGACGCCGGCGATTACACCGTTTGGTACAAGGTAGTGGGCGACGATAACCACACCGACAGCGAGCCGAAGTCGATAACTGTTTCGATTAAAAATATTGAGGGTATAAGCATCGAGCAAGAACCAACACACACGACAATTATCGAGGGAATGCCGCTTGACGCGTCCGGCTTGATAGTCACAGCCGACTGCGGTAACGGCGACACGTTTGAGGCGCACGGTTACACGCTTTCGGGCTACGACACATCGCGGCTCTGCACTCAGACAGTTACTGTCACATACGCGGGTAAGACGGCGGAGTTTAATATAAATGTAATAGCGAAATCGCTGACAAGTATTGCGATTACTCATAAACCCGACAAGCTCACATATTATCGGGGCGACGAGCTTGATACGAAAGGTATGGTAATTACCGCGTTCTATAACAATAATACATCTGAGTTCGTCGATAACGACGACTGCACCGTAAGCGGCTCGACGGACAATATAGGTGCGCAGACCGTTACGGTGACATACAGCGGTCAAACGGCGGAGTTTACCATAGCGGTGCTTGAAAGACCGGCTCCGACGCAAACAGTCGAAACGCCGCTTATTGAAACGGCTGATTTCTACGGCGGTAAGCGCGTGATAATCTCGTGCGCGACGGAGGGCGCGGACATTTACTATACGACCGACGGAACAAATCCGACGGCAACAGAATCGAAAAAATATACGGCTTCGATCGAGCTTACGGAATCGGCGGAGATAAAAGCTATCGCCGTTAAGTACGGCATGAATGTCAGCAATGTCGCGGGTGAAACAGTAACAGTCGAAAAGGTAGCGACTCCTGTTGCGAGCGTCACAGGCGAGGTTGAGGTCGGAACTACGGTAAAGCTGCTCTGTACGACTTCCGGGGCGGAGATTTATTACGCCTTCGGCGACTCGCTTGAAGAGAATAACTACAAGAAATACACAGGTGATATAGTCATAACCGGTGACACGACAATTCGGGTGATGGCTGCAAAACGCGGCTATGCGATGAGTGACGCAGTCACATTCACCTACACCGTAGCGCCGTCGGAGGAGGAACCGAGCGACACAAACCGTGTTCTGCTCGACGCGGGAGAATCGGCATGTAAAGCGGGACGGACATTCCGTCTGCCGGCGTATGTCTATTCAGAAAAAGCCATAAAAGACTTCCGTTATACGCTTAGCTTTGACAGCAATAAGTTTGAGTACGTAGGCCTTGAGGCGGGCGATGATGTGCCTGTTTCGGACGTATCGGTAACAGTGGGTGAAAGCAGCGTGACGGTGCGCGGCACGGTAAACAATCTTACAGCCGCCGAAGCTTGTGTGCTCGTATTCAAAGCGAAGTCCGACGTTGAAGTGGACGGATATGTTCTGCCGGTAAGTGATATTGAGATAAATACCGTCGACGACAGTTTGACAGAGATATGGTACTTGGAGGGTTATGTTACGATAATTCCCGAGGACACATATATCTTCGCTGACGCGTATCTCACTGACGCGGAGGATAACATCTTAGAGTATATGGAGGATGTAAAGGGTGAGTTGACGGCGTATATATTGGCGCAGCCGGCGGAGATGCCCGAGGACGGAGAAACGGTAAGCTGTGATTTGATCCTCGCGTTCTACGACACGGACGGCGCGCTCGTCATGGTAAATACGACCGAGGCTGAGCTGTCCGATAACATGAATTACTTCGAGGAGCCGATAACCATTCCCGAAAACACCGAAATAGGCGACGTAAAGCTGATGGTATGGGATAAGGTAGGCACCATGAAACCGCTTACAGAGGTTACGCCGGTGGTGTATCCGTACAGTAATGACTTGGGTGAATAAGATATTGAAAAGAGTATGCTTCGGAGGAGGTGAACTCTTTTTGTGTGCAAAAAACCACGCGATAGTCGTGTGGTTGAAAAGATGAAATAGACATAGAAGCTCCAATTTTGTATAATAAGATCGTGACCTGTCTGTTACAACATATAAGGAGAAAAGAGTGGAGATAC
This sequence comes from uncultured Clostridia bacterium, assembly GCA_947585795.1. Taxonomy (GTDB): domain Bacteria; phylum Bacillota; class Clostridia; order UBA1381; family UBA1381; genus Hominilimicola. The sequence goes on from CANPXG010000052.1 coordinate 11,305, forward strand.
GAGAGATATTGAGGACACTGTGTCATCCTGAAGGGGAAGAACAGTTTGATGATATTCTTCGGAAGCGCGGCCCGTTCGGGAATGAACGCGCTGATAAACGGCAGCGGAAACTATATCGTAAACTTTGCGACCGCGATATGCGATGGCATAATACTGCGTATAGGGCTTGCGCTGCTGTTCGGGCTCGGCTTCAAAATGCAGCACTACGGCTTCTGGCTCGGCGACGCGCTGGCGGGCTTCACGCCGCTGTGGATAAGGCTTATATTCTATTTCAGCGGGAAATGGAAATCCGACGCTTACGCGGGATAGCGCTCTGTTTTATTTCGTAAATTCTCTGTTATGACTGAAAAAATTTCAAAAATATTTCATTTACCCTTGACAACATGACGAGTATATGAACACACTGCTTGCTAAAGAATGTGAAATCCTAAATCACATCCTAAGGAGGTAATGCCTAAATATGCAGTAATACCTGTTGGCAAGTATAATCAGCACGGACACCCTGACGGGGCAGCCCTCAGTTGCTTTCGCGGGGACGAAACGATAGGACTATATATTTGTAAACTTTTTATAAACTTTCCCCAAATCCTATTGACTTACCGCCCAAAGGTGTTGCTATAATATATATAATATAGCCGAAAAAATCGGGAGGTGGGTGTAAAAATGAATACTGCGCAGCTTGAAACATTTGTGCGGGTAGTCGAGGCGGGGAGCTTCAACAAGGCTTCGGAGGAGATGTTTATCACGTCCACGGCTGTTATCAAGCAGGTCAATCAGCTTGAAACGGAGCTTGGCGCGCCGCTGTTTGAGCGCACTCACCGCGGACTTACGCTCACTCCGGCGGGAAATTCGCTCTACAAGGACTCGAAATACATAATAGAGTATATGCGCGAAACGGTTTTGCGCGCGCGCCGGGCGATGAGCGAAAGCGAAAATGTTATACGCATAGGCACGTCGCCCATGACCCCGGCGCAGATTTTGACAGACTTATGGCCGAGGATACACGAGCATTGCCCCGATATTCATTTTCAGTTGATCCCATTCGAGAACACACCCGAAAACGCGAGAGGGATCCTCGCAAATCTCGGTCGGAACATAGATATTGTGACGGGTATTTTCGATGATACGCTTCTCGATCTGCGTAAATGCTCATGTACGGTAAAGAAGCAAGTAACCGAAAACAAGCGATAGACCGCCAGCACCGCACTATTCCGAACCAAAGAAACCAAAGACCAAGCATTATGCACATTCCCACAATGCCGACTACTACGGAATCCATCTCATTTTTTATATCATTAATGGCATAAGAACAAAAACATACATTATTCCCTTGTGGCATTTTCAATTTCACACTGATAAAATTTAATCTTTTCGTCTAATTTTTTCATGTGTTCTTGTAATTGATCGATTTGTTCATTAAGGGCTTTTCTGTGAGAAATAAGTATTTGTATTCTCTCAGATAAAGTGGGCTCACCCTCTGCACGTAATTCAGAGTAATGTTGGATTTCTTTGATTGGCATACCCGTGTCTTTTAGACGCTTGATAAACTCAATCCAAGCGAGGTCTTTATCGGTATAACAACGGCGGTTACTGGAGTTGCGTCCCGGTGTGATTAAATGCTCATGCTCATAGTAGCGTAAAGTATGTATTCCTAAATTTGTTAGTCTTGAAAATTCACCTATGGAATATTCCAAAAAAATCACTTCCTATCTCTTGACATAGAGTTTACTCTACATTGTATACTTGCATTATATCAAAAACAAGGAGGCTTTGTAAATGGTTCGCAATACAGAAAAATATACCGTGATTACTGGTGCAAGTTCAGGTATTGGGTATGAAACGGCAAAAGCATTTGCAAGACGTGGCAGCAATCTAATCTTAGTAGCCCGCAGAAAGGATAGACTGGAAGTATTAAAGCAGGAGATTTTATCGTGCTATCCGGCATTGAATATTATAATCAAAGCTACAGACTTATCCGTTTCAGGCAATGTTTTTCGACTGTATGAAGAAATTAAGGGGTATCCGTTGCAGACATGGATTAACAATGCTGGTTTTGGAAACTGTGACACCGTAAGTCATCAAGACTTGAACAAAATCAGACAAATGCTTCACTTAAACGTGGAAGCTCTCACGGTTCTTTCTTCGCTGTTTGTACGAGATTTCAAAGATGTAGAGGGGACACAGCTTATCAATATTTCTTCTGCTGGCGGCTATACGATTGTGCCTACTGCCATTACTTATTGTGCCGCTAAATTCTATGTTAGTACATTTACAGAGGGATTAGCATGGGAATTACAAGAGAACGGCTGTAAAATGCAGGCAAAGGTATTAGCCCCGGCAGCAACAAAGACGGAGTTTGGAAAAGTTGCTAATGATGTAACCGAATATGATTATGATAAGACCTTTAGCATATATCATACCAGCGCACAAGTAGCCGAATTTTTGCTTAAACTTTATGATAGTGACAAAGTTGTAGGAGCAGTGAATAGGGAAAATTTTATATTCGAGCTTAAAGAGCCACAATTTGATTATGCAGGAAACTCAAATCACAATCAAAATATTGAAAAGTAAAGGAAAATCTGTCATCTCTAAAAAGTTTTGGAAATGCAAAACATCATGTTTTCTATTGTCGAATTGTGAAATAATGCGTATAATTACGAAGATAGGAGGTTTTGCTAATGGAAAATGCGTACAGAATATACCTGTCCTTTAGAACTTGTGCATGACATGATAAAGGGAAAATGGAAGCCGATTATATTATGGCGGTTGCGTTTGGGGGCTACTTCTCTTGCAAAGCTGGAAAGAGATATAGACGGAATTACACAAAAAATGCTGTTGGAGCATTTGAAAGAATTGCTTGACTACGGCTTTGTTGAAAAGAAATCTTTTGAGGGCTATCCTCTTCAGGTTGAGTATTCATTGACAGAAGATATGGGAGCGCAGATATTGGAAGCATTGAGAATCATGCAGCACATAGGGATTGACTACCTAAAAATGAATGGAATGGAACATATCTTAGAGGAAAAGGGCGTTATCCCGGATTGACACCCACAAAAAAGTGGGTAATTTACTATTCAAAATTGACTGCTTATAATATTTCCATAAAATTGATTGGAGGTATTGAACATGAATGTAACAAGCAGCGGAATAATTAACGGCATTATACAGCCCCAGTATGGAGGGCATGGAACACAATTTAATGAAAACCACATTCCTACCTTTTCATTGCCGTTTAAGGTAGAAAACGCACCCGAAAAAACAGTGTCACTTGCGATTGTTTTGGAAGATAAGGACGCTTATCCGGTAACAGGCGGCTTTGCATGGATACATTGGCTTGCGGCAAATATAACCCGTTTTGAGATAAGGGATAATGAAAGTCAGACTGCAACGGATTTTGTTCAAGGAAGAAATAGTTGGACGAGCATACAGGGCGGCGAACAGTCTGCCCGATTATCTTCTTACTATGGCGGCATGACGCCGCCCGATCAGCCACATATTTATGAGCTTCATGTATTCGCAATAGATAAAATGCTGGATATAGGACAGGGATTTTTGCTAAATGAACTTTATCGGGCAATGGATGGGCATATCTTAGCGCAGTGTACCCTCAAAGGCATTTATGAAAACTAATTTTTGGAGAGTTGGAGGGCGAACAGGAAAAACTGTTATAGCTGTTTTTGCTTGCTTTTTAATTGACACTGTAAGAAAAAACGGCATTCCGTTTTATGCTGCCATTGCTGCTATATTATGTATACAGCATAATTTCAAAGACAGTCTGAACACTGCTTTGACACGCTGAGCCACATAATGGAAATATATTTCAGCGAGCCGGACGAAAACAATGTTTCCGACGATATAGCCGAAGCCCTGATGAAAAGCGTAATTCATAATCTCCCGATCGCGCTTGAAGATCCGACGGACTATGCGGCGCGCAGCAACCTGATGTGGGCTTCGACTATGGCGGAAAACAGGGTTATAAAGCTTGGCAAGAAAACGGACTTCGAGGCGCATCAGAT
>CANPXG010000053.1 GCA_947585795.1 uncultured Clostridia bacterium
TAACGCAAGTGTTGTAGGCGTGTTCGTTTGCGAACAAACGGCGGGCTGAGGGCAGCCCGCCCTACGGGGGGAATCCCTCAGTCACGCTGCGCGTGACAGCCCCCTTTGACAAGTGAACCACACGCAAAGCGTGTGGTAGGCGTGTTGCGGAGCAACAAACGCCGTAGTGAAGGGGGCCTAACGCAAGTGTTGTAGGCGTGTTCGTTTGCGAACAAACGGCGGGCTGAGGGCAGCCCGCCCTACGGGGGGAATCCCTCAGTCACGCTGCGCGTGACAGCCCCCTTTGACAAGTGAACCACACGCAAAGCGTGTGGTAGGCGTGTTGCGGAGCAACAAACGCCGTAGTGAAGGGGGCCTAACGCAAGTGTTGTAGGCGTGTTCGTTTGCGAACAAACGGCGGGCTGAGGGCAGCCCGCCCTACGGGGGGAATCCCCCAGTCACGCTGCGCGTGACAGCCCCCTTTGACAAGGGGGCCTAACGCAAGTGTTGTAGGCGTGTTGCGGAGCAACAAACGCCGTAGTGAAGGGAGGCTAAAAGCGGGCGGCCGATGACCGCCCCTACGACACCTCATCCGTCAGCTACGCTGACACCTTCCCCTTGCTACGGCATACGAGCAAAGCTCTATGCCTACGACGCTAAAGCGTCGTTCACCTCAAGGGGAGGCTAACGGCGGGCGAACACGGTTCGCCCCTACGGGGAATCCCTCCACCGCCTTCGGCGGTCCCCCTCCCTTTGACAAGGGAGGCTAATGGTGGGCGGAGAGTTTTAGGGCGGTGAGGACGGTGTAGGGGACGGTGCCGGTCGATACCGCACCAAGCGCGACCGTCGGCTTATTATTTCCGTGGAAATCGCTGCCGCCCGACGGCAAAAGGTCAAGCTTTTCGCATATGTCCATACACATTTCGGAAAACTCCTCCGTGTAACAGTTATAATAACATTCCATGCCGTCTATTCCGTAACTCTTAAGGCGGCTCATGAGGCTGTAAAGCTTGTCGTAGCCCATAGTTATATACACGGGGTGCGCAAGCACGGCAATGCCGTGAGCCGCTTTTATGATCTGTATCGTTTCCTCGGGCGAATACGTCACGCGCTCAACGTAACACGGCTTGCCCTTCTTCAGATATTTCGCGAACGCGTCGCCCGTGCTCTTCGCGTAGCCCTTCTCCACCATCGCGCGGGCTATGTGCGCTCTGCCCGTGTTCGCCATCGTCGCTCCGTCTTTTTGTGATGTTATGTCCGTTTCGGTTATGTCGAAGCCGTTTTTCGCGAGCAGGTAAAGCATCTCGCGGTTGCGCTTCTCGCGCATGCCGCGCAGCTCTTCGAGCTTCGCGCGAAATTCCGTGTCGTCCGTGTCGACAAACAGCCCGACTATGTGCATTTCTTTCCTGTACTTCGCGCTCATCTCCACGCCGGCTATCCCCTCAACGCCGTTCTCGGCGCACGCAGTTAAAAACTCCTGCACGCCGTCAACGGTGTCGTGGTCCGTAAGCGCCGCGGCGGCGACGTTCTTTTCCCTCGCCATCTCCGCAAGGCGCGTCGGCGTAAACGTCCCGTCGGACGCGGTGGAGTGAGTGTGCAGGTCGATTTTTAAATTATCTGTCATTGATAAGTCCCTGAAGCTCTGCCATAAACGTTTCGATATTGTCGAAGCTCTTGTACACGGACGCGAAGCGTACGTATGCGACTTCGTCCAGTTTTTTAAGCCGTTCCATGACCTTCTCGCCTATCATCGTGCTCTCAAATTCGCGCGTCGTCGAACGGTAGAGCTCGTTTTCTATGTCGTCGGCGATTTTTTCCATGTCCGTGAGGGATATGGGACGTTTTTCGCAGGCTGTGATTATTCCTTTCAGTACTTTGCCGCGGTCGTAGGGTTGGCGCGAACGGTCTTTTTTTATTACGACAAGTGAGATCGCCTCAAGCTTTTCGTATGTAGTGAAGCGTTTTTGGCATTTCAGGCACTCGCGCCGTCTTCTTATCGAGTTGCTTTCGTCGGTCGGGCGTGAGTCGATGACCTTGCTCTCTCCGAAACCGCAATATGGACATTTCATCTGTGTTTCTCCTATCTTTATGTTTTTATTATTTTAGATAATTATACAATATTCTCCAAAATTTTTCAAGTTAATTTTTCAATGTCGGCGTTAAAAAGGCGCACGAGTACTAAGTCGTCGCCGACGGCTTGTATCGCGTTCCAAGGGATTATGAGTTCGCCGCCGCCTATGATGCGGCGGAAAAAACAGCCGCGGCGCGGTACGATTATCGCTTCGACTGTGCCGGTTTTTTCGCTTATCTCAACGTCGCTTACGTAGCCGAGGCGTTCGGCGGTCGTGATGTTTATTACCTCTTTTTGTCTGAGTTTGCAGCCCCTGAACATAAGAACCACCTCCGTAATATTTGTATATTACGGAGGCGGTGAAGATATTCCGTGCTGTTATTTTTTGATAAATGAAATCAGGTGTTTGTATTGTTTGAATATTAAAAGTCCGGCTATGTAAGCTATGCCCATGATCACGCCTTTTATGAAGGCGGTCGTGATGAGGTGGTCGGCGGTGATGAAGCTTGCGCCGATACCCGCCGCTGTCACAATGGCGGCGATGCACAGGTCGGGTATGAAGCTTTTTAAAAAGCGGAGGTAGCTCATGCCGAGCGTCTTTTTTATGAGGTAGTAGTATGTGACGAAAAAGTTGATGTTGAAGGCTATGGTGAGGTAGAGGGAGATTTTTACGATGTCGCCGGCAAGTACGCCCGCGGTTATCGCCGCGGCGGTGAGCGCCATTGTGAAAAGTCCCGATATGAACAGGTTGCGGGTATGTCCGGCGCTTTGGAATATCGCCTGCGCGCTGCCCGTGATCATCTGCGCCCATATGGACAGGCTCAGCATCGCGATACACGGCACGGATGCGCACCACTGCGAGCCGAAGAGTATGCCTATTATTTCCTCGGAGGCAAAGTAGCAGTAAATGCCGATGAAAAGTCCCAAAAGTGAGAGTATTTTCACTATTTCCATGTACCGTTTGTATATGTATTCCCTGTCGTTTTGGTGCTGCGACAAAATCGGGTGAAGCGTCGGCGTTATCACGCTCGTGAGGTTATTTTGCGGGTAGAGCGTGACCTTGTACGCCTTGTCGTAGTAGCCGAGCGCGCTATCGCCCATGTATTTGCCGATAAGCAGATTGTCCATGTTCTTCGAGAAGTAGTTTATTATGCTGTAGCCCATTTGGAACATGGAGAAGGACAGTATTTTTTTAAGTCCCGAAAAGCTGAATTTCAGCTTGAATTTTATCCTTGTGGTGCTGTAGTTCCACAGAAACTGCACAAGGGCGTTCACTATCGCCTGCCATACGAGAGCGTAGTACTTGTAGCCCATCAGGGCAAGCACTACGGCGGCGGCGTTGCTCGTGAGGTTCACTATTATCATTCTCACGCCTATCGCCATAAAGCGCTTTTGCTTTAAAAGGTAGGAGTGGGGGATTATGTTCATCGTGTGGAAAAAGAGCGAAATCGACAACAGCGCGCCTATCGGTATGTAGAGGCTGTTTCCGTAAAACTTCGACATCGGCACGGAAAACGCGATAAACGCAAGTGAAACGACGATCGCCGCGTAGAAGTTGAAGGAGAATATGTTGCTTATATCGTCCTCGCTGAGTTCCTTGTTCTGTATTATCGCCGGTCCTATACCCATGTTGGATATGACGGTGAAAAAGGTCGTAAAAACGGTGATAACGGTGACTACGCCGTAGTCCTCGGGAGAGAGGATACGCGCAAGTATGCCGTTAAACACGATTTGCAAAACGACGCACGCGTAGCTCGCGGACGCGTTTATGAACGCGGCTTTTTTTATTGATATGTCTTGCACCGTTTTCATAATTCAATCACCTGTAACTAAGTCTTGTACCGTTTTATTATACGTCGGGGCTTACGGTCGGCGGTATTTGTCCGTTGTAAACGGGCACGTCGAACGAAAGCGAAGCGCCGTCAAACGAGGAGAAGATCCTCTCTATGCTCACAGCCTGCTTCACAGCCCAGCCTATATCGGTCGCGTACTGGTGCACGCCCGGGTTTTCGGGGTTCCAAAGCATTTTGTAGAGCGTGTTCTGTCTGCCGTCGGGGCTGTTTATGTAGTAGCGGCTTATCCATTCCGCGCCGCCCATTATCGCCGCCTCGACGCTCGTCCAGCCCTCGGAGTACGCCTTGCTCGAGCCGCCGCCGATGGGATCTGCGTCGTAGGCGTTTATGCCGAACAGATTGTACACGGTTTCGCCGTTTACCTCAACGCCGCGCGCAAGCTCGGACGTTCCGTTGCCGGATTCGAGGCAGGCGTGGGCGACGAGGTAGACCTCGCTCACGTCGTACTTTTTCGCCGCTTCCGCGAATACCGAGCCCATGCCGCTTAAAACGCCCTTGTCGGCAAGGTAAGCGTCAAGCACGTCGGCGCTCACGTTGTTCGCGCGGGAAAGGTCGAGGAACTGGTATTTGTAAGCGTCGGTGTAGTAGTTGTTCGGGTTCATATATTCCGCCGTTTCCGCCTCCGTGGCGGTCGTGAATGTTCCCGACACCCACAGATTGGGCGGCGGGTCCTGCATCATCTGTATGCGCACAGCCTGCGGGAAGGTCGTGTCGTATGAGGTATATGTGACGGCTCCCTGCGCGGGCAGTTCTATTACCTCGGGCGCTAAGTCGAACGGATCCTCGCCCTGCGCCTCGCCGACGCGCACGCGGAAGCTCTGCGTCACTCCGTTCACGCTCGATACCGTTATGTACGCCGCGCCCTCGCCGACGCCGCGTATGCGTCCCGTCTGACTCACAACAGCCACATCCTCGTTGTCGCTTGACCACGAGAGCGTCTTATTGCGCGCGTTGGAGGGTGAAACGGTGACTACGGCGCTCACGCTGCCGCCCACGTTTATGTACATATCGCCCTCGTTGCGCACGGTAAGCTCCTCAACATCGACCGACGGATTCACAACGGTGACGAAGCACTTGGCTTCAAAGCCGCCGTCCTCGGTCGTGCCTATGATCTCGGTCATGCCAGTCCCTACCGGCTTTACGGAGCCGTTTTCGTCCACTCGGGCTATTTTCGTGTTCTTCGAGCGCCACACGATGTTTGAGTTCGTCGCGTTCTCGGGGAATACCCGCGCCTGTAAAAGTCTGCTCGGTCCGTTTGTGTACAGCGTCATGGTGCTTGTCGGCATGAAAAGCCCCGTCACAGGCTGCCTTACGGAAAGCGACGCTTGCGCGCTTTTGCCGTAGCCGACGAGCGAAGCCGTTATTTTGACCTTGCCCGGGTTTGTAACGTCGATTTTGCCGCTGCCGGACACCGTCGCTATCGATTTGTCGGACACGCTCCATTTTATCTTCGCGTCCGGCAGGTTCACGGGGTAGACCTGCGCGTTTATGCGAAGCTGCGCCTTGTTATTGTTTAAATCGACCGCGCCGTCCTCCCAGCTCAGCTTTACCGCTATATGCGTCTTTTCGCTGTGGTCAAAGGTGCAGTAGTGCTGAAGCACCATGCCGAAGTCGGCGCTGTCGTCGCCGACGGTGTGATAGTCGGAGTTTTCGGTGTTTTTAAGCGTGACGCAAAGGAGCGCCGTGAGCGCGGCGACAAGTATGACGGCGAAAGCCGCGCATCTTAACCAATGTTTTTTTACAAAGGCTATCGCCCTGTCGCGCTTTGGGGGAAAGTCCACGTAAGCAAAGCGCGCGAAAGAGGCGTTTGAGCAAAGAAAACGCCAAAGCTTTTTAAACGGCGCGCTTATGACGCGAGCCGCAAGTAAAAAAAATGTCCGCGCTTTTTTCGTTACCGTATTAAAAAAAGAAAGCGCGCTGTTATTCGGTTTTAGGTTTGGGGAGAAATTGTTCTCCATACCGAAGGTCAGTCCTTTGCTTTTATTTGTTCCTATTAATATTTTAACACAACATATCAAAATCCGCAAGATATTTGTATTGTTATATTGTAAATATATTGCAAAATGTTACACAATGTGATAAAATACACACAGCCGACAGGCTCCTGTACAAGCTCGGGGCGGTAGGCGGTTGTTTCGGAAAGGAAATATCATGAGCGAAATAACGATAAACCTTATCTTAATTTTGCTTATTGTATGGATAATAAAGAAATAACCGCCCTATTGCAGTAGGGCGGTTATAGGGTAGAATTTGTAATTCTGCTTTGTAACTTAAATTTTGCAATAGAAACAGCCGTTTTGCTGCCCCTGTTTGTACTTGTGTCTGTATTCTATCATGAAAATGTGGAAATGTCAATACTTTAGCTCGTGTGAGGAAAGTATTTTTTTATTTCTTAAATCTGTTTACTATATAGTCGTTCGCTGTGTTTTCAAGCTCGTCTTTAAGCGGCTTAAGTCCCTCGAAGTCGGGAGCTTTACGTTTTATCGCGTTCGTCAGTATATAGTCGCACAGCTTCGGATTCTTCGGGAGCAGCGGTCCGTGCAGATACGTCGCGACGACGTTTTTGTAAACAACGCCCTCCGCGCCGCTTTTGCCGTCGTTGCCGTAGCCGTAAACGACCTTGCCCAAGGGTGAGTGGGAACCTATATACGTCCTTCCGCCGTGGTTCTCGAAGCCGACGATCTCGCCCTCGATAAAATCGGGCTTTAATATTATGTTGCTTATAAGGCGCTTTTTGCCCTGCTCGGTGTAAATGTCAAGTATGTTAAGTCCCTCTATCGTTTCGTCCTCAAGCTTGTAGTACTTGCCCAAAAGCTGGTAGCCGCCGCACACCGCGACGAGCGTGCCGCCGTCCTCGACGTAGCTCTTTAGCGCGTCCTTATGCTCCAAAAGTCTGTGACATACTATTTTTTGCTCCCTGTCGGAGCCGCCGCCGATAAATACGATGTCAACGTCCGACAGGTCAAAGCCCGTGTCGTCACAGGTGTAAGCCTGTACCTGCGCGTCAATGCCGCGCCACGTGAGGCGCTTTCGCATACATTCTATGTTTCCCTTGTCGCCGTACAGGTTTAAAAGGTCGGGGTAGAGATGAAGTATTTTTATTTTCATCACGCTTCACCTCCCAATTTTTTGAGCACCGCCTCGGTCGAGTAGAGCGCGGTGTAGTTTACGAGCACGTACACGACCTCGCTGTCGGTCTTTAGCGCGGCGGTCACCGCGTCAGCCATGCTGTGCGTTATCATATCGACCTTCACGTCCGCGTATTTGAAGCGCAAACTTATGTCGTACACACGTATGCCCGTGGTGGTTAGCGTCAGAAGGTTTTCGTCAGCTATTTTGTCAAAGTCCACGTCCCACAGCCACGACACGTCGCGCCCGTCGTTCGCCTTGTCGTTTATCGCGATTATTACGTCCTTTTTACGCTTGTCGGTGTTGACAGTGGAGATAGCTTGGTTAAAGCCGGCGGGGTTTTTTGAAAGGCTCAGTATCACGGGCTTGTTGAATTTGTACTCCTGCATACGTCCTATCTGCGGCTTGTACGCCTCGAGCAGCTTTTCAAAATCGTCCGTGCTCTCGCCGAGCGCACTCAGTGCGCCGTACACCGCGACGAGGTTATATATATTGTAGAAACCCTTGTAATTTATCTTCATCGGCTGACCGTTTATCGTAAACCGCATCGGTGTGCCGAGCGACACGTTTTTTACCTCAAAGTCTATCTTCGGACGCTTAAAGCCGCATTTCGGGCAGTAAAAGTCGCCGAGCTGGCTGTAATGGTAATAATTGTACTTCTGTTCCGCGCCGCACGCCGGGCAGAACCGCCCCTCCTTCGTGTCGTCAAGCTGCGGCAGCACCTTTTCGGATATGCCGTAGTAGAGCGCGTCGCTGTGTCTGCCCTGACCGAACTGCACGCACAAGGGGTCGTCGCCGCACAGCACAAGCTGCACGTTAGGCGTTTTCTTTATCGCGCGGCTGATTATTTCCGAGGTTATGTCTATCTCGCCGTAACGGTCAAGCTGGTCGCGGAACAGGTTCGTTATAACCATGACGTCGGGCTTTATATAGTCGAACACGATCGGCGTGTACGCCTCGTCTATTTCAAGGCACGCGTAATCGGCGGTTACCTTGCCGAATATGTTCATCTCCTGTATGAGCGTCGTCGCTACGCCCGAGAGCATATTCGCGCCGAGACGGTTGCAGATGACCTTGTAGCCCTTCGCCTCCAGCGCGGTAGCCATGAGGTTGTTCGTCGTCGTCTTGCCGTTCGTGCCGCATGTTACGATTATGCCCTTCTTTACGCACTTAGCAAGCTCCGCCACGAGGTTCGGGCAGATTTTGAGCGCGTAGTGTCCCGGTGAGGACGAGGATTTTTTGCCGATCATTTTACCCAGTACGGTCAGTGCTTTGCCGAACCATACCGCGAGCAGTTTTCTCATTACCGTAGGTTCCTTTCTTAAATCGCGTAAATTCGCGTAAATTTCTTTTTCGTATTAAGTATACTACATTTTTTTACCTTTTGCAATAACGGCGCGGTAAATTATTTGGTAAGGCTTTACAATCGTAAAATCTTGTGTTAGAATTAGAAAAAATACGTGCGGGGACGTGGGAAAGTATGCTTACACAGATAGATTTCGCGGCGCTTAACGCGATTTTCTGGCTTAAATGTCCTTTGCTTGATTTTTTGATGCCTATAATAACGTATCTCGGAAGCGGCGGGGCGGTGTGGGTAGCCGCCGCCGTTATAATGATGTTCTTTAAAAGGACGCGCCGCGCGGGTGTGGCGGTCGGTATCGCGCTTATAGCGGGTCTTTTGCTTTCGACGATACTTTTAAAGGGACTGGTGGCGCGGGAAAGACCGTTTGAAACGGAGGGCGCGCTCGTAAACGCCGCGTCGCTCATTATAGGAGTGCCGTCCGGTCGGTTCTCATTCCCGTCGGGACACGCGGTGTCGTCGTTCTCGTCGGCGACGGCGATATTTATGTATCACCGTAAAGCGGGCGCTGCCGCGTTCGCGCTCGCCGCGCTTATCGCGTTCTCGCGCCTGTATCTTTACGTGCATTTTCCGTCGGACGTTATAGCCGGCGCGGTTTTCGGCGTAATTTTGGGAGTAGCGTCGGTATGGGCGGTAAATAAAATATGGGAGAAAGTCAATGAAAGAAAACATTCAAAGGGAAAATTATCAGATAGTGCTGAATAAAACGATAGATGAAATACAAAAAAACGGGCGCGTGCCGTCGCTTTTGCTGCACGGCTGCTGCGCTCCGTGTTCCTCGTATGTACTGGAATATTTGTCGGAGTACTTTGATATAACGGTATTTTACTACAACCCGAACATATCGCCAAAGGAGGAGTTTTCCAAGCGGAGCGCGGAGCTTTCGCGCCTCATAAGTGAAATGCCGCAAAAGCACGCCGTCAGGCTCGTTGAGGGTAAGTATGACAGTGAAAGGTTTTTTGAAATGTCAAAAGGTCTTGAAAACGCGCGCGAGGGCGGTGAAAGGTGCTTTAAGTGCTACCGTATGCGTCTTGAAGAAACGGCAAAAGCCGCCAAAAGCGGCGGCTTTGATTACTTTACAACAACTCTTTCCGTAAGTCCTTTGAAAAACGCGCAAAAGCTCAATGAGATAGGGAAAGAGCTGAGCGATATGTACGGTGTTCCGTACCTGTTTTCCGATTTCAAGAAACGGGACGGATATAAGCGCTCCTGTGAGCTGTCGCGGGTATACGGTCTGTACCGTCAGAATTACTGCGGCTGCGTATACTCCAAGGCTCAGAGTGAGGAGCGTCAGATATAATAACGTACCGTCGCGACCTCGGCGGCAAGCTCGCGGGCGCATGATACGGGTAAGAGCGTTATCGGCGTGGGCGCGCCTATATGGTTTGCGTGCACGCCGTTTAATATTGCCATTTGCATCGAACGCACCACATGAAAATCGTTCGTGATAAACACCGTGTTTGCTCCTCCGACAAGCGCGGACGAGTAGCGAAAGTTTTCGTATGTGCTTTCCGCGTCGTCCTCGACGATTATTCTGTTTGAGTCTATTCCCTGCTGCACGAGGTAGTTGCGCATGGCATCGCCCTCAGCCATTTCCTCGCCTATACCCTGTCCGCCCGATACTATCACCGTGGCAGACGTATTTCTGTTCAAATACTCAACCGCTTTTTGAAGCCGCTGCTCAAGCACGCGCGACGGTCCCGTGCCACTCAGTCCCGCGCCCGGGACTATCAGGTACGTTTCGTCGTATGTGGAGTTGTCCATATGTCCTATCGCGCATACCGCGCATGAGTACGCAACAAATACCGCCATACAAAATATAAAAAGTCTTTTTAAAAACTTCAAAAATCCGTTTGTTTTCGCCGCGTCGTAAAAAACGCTCCACAGTATAAACGTCACGCCCATACCAACGACAAGCGCTTCGCCCATGCCCAAGCCGGTCGTCGCGCCGTAGTACAATCCGTCCGCCGACAGCGCCAAGCCTATAATAAATAATATGATCCGCATTTTTGTCGCCTCCGTATATTTATGGTTACTATGGTTTTACCCAAAATTTCCGACGGGTGTCAGCGAAGTTGGGCGTTTATTCTTGCTTCGAGGCTGCGAACGACCTTATCGAACGTTTTCTGTACCTCCTCGCCCGTAAGGCTTCTGTCGGGTGCGCGGTACACGGCGCTGTACGCCACGCTCTTCTTGCCCTCCGGTATCTGCTCACCCTCGTAAACGTCAAACAGCTCAACGCTTTCAAGCGTCTTTCCCGATGATTTTATTATAACAGCCTCGATCTCCGATACCGGCACGCTCTTATCGACGAGCATCGCAATGTCGCGCGTTACGGCGGGGAATTTCGGCAATTCCTTAAACTTGACATCGGATTTTACGTTCAGGAACATATTCTCAAAGTCGAGCTCGCCCACGTATACCGGCGTTTCTATGCCGTATCTCGCGCTCACCGACGGGTGTATCTCGCCTATCTTTCCAAGCGTCTTGCCGCCCGCGCTTATCTTCGCGCATCTGCCCGGGTGGAACGTCGGGTCATCCGTCACAGCCGCGTACTTCACGCCCGTGATGTGCAGCCTTGCAAACAAGCTCTCGCACACTCCCTTTATATCGTAAAAGTCAGCGCCGCCGCCGTAAATGCCCAACGTGAGCTTAAGCGGCTCGTTCGGGAGCTTGCCCTCCTCGGTCGGTATAAACACCTTGCCCGCCTCGAAAAGACGCGCCTCGGCGTTTCTGTAATTATAATTGCGCGACAAAATCTCCAGCATGCTCGCTATCGTCGTCGTGCGCATTACGGATGTGTCCTCGCCAAGCGGGTTCGTGATTTTTACCGTGTTCCTCAGCGGGCTCTCGGGCGGGATATTCAGCTTATCGAATATCGACGGGCTTACGAACGTGTACGTGTATATCTCGTTCATGCCCTGCGCCGTCAATGCCTCGTTCGCGCTGTCCAAAAGCTGCTGTCTTGCAGTCTTTTTGCCGCACGTCGCCTCGCCCGAAAGCAACGTCGTCGGTATCTTGTCGTAGCCGTAGAAACGCGCTACCTCCTCCGCGATGTCAGCCTCGCCCTCAAGGTCGGGACGGAAGGACGGTGCTTTTACGGTCATTTTGTAAAGGTCTGTTTCGATCTCAAGCGCGTCGAAAATCTTCACCATGTCCTCGGTCGGTATGTCCGTGCCCAAAAATTCGTTTATTTTGTCGGGTCTGAACGGCATGGGCTGCATGTCCTTTACGTTGCCCATTACGTCGATCATGCCGCCGACGTTTTCGCCGCAGCCAAGCATCTCGACAAGTTGGCACGCGCGCTCAACGGCGGGAACGGTGTTGTTGTAGTCAAGTCCCTTCTCGTAGCGCGAGGAAGCCTCGGTCCTAAGTCCTATCCTTTGCGCCGTAAGTCTTACCGATGACGCGTCAAACGTCGCGGACTCGAATACAACTGTCGTCGTGTCGTCCTTTACCTCGCTGTTGAAGCCGCCCATTACGCCCGCTACCGCGACGGCTCTCTTGCCGTCGGCTATCACGAGGTCATCCGCGATGAGCTTTCTGTCCTGACCGTCGAGCGTCTTTATGACCTCGCCGTCCGAAGCGCGGCGCACGATTATTTTGTTGTCCTCTATGTCGCGCAGGTCGAAAGCGTGCATCGGCTGTCCGTACTCGAGCAGGACGTAGTTCGTTATGTCAACGATGTTGTTTATCGGTCTTACGCCGCACGCGCGAAGGCGCTGCTGCATCCACGCGGGTGAGGGCGCGATTTTTACGTTCTTTACCATTCTCGCGCAGTAACGCTTGCACTTGTCCTTGTCAAGTACCTCGACGGAAAGCGTGTCGGCTATGTTCTCGTCGTTTTGCGTGAATTTGATTTCCGGTACGGTGAATTTTTTGCCGAAGGATGCCGCCGTTTCGCGGGCAAGTCCGATTATGCTGAAGCAGTCGGGGCGGTTCGAGGTTATCTCAAACTCAACGACCGTTTCGTTAAGTCCGTAAAGGTCGCGGATGTCCTTGCCGATCTCCGTGTCGTCGGGTAAAATCAGTATGCCGTACTCCGGCTCGTAACCCAAAATGTCCTCGCTTATGCCAAGTTCCTCGTGTGAACAGAGCATGCCGTTCGACTCCACGCCGCGCATTTTTGTCTTTTTGATTTTAATTCCGCCCGGCAGCTTCGCTCCGTTTAGTGCGACGGGTACGGTTATGTCCGCCTTTACGTTCGGCGCGCCGCACACTATTGTAAGTGTTTCGCCCGTGCCCGCGTCAACAGTGCAGACGGACAGGTGGTCGCTGTCGGGGTGCGGCTCGCAGGTGAGTACTCTGCCGGTCACGACGTTTTCAAGCTCCTCACCCATGTTCTCAAAGCCCTCGACCTTAGAGCCTGTCATGGTGAGGGTGTCAGAATATTCCTTCGGCGTAACGTCTATGTCCATGTAGTCGTTAAGCCAGCTTAGTGGTAGGTTCATTTGTTTTCATTCCTTTCGATTATTTTTGGATGTGGTAGATTGTGATTTGGCGGCGTAAGCCTCCCTTGTTAAAGGGAGGGGGACCGCCAAAGGCGGTGGAGGGATTCATTATAAAAATCAAAAAGGAATCCCCCAGTCAGCTCCGCTGACAGCCCCCTTTGACAAGGGGGCCTTTTATACGGGCGAACACGGTTCGCCCCTACGTCCACGTCGCCGATACGCATATAAATCACAATTTACATTCTCTCTATCTCTCGAACAAATTTTTCCAATTTTTTTGGGTTTGTAAATGTATACGCGTTTTTACCTTCTGTATTTTTCAAACGCTCCATCAATTCCAAATTGTTTTTCCGCTTTTTCCGTCCGTCCCAAAATACCCAGCGCAGGAACTCGAAGTCAATTTTTT
Source organism: uncultured Clostridia bacterium (assembly GCA_947585795.1). Classification (GTDB taxonomy): domain Bacteria; phylum Bacillota; class Clostridia; order UBA1381; family UBA1381; genus Hominilimicola. The sequence continues at coordinate 13,250 of CANPXG010000053.1, forward strand.
CCTCGCAGCCCGCGCCCATGTCGGGACGCGTTTTGCCTGCGTACATTATCCGCCGCTTTATCACGCGGTAAAGACACAGGAATCTGTTAAAATCGAGGAATATAATTGTGTCCGCCGCGTCGATGCGTTCCTTCCAGAGTATGCGCCTGTAGCTTCCCTCGATTATCCAGCGATCCTTTTCAAGCTCCTTTTGCACGCGCTCGGTTTTGTATTCGTCACTGCTCTCCGTCCAGCCGGGGAGCCAGTGTATCGTGTCAAAATGCAGCGGCTCGATGCCGAGCGCCGCGCCCAAGCGTCTTGCGAGAGTCGATTTGCCGCAGCCGGAAAAGCCGATAATCATGATTTTGTCCATGATTTAGAATTGACGCAGGAAGCGTAGATCGTTTTCGAAGAACAGTCGTAAGTCGTTTATGTCGTATTTGCCCATCGCGATTCGTTCGAGTCCGATACCGAACGCGAAACCGGAGTAGATTTCGGGGTCGATGCCGCAGTTGGCAAGTACCTTCGGGTGAACCATGCCGCAGCCCAAAATCTCGATCCAGCCCTCGCCCTTGCACATCGGGCAGCCCTTGCCGCCGCACTTGAAGCACGATATGTCAAGCTCCGCCGACGGTTCGGTGAACGGGAAGTGGTGCGGGCGGAAGCGTACCTTCGTTTCGTCGCCGTAGAGGCGGTGGATAAACATTTCGAGCGTCCCTTTAAGGTCCGCCATCGTAACGCCCTTGTCAACGACAAGTCCCTCTATCTGGTGGAACACCGGTGAGTGCGTTGCGTCGACCGCGTCGCTTCTGTAAACCTTGCCCGGCGCGATTATGCGTATCGGCGGTTTTTGTTTTTCCATTACGCGTACCTGCATGCCCGAGGTTTGCGTTCTTAAGACGATGTTGTCGCTTACGTAGAACGTGTCCTGCGTGTCGCGGGCGGGGTGGTTCTTCGGGATGTTCAGCGCCTCGAAGTTGTAGTAGTCGTACTCGACCTCGGGTCCGTCGGCAATTTCAAAGCCCATGCCGATAAATGTGTCCTTGATGTTGTTCATTACCTTTGTGAGTGGGTGAAGCTCGCCCGTTTTCTGTGCTCTGCCGGGCATCGTTACGTCGATCACCTCGGCTTTGAGTTTTGCTTCCTCGACTTTTGCGGCTATCTCCGCTTTCTTCGTTTCGATCATGCCCTCGACCTGTGCGCGTACCTCGTTCGCGAGTGCGCCGATCACGGGGCGTTCCTCGGCGGCAAGTTTGCCCATGCCCTTCAAAACGGACGTGATCTCGCCCTTTTTGCCGAGGTACTTAATGCGAAGCTGCTCGAGTGAGTCGAGATTTACCGCGTCCGCAAGCGCTTCGTGCGCCGCTGCTCTGATTTCTTCAAGTTTTTGTTTCATCATATTTCTCCTTCCGATTTGGTATAGCGGACTGTTTAATTAGACTACGTAGCGGCGACCTTCACGGTCGCCCGTTTTGATGCGGCTTAGCGGGCGACCGCAAGGGTCGCCCCTACAACATCAATTACGCAGTTTTAATAAGCCTAAAAAGCACACTCTGTCCCGTATTGGGACGAAGTGTGCTCATAATACTCCGCGGTACCACCCGACTTCCGATTTTACTCGGCGCTCTGTTATGGATAACGGCATTACCCGTCGCGGACTACTTGCC
>CANPXG010000054.1 GCA_947585795.1 uncultured Clostridia bacterium
TCCCTAAGGAGGAATGTAGAAAATGAAGAAAAGACTACTGAGTATCCTGACGGCTTTGACGCTAACGGTTTCATTGATCCCACAATTCCCGATTAGCGCCGGCGCAGCGGGGGTGACGAATTTAAAGGTAGGCGACTATCTCCAAATGGGTAATTATAACAACGCTCCAATCATTTGGCGCTGTATCGGTTATACCCATGAGGGAGATCCAATCATGTTCAGCGACCAAATCATCTCCATAAAGCCGTTCGACGCGGCAACGACGAACGCGACAAAGGGATCACATGCGCGCGACTATTCAAGTCAGCGTGCGAACTACGGCTCAAACTATTGGCCCGACAGTAATATGCGTACGTGGCTCCAGAGCGCGGCTCCCGCAGAAAGTGTAGACTGGAACGGCAATCCTCCGACAGCGGATAAATTAGCGGTTTATACAGGTGACAAGGGCTCCGGCGGCGACTGGCAGGGCGAGGATAAAAACAACGCCGACGGTTACAACGCCTACGAAAATGAAGCGGGCTTTTTGCATGATTTTACTCTCAAGGAGCGCGCGGCTATAAAGAAAATTACTCACGATTCGCTTTTGACGGGAGTTAATACTACACCTGTAGACGAAAAGAGCTTAAAAACAGAAGGAACTGCAGCGCATACATACAATGCTGCCATATCAACGGTAATGCAGAATTATGATGCGGCATATAAGGAGCAGGTAGAGGATACGATGTTCCTTCTTGACGTGAAGGAAGTGCATGATTTGGTATGGAAAAATCAGGAAGATACTTATGCCGCAAATGGCGGTAAAAATATTTTTGAAAAGGATTATTATATCGGTACGCTGACGAAACAGGCTGCAGAGCATGTTACCGATAATTTTGATAAACAATGGGGTGAGCAGGGAAATAAGACAGCCACAGCTGGAAAAAAATGGCATTACTGGCTGCGTTCTCCGAACGCCGGTAATGCCTACTCTGTCCGCAACGTCAGCTCCGGCGGCGAGGTCAGTAACTCTTGGGCGTCGGTCGGTCGCGACGGCGTTCGCCCCGCTTTCTGCCTTAATCTGACATCTTTGGAAAATATTGGAGGAAAGGGGACTAAGTCGCGTCCATACCGCATACAAAAAGAGGACGCGTACGGGGCGGCGGCTGAGCCGGAGGCGAAGCCGCCGACCGCGAAAGCGGATTCTGAGCTTATTTTTAAGGGTAGTAATGAGATAGAGCTTATAGATGACAGTGATGCGAAGGAGTATCTTGCGACGCTCCCGGGTGCGGATGAGGATAGCGCCAGCGGAGATCCGGCAGTGAAGCTCGAGTATAAGCTCGACCGTGCCGGTACGCAGTACAGCGAGTGGAGCGAGAATATCCCGAAGGCGGTAAACGGTGCGGATACGTATTTGGTACACTGGCGGCTCGTCGGTAACAGTGTGTACAATGATTATCAGGGTGAGCCGATAAGAGTGCAGGTGCATACAAACGGTTCTATAGCGGCGTGGCCCCAGTGGCAGCCGCCGAAGCAGGCGACGAAGCCGGAGGGCGGCGTTATTGAGTACACGGGAGAGGAGCAGGCGCTTGTAACGGAGGGAAAGGTGCCCGAAGGTGCGGAGCTTCAGTACAGCCTTAACAGCGGTACGGGTTATACGACAAATATCCCGAAGGCGACGAACGCGGGTACGTATACTGTGTATTACAGAGCGATCGGCGGAACGTCGGGTTACGACAGTTACGAAAACAGTATTCAGGTCGAAATCAAGAAGTGTCAGTTGTCGGGCGTGACGGATCCAACGGCGAAGATGGATCTTGTGTATACAGGTGAGCCGCAGGAGCTTGTAAATTTAGGCGCGGTAAATGATAAGCACGGTGCGGCGATCGCGCAGCTTAACTATTGGACATCGACGGATGAGCATAACTCGAGTACGGGTGCGTCGGGTCAGACGCTTACGTCGCCGACGGGTACGGACGCGGGCAAGTATTATGTTTGGTACGCGGCGCTCACGGATGATCCGAACCACGCTTCGTGGGATTCGACAAAGTATAAGGAAATTACGGTAACGATAGATAAGGCGCAGCCGGAGGCGACCGTTACGCCGCGTGAGGGGCTTGTGTATAACGGTGAGGAGCAGCAGCTTCTGCAGCAGGCGGATGTAGATTTGCAGGGCGTGGAGCTTCAATTCAGTGTGGACGATAACACGCACTACAGTGAAAATATGCCTAAGGCGAAGAGTGCCGGTCAGCATACGGTGTATTATAAGGCGGAGTCGTCGACGAATTATGAGGCGATAGCGGAGGATAGTGTGACGGTCAATATCGCGAAGTCCGACGTTGATGTGAGCGCGGGCGACGTGTCGCTCACGTACGGCAGTGAGCTGACGCTTACGGCGACGGTGAAAAAGACGGCGACGCTGTCGGATATTACGTTTAATCCCGTACCGGATAAGGTAAAGTTCTATGTCGATAACGGTACGGATAATCCGACACTTTTGGGTGACGCTGTAGATGTGTCGTATGATGATCCTACCTATAAGGACGGCGGTACGGCGACGCTGACGCTGACGTATGATAAGTATAAGAATAAGCTTAAGCCGGGCGATAACAAGGTGTACGCCGTGTACGGCGGAAGCGTGAACTTGAACGGCGGCAACGATGAAACGGTCAATGTGCGCCTCGATAAGAAGGCACTTACGTACACGGTGACCGCGACGAACAGACCGTACGCCGATGTGGCGCAGCCGAAGCCGAATCCGAGTACGGTGGTGGCGGTAACGTTTGCACCTACGGGTGTTGAGAGTGGCGATGAGGCGAAAATCGCCGCGACGGCAAATATCGAGTCTTCAGACGCGGCTTCGTACAACAGCGTTTCGCTCTCGAATATAAGAGTACTGCCGTCGGGCGAGGGCTCGAAGGACGGTCAGTATTACACGGTGGCGGAAACGTCGCGCGAGAATGTGAATTTGACGACGCCGGTGGTCATTTCGCCGGTAAGTCCCGAAAATTGGGTGAAGGCACCGATCCCCAAGACATTGGCGTTCAGCGGAAGTGAGCAGGAGCTTGTCGAAGCCGGAACCGTGCCCGAGGGCTGTCAGATGCAGTATTCGACTAACGGTTCAAGCTATGATGTGGCTATTCCGAAGGGTACGTCAATCAATATGTACACTGTATATTGGAAGGTAGTCGCACTCGAGAATGATCGCGGCGGTAAGAATTATACCGACTATACCGCCACGCAGAGTACGGTTACCGCGCAGATAACGGATAAAGCCGCGCCGACGGTGACGGCTCCGACGGCAAAGACGGAGCTTACGTATCAGCCGAACGTTCAGCAGGAGCTTATTACGCCGGGCAGCGCGTACGGCGGAGATGCCGGTCATCCGCTTACGATGGAGTACAGCCTCGGAAGCAGCGCGACTTGGTCAACCGAGATTCCGAAGGCGGAGCACGCGGGCTCGTATACCGTTTACTATCGCGTCAACGGTGATACGGACTATAACGGTCAGGAAGCGAAGCCGATAGAGGTTACGATAAAGAAGGCTACGCCGGTCGTTACAAAGGAACCTCAGCCCGCAGATGATTTGACATATACGGGCAATAACATAGTGCTTGTTAAAGCAGGCGAGGTAACAGGCGGTACGATACAGTACGCGCTCGACAGCGACGACGACAGCCTGTACTCGGACTCTCTTGCAACTGTCGTTAAAATGCAGGTGGGTACTTACGATGTTTATTGGCGCGTAAAGGGTAACGATGACTATGAGGATCTGATGCCCTCCAATAATAAGATAACGGTAAGTATAACGAGTGCGGACTTGACGCGTCCGACGGCTAAGACAGGTCTTAAGTACACGGGTGAGCCGCAGGAGCTTATAAATGTCGGTAAGGTAGGCGGTACGGGTAAGTTTGAGTACACGTTCTACTATCAGGGTGAGGATTCGTCCGATAATTGGTCGGAGAGCGTCCCGATGGGTACAAACGCGGGTACGTATACGGTCAAGTGGCGCGTAACGGGTGATTCGCATTACACGGACGCGTACGGCACGTTCGATGTGATAACGATAGATAAGGCGGATTGGACCGTGTCAACGCCGCCCGCAGGTAAGCAAATCAAGGCTAACGGTGAGGAGCAGGAGCTTATTACGGCGGGTGTATGCGATAACGGCGGCGAGTTTAAGTATGCGCTTGAGGATTCGCCCGAAAGCTACAGTACGGACATTCCAAAAGCGTCCGAGCCGAACACGTACACGATCTACTATAAGATAGAGGGCGATACCAACCACAACGCGTACGGTCCGTATAACGTGCAGACGCGCATCGTGCCCGACACGGGTAAGGAGCTGCTGCAGCTGACACCGCCAATCGGTAAAACAAATCTCGTGTACACGGGAAGTGAGCAGGAGCTTGTTACGCCGGGTAACGCGACGGGTGACGGTAAGACGTATACGATGTATTACAGCCTCACGAATAACGGTGAGGACTGGTCAACGACTATTCCGACGGCAAGTGACGCGGATGAGTATACAGTTTGGTACAAGGTAGACGGTGACGATAAGTTTGACAGTGTTGAGCCGACATCGGTAACGGCGGTCATTGCGAAGGCGGATATCGAGTATACCGAGCCTACGGCGACGAGTGAGAAGATCTATCAGGGTGAGCCTGTGGCGCTGCTCGTTGCGGGCAGAATAAGCAAGGGTGAAGGTCACTTCGAGTACTCGCTCACGCAGGACGGCGCTTATACGGCGGATATTCCGACCGGTAATGAGGCGAAGGAGTACACCGTTTGGTACAAGGTCGTAAGCGACAGCGATAATTATAACGGCAGCAGTGAAGCGAAGAGTGTGTCTGTGACGCTCGAAACGACGGATATTCCGCCGATGAAGCTCGTAGAGAGTGAAACCGGCTACACGATCACTAACGTTGACCTCAGCGACGTAAGCGCGCCGTACACGGTTTTGGCGGCGCTGTACAACGGTAACACGCTTGTAGCGCTCAAGACGGTCGAGGTAAGCGAGGAAATACCGAACAGTGTCGACATTGTTACGGAGGAGGAAGCGGACAGCGCGAAGCTGTTTGTATGGAACAGCCTTGGCGGTATGCAGGCGCTCCGTGACGCGGCGACAGCTCGGAAGTAAAAAATAAAGCAGTTACATTCATATGAAATGGAAAAGTACCTTCCTTTCCATGGATAACATAAAAAAACATCTCGGAATTCGTTCCGAGATGTTTTTTTGTGTGTGTATATTATTTTTCGGGGTAGAATTTCAGTTTCACGAGCATGCGGTAGAGCTTGCCGCCGGCGGGTAACATTCTTATCTCTTCTTCATTAAGTATTCTCAGCTTGAATATCATCAGTGCGTATACCGCTACCGCGACGATAATCGCGGTGAGTACGGCTATCATGTTGCTCTTTAAGAGTGCGTATACAGCCGCGTATGAAAGGTACGCGCAAGTTCCCATGACGACGCTCGATATAAGCGGTTTTAGGATGTATTTTTTGAACGTAATGCCAATCGTGAGGTGCTTTGACAGTATTGCGTAGCAAATCACGAACGCGGCGAATTGACATATTATGGAGCTTATGGCGGCTCCGTAGATGTTTATCGCGGTTTGGCGTATCAGGATAAGGTTTAGCGTGAGTTTTATGATACAGCCGACGATAAGTCCGACGGCGGGTGAAAATACCTTGCCCATGCCCTGCAGTGCTCCCGACATGGTCTGAAACAGCGCGCTGAATATCAGTGATACCGCCATGAGTGCGAGTAGGTCGGCACCGAGTGAGGCGGCGGGGTAGAGGAGTTTGTATATCGGATCGGCGAGTACGATAAGTCCCGCGACGCACGGCAGTATGAGCAGTATTGAAATCAGGAATGAGTAGCTGATTTTGCCGGCGGCTTCCTTTTTGTCGCCTTTGGCGAGCGCGCCTGCGATAGAGGGTACGAGTACCGTCGAGAACGCGACGTTCAGCGCAAGCGGCATGTTAATTATCGTGTCGCTCTTTGAAAGCCTGCCGGCAAGTACTATGGCGTAGTCGCTCAGTTCCTTCAAGGTCGGGTGCGGTATGGCGGCGTTGCCCTCGTAGGCGGGTATGCCGTTTGCGAAGGCGATCTCTATGCCGCGCGTGATCGTAGCCGTGTCTATGACGCGGTTTACCGCCGTGACGATAGACGCGAGCGATATGGGTATGGACAGCATGAGTACCGATTTCATGATGTGTCCGGTGGATTCGTTAAGCGTTTCCACAGCCGACCGGCGCATTTTTTCGGCAAGTCCCGATTTTTTGCGCATGTAGAACATTACAAGGTAGGCGAACGATATGAGCGTAGCCGCGGAGCTTGCGAGGTTCGCCCACGCCGCCATAATTTCGGGAAGCGTGTTCGTGACTTCCTTGCCGCCGACGGCTTCGGTGTAGTAGAGCGTGTCGGCAAGTAAAAAGCCGCGCGAGATGAGTTCCATTATAAGCGGCATTACGCCTACGGTCAGTACTACGAAGAGTATGGTAAGTCCGCTTTTGAATACCTGTTCCAAAATCTGTGAACGGCTTGTCGCGTTCATGTCGCTAAGTCCCTGGAAGTAGCCGCGTATTACGGAGGATACGCATACGAAGAATATCGACGGCGCAAGTGCGCGCATTACGTAGCGTATTTCGGAGTTGCCTATTATATATGTAGAAACAAAGTCCGCGCCGACGTAAAGCAAAAGTGCGCAGAACGCGCCTATGAGCGCGAACAGTAAAAATGCGGACTTGAATATATTGTGCGCGCCCTTGTAGTCGTTGAGCGCGGCGCGTTCGGAAACCATTTTCGCGATGGCGTTCGGTATGCCGACGGACGATATTGCCAAAAGCACCGTGTAGACCTGAAAGCCTGCGGTGTAGAAGCCGTTGCCCGCGTCGCCGAAGCCGTTTATGTTGGTGAGTACCACGCGGTAGACGAGTCCCAGTACCTTTACGGCAAGCTGCGCGAACAGTATTATGGCGACGTTACCCATGAATGATTGAGTTTTTTCTGCCCTTCTGTTTTTAATTTCTCGCATATTTAAATCCCTTTCCGTTTTTAAACATTAACATTATAAGACTATTTTTGTCTATAATCAAGTATTTTTGTAAAAATAATTGCGCGTAATGAGTATTTTATTTTTAAATTCGGCGCGTTTCTTGTACGGAGTGCGGAAAAATACTTGACAGGTGGAAGGGATAATATGTAAAATGTATTTGTATATGTGGATAAAGCGGAGAAGGGTGGTTGATTATTATGATTTTTGCGAAAAATAATGCGGGTGTGGTTGACAGTGAGCTTTTTAAAAATCCGACGGCTCAGTACCGCGGGCTGCCGTTCTGGTCGTGGAACTGCAAGATAGAAAAACAGACGATCGACGAGCAGCTTTTGATATTCAAGAAAATGGGTTTTGGCGGCGTGGTAATTCACCCGCGTGACGGTCTGGACACGGAGTATCTCGGCGACGAATTTATGGAGATGGCACGGTACACGGCAGAGAAATGCCGTGAAATGAGGCTTATATGCTGGCTCTACGACGATGACCGCTTCCCGTCGGGCGCGGCTGACGGACTTGTGACGAAAAATCCGCGTTACCGTGCGCGTGAAATGCGCCTTACGTCAAAGCCGCTTGACGGGTATCTTGAATCACAGGCGGAATTTGACGCGGCAGTTGACGGCGGAGAAATCCCGCGCGGATATTATCTCACGGCGTACGCTGTCAAGATAGAAAATAAATACATGACCGATTACCGCCGTTTGAACACACAGGGCGAGGTTGACGCGGCGGTTAAAAACGGCGAAAACGTCAGGTACGCGTACCTCGAATTAGCCGAGGGTGAGGAGTTTTTTAACGGCTGCACCTACTCCGACACGATGAACCCAGACGCTGTGGATAAGTTTATCGAGGTCACGCACGAGCGGTACAAGTCGGCGCTCGGCTCTGATTTCGGCACGGCGGCAGCCGCGATTTTTACCGACGAGCCGCGCATAGGCAAGCAGCAGCCGATACGTGCCGCGGAGTCGGACGAGGACGTGTTTGTTCCGTACACGGAGCATTTTGCGCTCTTTTGCAAAAATGAGCGCGGCTTTGATCCGCTCGATACCGCGCCCGAATACGTGTGGGACAGAGCGGACGGCGATATGAGCGGACGGCATGCGTACCACGACGCGGCGGCGGAGTGCTTCGCGCGCGTGTTTATGGACAGGATCTGCGACTGGTGTAAGCGAAACGGCATTTTAATGACCGGTCATATTTTGGCTGAATCGCCTCTCGGCGCGCAGACAACGACCGTCGGCGAGGCTATGCGCTGCTACCGCAAAATGGACGTGCCGGGCGTCGATATGCTCATCGACGGGCGCGAGTTCACGAGCGTAAAGCAGGCGGCAAGCGTTGCGGCGCAGTACGGGCGCGAGGCGGTGATGAGCGAGGAATACGGCGTTACAAACTGGGACTGCACGTTTAAAACATATAAATTACAGGGCGACTGGCAGGCGGCGCTAGGCGTAACGATCCGCGTGCCGCACCTGTCGCACATGTCGCTCAAGGGCGAGGCAAAGCGCGACTGGCCCGGGTCGATATTTTACCACGCGCCGTGGCACGGTGAGTTTGCGTGTATTGAGAACCACTTCGCGCGGCTAAATACCGTCCTGACGCGCGGCGAACGCGTGATGCGCGTCGCGGTAGTGAACCCCGTTGAAAGTTTGTGGATAAGCTACGGCGCGGACGATTTGACGCGCAAAAAGCGCGATGAAATGGACAGGAAATTTGAAGCGTTCGCCGATTGGCTGTTAACCGGCGGCATTGATTTTGATTACCTGTCGGAGTCGCTTTTGCCGGAGCAGGACGTGAAAACGGACGGTAAAACGCTCACGGTCGGCAAGCGCGGATATGAGGTTGTAATTGTGCCGGAGTGCGATACGATACGCAAAACCACGCTTAACATTCTCAAAAAATTCGCCGCGAACGGCGGTACAGTTATATTTACGGGCGAAGTGCCCACGATGGTCAATGCGAAACCGTCAAATGAGGCGGCGGAGTTTGCGGGAAAATGCGTAAGAACAGAGATGACGCGCAAAGCGCTACTTGACGCACTTAGTGATTTCCGTGACGTGGAATACGAAAATAATAATCTTCTGTACCAACTGCGTACCGATAACGGCTCTAAATGGCTGTTTATGTGCCACGCGTACCCGTCGGACGGCGGACGCGAAAAAAACACGGTAAAAATACGCGGCGAGTATTCGCTTACGGTGTATGACACGATAAGCGGCGGGCGGCTGCATATGCCCGCGACAGTCAAAGACGGCATTACGGTGTTCGAGTGGGACTGTTACGGTGAGGACAGTATTTTGCTGCGGCTCGGCAAGTCGGAAAACGGGCTTGAAGATTACGCGGTAAGCGAATTTGAAACCGTCAAGACGATAGACAAAATCGACCGCTTTAACCTTGCAGAGCCGAATGTGCTGCTGCTCGATTATGCGTGGTTCGCGGTTGACGGCGGCAAAATTCACGAGAAAACGGCGCTTATAAAGGCGGACAATATTGTGCGTGAAGCGCTCGGATTTACTACGCGCACAGGTCTTGACCGTCAGCCCTACGCGGTGAAGGCGGGGAAGGCGCACACGGTGACGATGTATTTTGATATACAGTCGGAGAACGAAACGGACTGCCGCCTTGCGCTCGAGGATGCGGACAAGTGCACTGTGTACCTGAACGGCGAAAAGGCGAACGGCGATATAATCGGTTGGTACGTCGATAAGGCGATAAGCGTTATTGAGCTGCCGAAGCTGAAAAAGGGCGCGAACGAGATTAGAGTGGATATGGAGTATGACGCGAAATCGTATTTGGAAAATATGTATCTGCTCGGCAGTTTCGGGGTGCGGGGCGTGACCGTTACCGCGCCGAAAACCGAATTGACGTTCTGCGACATATGCGCGCAGGGTATGACGTTCTACACGGGTAACGTCGAGTATATTTTTGATGTTGATATTGACAGCGAGGGCGAATATTTTATCCGTGTGCCGAAGTTTAACGCGCCCGTCATGGCTGTTTACGCGGACGGCGAAAAACGCGGACTTATCGCGTACTCGCCGCACAGAGCGAGCCTCGGCAATTTGAGCGCGGGACGGCACGAAATTAAAATCGTCATGTACGGAAACCGCTTTAATTCGTTCGGCGCGCTGCACAACGCGGACGAGAATTACACGTGGTACGGAAACACCTCGTTCCGCACGACGGGCGACAAGTGGACAGACGGTTATATGACGCGTGCCGTCGGGATCATGTCGGACGTTGTGATTGAAAGGAAGAAACCGTGACGCTTTGACGCTGTCAAATTTTGTGCGGCGGTGTTGACAACGGGAGGAAATAAGTGTAAAATATATGTATATGCACAGATAAAGGAGAACGTAAAAATGGATACAATGAGTGGACTTCGGCGCACAAATTACTGCGCGGAAACGGAAGGAATAGGCAAAGAGGTTGTCGTCGGCGGATATGTGCAGAAAATCCGCGATATGGGTAATCTCATATTTATAGATTTGCGCGACAGGACGGGAATAGTACAGCTCGCGTTCGACGACTCGACCGACAGGGACGTTTTTGAAAAGGCTTCAACGTGCCGCGGTGAGTATGTTCTTATGGCAAAGGGTACGGTTCGGGAAAGAGAGAGCAAAAATCCCGCGATAAAGACGGGTGATATTGAGATATATGTAAAGGAGCTGCGTATTCTCGCGAAGGCTCAGACTCCGCCGTTTGAAATACTGGACGACACGAACGTGAACGAGGAGCTTCGCCTAAAGTACCGCTATCTCGATTTGCGGAGAAAAGTGTTGCAGGATAACATAATGCTCAGAAGCAAAATCGCAAAGTCGGCGCGTGATTATTTTTACGAAAACGGTTTTATCGAGATAGAAACGCCGATGATGATAAAGTCCACGCCGGAGGGCGCGAGAGATTACCTCGTGCCGTCGAGAGTGCATCACGGCAAATTCTACGCCCTGCCGCAATCGCCGCAAATGTATAAGCAGCTTTTGATGGTGGCGGGATTTGACAGGTATATTCAGCTTGCGCGCTGTTTCCGTGACGAGGACCTGAGAGCTGACAGGCAGCCGGAGTTCACGCAGATCGACATGGAGATGTCGTTTGTTGACGTGGAGGATATATTGGAGGTCGTGGAAGGGTTTATAAAGCGCGTGTTTAAGGACGTGCTTAACGTCGATATACCCACGCCGCTTCCGCGCCTTACGTATAAGGAGTCGATGGAGCGTTACGGTACGGACAGACCTGACACGCGTTACGCTATGGAGATAATAGACGTTTCGGACATAGTAAAGGACTGCGGCTTCGGCGTATTTAAGGGCGCTGTGGACGCGGGCGGTTCGGTGCGCGCGATCGTCGCGAAGGACGCGGCTTCGACGCTTACGAGAAAAGAAATCGACAAGCTTACAGAATACGTGCGCGGCATAGGCGCAAAAGGACTCGCGTTTATACGCTGGGTGGAGGACGAGCCCACGTGCGCGTTCGCCAAGTTTATGGAAAACGGTGAAACGGAAAAGATAATCGAAAGGTGCGGCGCTAAAAAGGGCGACGTTGTTCTGTTCGTCGCGGACAAGACAAATGTGACGCTGTCCGTGCTCGGTGCTTTGCGCTCAAAGGTGGCAAAGCAGCTTGACATTATCCCAAGCTCATGGAACTTTACTTGGGTTACGGAGTTCCCGTTCTTCGAGTACGACGAGGAAACAAATTCGTGGATAGCGATGCACCACCCGTTTACGATGCCGATGGACGAGTGTATTCAGTATCTCGACACGGATCCCGGAAAGGTTATCGCGAAGGCGTATGATCTCGTGCTGAACGGCACGGAGCTTTTGTCGGGCTCGATGCGTATAACGGATTCGGAGCTTCAGCAGAAAATGTTTGAGTCGCTGGGACTTACGGATGAGGAAATCGAAGCGAAATTCGGCTTCCTTGTGGAAGCGTACAAGTACGGCGCGCCTCCGCACGGCGGTATGGGTATGGGTATTGACCGTCTTGCGATGCTTATGTGCGGCGCGGAGAGCTTAAGAGATGTTACCGCGTTCCCGAAGGTACAGAACGCGTCAGAGCTTATGTCGGGCGCGCCCAATTTGGTTGACGAAGAACAGCTTGACGAGCTGGCTATTAAAATAATACCGGAAAATAAAGAAAATTAACCGTTTGTTCATATTCGCTTAACAAAAGTGTGATATAATATTTACCAAGATGTGGACCGCGAAAGCGGTTCATATAATTTGATTTGAAACGGGGAGTATTGCAAGTGATTACTATTTCCAATCTTACGAAAAGGTACGGTGACAAGTACGCGCTCGATAGCATCAGCTTTGACGTTAAAACGGGCGAGGTGCTGGGGTTCCTCGGTCCGAACGGCGCGGGTAAGTCAACGACAATGAATATTATAACGGGATATACGGCGTACACGGAAGGCACGGTGAACGTTGACGGATTTGACGTGGCGGAAGAACCTATCGAAGTGAAGAAACGTATAGGTTATTTGCCGGAAATACCGCCGCTGTATCTCGACATGATCGTGTGGGATTACCTCGATTTTGTGTATGACCTTAAAAAAGTCAAAACGGACGACAGGACAAAGCATATACAGGATATTGTGGACACTGTAAAAATCGACGATGTGAAGAAAAGGAAGATCGGCAATCTCTCGAAGGGTTACCGTCAGAGAGTGGGGCTTGCGGGTGCGCTTATCGGTAACCCGCCGGTGCTTATACTCGATGAGCCGACCGTCGGACTGGATCCGAAGCAGATAATAGAAATGCGTAATGTGATAAAGGATCTGGGCAAGGAACGTACGGTGATACTGAGTTCGCACATTTTGAGCGAAATAAGCGCGGTATGCGACAGGGTGATAATAATAAATAAGGGTAAGCTTGTCGCTGAGGATACGCCGGAAAATCTGTCGGCTAAAATGAAGAACGTGAACCGAATGATGATTTCCGTGTCGGGTGACCGGGAAACGGCGCAGGAAATACTTAATTCGTTTGACGGTATACAAAACGTGGTATGCGTGTCGTCGCAGGGCGACGCGTACAGCTTTGAATTTGATACGAGCCTTGACGAGCAGGACAGAAAAGACTTGTTTTTCGCGTTTGCCGAAAAGTCGATCCCGATAATAGCTCAAAAGGAAATTGAAGTGTCGCTTGAGGATATTTTCCTTGAGCTTACAAAGACGCCCGCAAAGGAGGAAAATGAGAATGAAGGCGATATTTAACAGGGAGTTTAGCTCGTACTTTACGTCTATGCTCGGATATGTCTTTCTGACGATTTTCCTGCTGCTTACGGGCGTGATGTTCTATCTCGTGAACATAGGTTACATGACGGCGAGTATGACGGGCTTTTTCGCGTCGGTGACGCGTATGGCGGTGTTTTTTCTGCCGCTTATAACCATGCGTCTTTTTTCGGAGGACAGAAAGCTTAAAACGGATCAGCTGCTTCTGACCGCGCCCATATCCACGTGGGAGATGGTGCTCGGCAAGTTCCTTGCCGCGTTCGGAGTGTTTATGACGGGCGTTGTTATAACGATGATATACCCGTGTATATTGGCGGCGTGGGGAAGTTTGCCGATAGGCGAAACGATAAACTGTTACGTCGGTTTTATTTTGCTTTGCTCGGTGATATTGGCGATAGGCGCGTTTATGTCGTCACTTACGGAAAGTCAAATCGTCGCGGCGGCGGCGACGTATGGCGCGCTTATATTTACCATGCTTTTGGGTTCGCTGTCGTCGTATGTTTCAAACGCGAAAATAGAAAGCGTGCTTTTGTGGCTTTCACCGCTTGAAAGATTTTCGGAGTTTACTTTGGGAATTATGAGCTTTGAGCCGATAATATACTATTTAAGCCTTACGGGACTGTTCTTGTTCTTTACAACGATGGTCTTTGAGGGACGCAGAGTAAGGTAAGGAGGTAAGAAATCATGAAAAAACACAGGATAGCCTCCTTGGTAATGATTTTGAGCGCGATAGCGCTTGTGATAGCCGTCAACGCGTTTGTGACGGCGCTTAACAACAAGTTCCCGCTGCAAATTGATTTTACGACGAATAAAATGTTTGAGCTGTCGGATAAGACGAAGGAGTTTTTAAAAGACTACGACACGCCGGTGGATGTGTATATACTTTCGGGCGAGTCAAGTCAGGACGAGAGGATAAGCTCGGTTCTCTCCGGCTACTCGTCGGCGGCTTCGTCGATAAAAGTGACGAATATCAA
>CANPXG010000055.1 GCA_947585795.1 uncultured Clostridia bacterium
TACCCGTCTGCAGTTACCGCAAATGTGATTTCATTGCTTCCGTCAACACCGCCTGCAGATACCTGTACCGCGTTTTGGAGATATGAGCCGGTTCCCGCACTCGCACCTCTAATCATTTGTACGGGTGTAGATCTGTCATTTGTTGTACCGTCGCCAAGTGCTCCTTGACCGTTTGCTCCCCAGCCCCATACAGTGCCATCTGCTCTAAGTGCCGCCACGTGTGTTTTCGCTGCCTCAACTTGAACTATATTTTCTAAATACGCGTTGCCTGATGTGCCGCCGAGCACCTGTTGCGGTTCGGATTGACTATTTGAATTGTTTATACCAAGCGTTCCTCTGCCGTTATATCCCCAACCCCAAAGCGTACCGTCCGCGCGTATCGCAAACATATTGTGCGTACCTGCGGCAATTGACACGACCTTGTCGATAGACGTAATTTTGCGCGGCGTAAGTTGGTTCGCCGTGGATGCGTTAGCCTGCTGTAAGCTGCCGTTCGCGCCCCACGTGTAAATGTCACCGCGGTTCGTCAGTGCCGCGCTGAATTGCGATCCCGCCGCAACCTGTACGATTCTCTCAAGATACGTTTGGTTACCGCCCTGGTCGCCCTTGAGTACCTGTACCGGATACGCCTTGGGCGTGGTTGTGTTGTCGCCGAGCTGTCCGTTGCCGTTCGCGCCCCACGTCCACACCGAACCGTCCGCCTTCAGTGCAACCATATGGTCGGTACCTGCGGCGACTTGCGGCGCGGTTATGTCGTCCGGTCGCTTTATGGTAAGCTCGATAATGCTCGTAACATTACCCGCCGCGTCTTTACCCACGATCTGTGTACGTCCGGGCGTTTTCGCGGTAACAGCAAATCCACTCGCCGTAGCGATATTTGTATTGACTACCTGTATCGAACTTGGCGCCTGTCCGTCGATCTCCGCGAATACGACATTCGAGTTGAGCGTTCGTCCGACATCCATATACTGGAACCGCTTTGAAAATTCGGTTGCATTCGTCGACGGTGCCGCCATCGTCATAATGTCGTCACTCATCGCCGCCGGCTCATCAACAACAGGCTCATCAACAACAGACGCGTCTGTGTCATTTGCTTGTGTATCGTCTAAATCGTCGCCCGTAACCGGATCCGCTTCCAAAGCTTCACCCTCACCCTCTACGGGCTCGCTAACTACAGTCACATCCTCCACCGGCTCACTAACTACAGGCTCGTCGGCTGACGCTTCAGCCTCGGTAATCTCCTGTACAACCGGCACTGACGCACGTGACGAGCCGCTGTGTGACGTTTGCGCCACACGCGCCTCGGGCGCGGGCACGTCAAGAGCGACGGTTTGTACTTCTTCAACCTGTACGTCAACCGTCTTCGCGACATATTCCGTTATTTCCTGTTCTGTGTACGTGGTGAACGAGTCAACCTTCGTACCGACTTCGGGCGCGTCCGTGGTTGTGTACTCATTGACCGTCATAGACGTGTTCGTACCATCATCGGTGGTGACTGTTTCACGCACTGTATAATTTGTACCTACTACTTCCTCAACCGTTTCTTCCGTTTCGACTGTTTCGGTGGAAGGTACCATGATAGTTTCATATTGAGTTTCGTATGTAGTTTCACCCGTTTCCTCATCGTAAGCCGCAGCAACGACCGTTTCCACGCGCATTTCCTTCTCTGTCGGAACCTCCGTGTAGACCGCCTTAGTCGTCGTTTCGACTATAGGTTCTTCGCTTACGATTTCCGTAGTTGTTGTCGTGGTCGTTGTTGCCGCCACCTGCTTTGTTGTCTTTACTTCTTCAACCTTTTCCTCTTGTACCGTCTTTGTCGTAACAACTTCCTGTGTATCCGCCTGCTCGACAGCACTGTCAACCTGCGCCTCTACCTTTTCCTCCGCAATGATCTCCGCCTCCGGCTCGGCTGCACCGACCTGTACCTCATCCTCTGCGACGGACTTTTCCGTATCTTCACTTGACTTTTCGTCCGAAACGACCTCTTTTTCACCCGTTTCCGACGGAGTTTCTACCTTATTATATGTACTATCGGCATTTGTATCCGTTACGCTCTCACTGTCATCTTCGTCTTCGTCCGACACCGCCGCGTCCGCCGCGCCGTCATTTTCCTTACCGTTATTTTCCGCCTGTTTTTCCTCGAACAGCTTCAGGATCTCCTCATCGGACATACTGTTATAATCCGGAACCGACGACGTATCACCGAACTCCGACAAATCATACACGGAATTTTCCTGCGTAAGTCCGGTTTGGTACATTTCCTCAACGAACTTCTTTACCTCCTCGGACTCGAACTCACTCTTCGAGCCGGCGGCGATCTCTTCCTCACCCTCAGCGGGAGGCGTACCGTTCGACAAATAAGCCGTACCCGTGATCTTCTCGGCGGGGTTGGACTTAAGCATTGCGTAGAACGGTGTTCTCTCAATATTTTCCACCGCATCGCCGTCCCACGTAATATCTACCGAACTCTTGTCACCGTCCACGACAGGCTCCGACAAAGACAGATACTTCGGCTCGCCGACTTCCCACACGATGTCGTTACCGTCACCGTTAGCCGCCGTAGCCGTAAACGTCTTTGTCATACCAAAGTACTCGAACAGGGAGAATGATTCGTCGAACCATAGCTGATCGCTGTCATTTTCGGTCGAATACGGCTCGAGGACCTTGGACGTGTCGGTCGACGCGTCTATATCGTAATCACTTGATGACGATGACGAGGACGCCGCGGCGCTGCCCGAAGCCTTGGAAGAATTACCTTCATTTTGGGAGATAGCTTCGGAATTGTTTTCCGCACCACTTTCAGACGCAGCCCCTGCCTCTTCATTTTGAGCAGCTTCTGCGCCTTCATTATTACTATTGCCCTCATCATCGGCAGCAGCGGTGTCACCTGACTCCGAGCTGCCTTCACCGCCCAAGGCGGCGTCACTCTTTTCACCCGCGCTTTCCATGATCGCCTGTGAGGCGCTTTGGATCTGCGCGAAAGTGGGCACTTGAACCGATGTGCCCACCATCGATGCCATGATCAGCACCGACAAGATTTTGGTCATCGTTTTGCTTAACTTCATAAATATATCTCCCCTTATATCGTTGAAGCATACGTGTCTTAAAAATTTTTATCCTCTAAATCTTGTCATAAAAATTCTTATAATACTACATATAGTGGTAGCCCAAAGACATTTTGGGCATAATACTACTATTATCTATATTATATATCTTTTGCCTGTTAAAGTCAACATTTTTTTGTATAAATATATTGATTTTTTTGAGATTTTATCATGTTTTTTAGTTCTTTTACACATTTTTAACCTCCGCGTAATTTCACCGTATCGGCGGCGAAAAAACAACGTAATATTGTATCACAAAAATAACAATTTTTAATTTTACAAAATACCGATCAAAGTTGCTTTTAATTGAAAAAAAGTATTGACAAATTTGACATTTTCTTATATAATCTGGTAAGCTGACTGATTTAGGCAAAAAATCGGTCAGGCAAGATATTTTCGGATACGGAGTGTGACTAAAAAAATGATTACTGAAGCCGACAAGGCTAATTTACAGGTCGGTTACAAGCAAGTTCAAAGAGCTTTAAACGAAAATAAAGCGGCTAAGGTTTTTGTCGCCGCGGACTGCGACAAGCACATAAAGGACGGCATAGAAAAGCTGTCGTGTGAAAACGGTGTCCCACTCTTTATCGCGGACACGATGAAAGAGCTTGGGGAAATGTGCTCCATAGAGGTCGGCGCAAGCTGCGCCGTAGTACTTAAATAACTTCGGTTATTCCGCGCTTCGGCGTGAAATAATATATACAAATATTATGAAAGGAAGTGTAACACGGTATGCCTACATTCAATCAGTTGGTCAGAACAGGCAGAAAGACATCGAAAAAGAAGTCAACCGCCCCCGCTTTGCAGAAGAGTCTTAATTCTCTTAAGAAAAAGACTACCGATAAGAGCTCACCGCAAAAGCGCGGAGTATGCACCGCTGTAAGAACCGCTACACCGAAAAAGCCTAACTCGGCGCTTCGTAAGATTGCCAGAGTTCGTCTTACAAACGGTATAGAAGTTACGGCTTATATCCCCGGTATAGGTCACAACTTACAGGAACACAGCGTTGTGCTTATAAGAGGCGGAAGAGTTCGTGACCTCCCTGGTACAAGATACCACATCATTCGCGGTACTCTTGACGCTCAGGGCGTAAACGGCAGACTTCAGTCGAGAAGTAAGTACGGTGCCAAAAGACCGAAGGAAAAGAAGTAATTTATAAGTAAATTATTTCAAACAAGTGCATATCGGGTTATATTAGACATATATTCGGATAGCGCTTGACGTGATTTATCGGCAGCATTGCCGATGATCAAGAGTACCTATGATACTCATTTAATGTTGGCTCCCTTGTCGGAGCTTGGCAAAAAATATGAAGGAGGGAAGCAAAGTGCCAAGAAAAGGTTTTATAGCAAAAAGAGAAGTTTTGCCTGATCCTATTTATCACAACGTTGTTGTAACAAAGCTTATCAACAACATAATGCTTGACGGTAAAAAGGGTGTTGCTCAGAAGATCGTATACGACGCTTTTGATATAGTACACGACAAGACAGGCAAGGACGCGCTCGAGGCATTTCAGGAGGCTATGGACAACATCATGCCCGTTCTTGAAGTAAAGGCAAGACGTGTCGGCGGCGCGACGTACCAGGTTCCTATGGAGGTTCGTCCCGAAAGACGTCAGACGCTTGGACTCAGATGGCTTACGCGCTACTCAAGAGAGCGTCACGAAAAGACCATGAAGGAAAGACTTGCAAATGAAATCATGGATGCCATTAACGGTACCGGCGGCGCTGTTAAGAAGCGCGAGGATACCCACAAGATGGCAGAGGCAAACAAGGCGTTTGCACACTACAGATGGTAATTTCGTTAAAGGCTCCCCTAATAGGGGATCTGCCGCGGGACGCGGCTGAGGGGTTTTGTAAAATAGATCCCTGTCATTAAGCCGTATATTCCCCGCATCGGCTTTGAAATCAAAGCCGACATAAAAGAGAAATCATTTCAATTTTCTATTAGAGAGGAAAGGAGGACAAATCCTTATTATGGGTAGACAATATTCACTTGAAAATACAAGAAATATCGGTATCATGGCTCACATAGATGCCGGTAAGACGACTACCACAGAAAGAATACTGTATTATACCGGTATTAATCATAAAATCGGTGAAACCCATGACGGCGCCGCGACGATGGACTGGATGGCGCAGGAGCAGGAGCGCGGTATCACGATAACCTCCGCGGCTACGACATGCTTCTGGGAGCCGAAGGAAGGACCGTATGCGGGTATAAAGAACAGAATCAACATCATCGACACCCCGGGACACGTTGACTTTACTGTTGAAGTTCAGCGTTCGCTCCGTGTTCTTGACGGCTCGGTAACGGTCATGTGCGCGAAGGGCGGCGTTGAGCCGCAGTCTGAAACCGTTTGGCGGCAGGCTGACGACTACAGCGTACCGCGTATGATCTTCGTCAACAAGATGGACATCATGGGCGCTGACTTTTACAACGTTGTAAACATGGTTCACGAAAGACTTAACGCTAACGGCGTTCCCATTCAGCTGCCTATCGGCGCTGAGGACACGTTCACGGGTATTATAGACCTTATGAACATGGACGCTGAAATTTACGACGATGAGCTCGGCTCAAAGTATCACAAGGAAGAAATTCCGGAGGATATGAAGGAAAAGGCTGAGGAGTACCGTCAGCAGATGGTTGAAGCCATTTGCGAAACCGACGAGGAGCTTCTTGAAAAGTTTCTCGGCGACGAGGAGATCTCGGTAAACGAACTCAAGAAGGCTTTGAGAAAAGCCACGATAAATAACGAGATAGTTCCGATGCTCTGCGGAACGGCATACAGAAACAAGGGCGTTCAGATGCTTTTGGACGCTGTTATCGAGTATATGCCTTCACCCGTGGACGTACCGGCTATCAAGGGTATAAACCCCGAAACCGACGAAGAGGACGAAAGACCTTCGTCGGACGACGCTCCGTTCTCGGCGCTCGCGTTCAAAATCGCGACGGATCCGTTCGTAGGTAAGATATGCTTCTTCAGAGTTTACTCGGGCACACTTGCAAAGGGCTCGCACGTTCTTAACTCCTGCAAGGGCAAGAGAGAAAGAATGGGACGTATCCTTCAGATGCACGCTAACCACAGAGAAGACCTTGATATGGTTTACTCGGGCGACATAGCTGCAGCTGTCGGACTTCAGAACACGACGACGGGCGAAACTCTTTGCGACGAGAAACACCCGATCATCCTCGAGTCCATGAACTTCCCGGATCCCGTTATCCGTGTTGCGATCGAGCCTAAGACAAAGGCTGGTCAGGAAAAGATGGGTATAGCCCTCGCAAAGCTTGCCGAGGAGGATCCGACATTCAAGACCTACACCGACGAGGAAACGGGACAGACGATCATCGCCGGCATGGGCGAACTTCACCTTGAAATCATCGTCGACAGACTTCTGCGCGAATTTAAGGTCGAGGCAAACGTCGGCGAACCTCAGGTTTCGTACAGAGAGGCTATCAGAAAAGAAGTCAACATCGAGCATAAATACGCTCGTCAGTCAGGCGGTAAGGGTCAGTACGGACACGTACTCCTTAAGCTCGAACCGCTGGAGGAAGGCGGCGGCTACGAATTTGTCAACGCGATCGTCGGCGGCGCTATTCCGAAGGAATATATACCGGCTGTTGACGCGGGTATCCAGGGCGCTATGCAGTCCGGCGTACTCGCGGGCTACAACGTTGTTGACGTAAAGGCTACGCTTTACGACGGTTCTTACCACGAGGTCGACTCTTCGGAAATGGCATTCAAGATCGCCGCGTCGATGGCGTTCAAGGAAGGTATGAAGAAGGCAGATCCTGTGATCAAGGAGCCTATCATGCTCGTAAACGTGATCGTTCCCGACGACTACCTCGGCTTCGTTATCGGCGACCTTTCGTCAAGACGTGGTATGGTAAAGCAGCAGGAGTCACGTTCGGGCGGCGTTACACAGGTAACGGCTGACGTGCCGCTGGCTGAAATGTTCGGCTACGCGACGGTACTCCGTTCCGGCACACAGGGACGCGGACAGTATACGATGGAACCCTCGCACTACAGCGAAGTTCCGAGATCTGTTCAGGAAAAAATCATGAACGAAAGGTCTAAGGACTGATTTGTAAAGAAATAAAAATATTTACAAAAAATACTTGATTTTTTCAAGAAAAGATTGTACAATAACTTTATTAGTGTAACTATATTATTTTAAGGAGGAATTTTACAATGGCAAAAGAGAAATTTGAAAGAACCAAACCGCACGTAAACATTGGTACCATTGGTCACGTTGACCACGGTAAGACAACTCTTACGGCGGCTATCACCAAGGTTTTGGCTATGAAGGGCCAGGCTAAGTATGAAGCATATGACATGATAGACAAGGCTCCGGAGGAGAGAGAAAGAGGTATCACGATTTCGACAGCTCACGTTGAGTACGAAACAGACAAGCGTCACTATGCTCACGTTGACTGCCCGGGACACGCTGACTACGTAAAGAACATGATCACAGGTGCCGCGCAGATGGACGGCGCTATCCTCGTTGTATCGGCTGCTGACGGTCCGATGCCGCAGACAAGAGAGCACATCCTGCTTTCACGTCAGGTTGGCGTTCCTTACATCGTAGTATTCCTTAACAAGAGCGACCAGGTAGACGATCCCGAACTTCTTGAACTCGTTGAAATGGAAGTAAGAGAGCTCCTTAACGAGTACGAGTTCCCCGGTGACGACACACCGATCATCACAGGTACGGCTCTTGGCGTACTCGAGTCCTCATCGACAGATCCGGACGCTCCCGAGTACAAGTGCATTCACGATCTTATGGACGCTGTTGACAGCTACATTCCGACTCCGGAAAGAAAGTCAGACCTTCCGTTCCTTATGCCTATCGAGGACATCTTCTCGATCACAGGCCGTGGTACGGTTGCTACGGGTAGAGTTGAGAGAGGCCGCTTGAACCTTAACGACGAAGTTGAAATCGTTGGTCTTACCGACGAAAAGAGAAAGGTTGTCGTTACGGGTATCGAGATGTTTAGAAAGCTCCTTGACTACGCTGAGGCAGGCGACAACATCGGCGCGCTCCTCCGTGGTGTTCAGAGAACAGAGATCGAAAGAGGTCAGGTTCTTTCAAAGCCGGGTTCTATCCACCCGCACACAAAGTTCACAGGCGAGGTTTACGTTCTGACAAAGGACGAGGGCGGACGTCACACACCGTTCTTCAATAACTACAGACCGCAGTTCTACTTCAGAACAACGGACGTTACCGGCGTTATCAGCCTTCCCGAGGGCACAGAGATGTGCATGCCCGGCGATAACGTAAAGATGAACGTTGAGCTCATCACACCTATCGCTATCGAGAAGGGACTCCGTTTCGCTATCCGTGAGGGCGGCAGAACGGTTGGTTCAGGCGTTGTTTCGGACATTGCCGAATAATTAAAACGTAACCAAAAAGAAGATGTCACATGACATCTTCTTTTTTTACTTACTTACCGAGAATAAAATCAAAAATCCTTGCCGCGACCTCATCCTTACTCATTTTCTCAAGCTGCACCGTCTTATCCGCGCCAATCAGCGTCACGATATTCGTATCACCGCCGAACCCCGCGCCCTCCGTACGCAGACTGTTTGCGACGATCATATCCGCATTTTTTTCCACAAGCTTTTTTCGCGAATTTTCAATCAAATTTTCCGTTTCCATCGAAAAACCGCATATAAACTGACCTTTTTTCTTATTTTTACCGAGCGCGGCGAGTATGTCGTCGGTACGTTCAAGCTCTATGACCATATCCTTATCCGTCTTTTTTATCTTCTCCTTACCGACATTTTTCGGACGGTAATCCGCCACCGCCGCCGCCTTGACGATTATATCCGCGTCCGCGTCCGCCATGACCGCGTCGTACATTTCCTTAGCGCTCCCGACGCGCACGGTATTGACGAGCATCGGCATATCCGCCTCACACTTACCGGCGATCAGCGTAACGTCCGCGCCGCGCCGCATAGCGTTCTTCGCGAGCGCAAAACCCATTTTACCCGTGGAACGGTTTGTTATATATCGCACCGGATCGATCGCTTCAACCGTCGCTCCCGCCGTCACGACCACCTTTTTACCCGTCATATCCTTTTCAAACGCGATCTCACGCAAAATATACTCAAAAAGAAGCGCCTCATCCGCCATTCGCCCGTCACCGATGTCGCCGTTGGCGAGCATACCGCGCTCCGGCTCGGCGATTTCGTACCCATAACTTTTAAGCTTTTTTATATTGTCACGGACGATTGGGTTGTGGTACATATTATGATTCATCGCCGGCGCGATAATTTTCTTGCACGGACACGCCATAACGGTCGTTGTGAGCATATCGTCCGCGATACCGCCGGCGATTTTACCTATCACGTTCGCGCTTGCGGGCGCGATCATGACCACGTCCGCCGCTTTCGCGAGCGCCACGTGCTCCACGCTGTACTCAAAATTCCTGTCGAACGTGTCTATGAGGCATTTATGGCTCGTAAGCGACTCAAACG
Organism: uncultured Clostridia bacterium; assembly: GCA_947585795.1. Taxonomy (GTDB): domain Bacteria; phylum Bacillota; class Clostridia; order UBA1381; family UBA1381; genus Hominilimicola. Next base: position 9,586 of record CANPXG010000055.1, read on the forward strand.
TTATCGGATTTATAAAATTAACCGCGTTACGCGTCATAAGCACATGCACGTCGCAGCCCTGTTTTATGAGCATACGCGCAAGATTGACCGTCTTGTACGCGGCTATGCTGCCCGTAACGCCGAGCACCGCCGTTTTTCCTGTAAGCATAACATTTATTCCTTTCTTATCATTTGCTTATATTTTACCACACTTTTCACGTTTTTGGAATAGAAAAATCACATATATACATAATTAAAGGAATAAAACTTTTATAGGGGTGATTTCCGTGAACTACATATGGTGCGCGATGGTAATAGTATCTATAATCGTATCGGTCATAAACGGCAGAGTGGAGGAAACGCTGAGCAGCGCGTTTGAGGGTGCGGAAAGCGCGGTTTCAACCGTGCTGTCGTTCGCGGGCGTGATGTGCTTCTGGACGGGAATAATGAAGGTAGCGGAAAAGGTGGGGCTGTCAAAAAAAGCGGAAAAACTTTTAAAGCCCGTTATTAATTTCCTGTTCCCAAGCGCGGGCGAGGAGGCGAAAAGGTATATAGCCGTAAATATGAGCGCGAATCTGCTCGGCATGGGCAATGCAGCAACACCCGAGGGTATTCTGGCGATGCGCGCGCTCGACCGTGAAAATCCGCGTCCCGAGTATGCGTCAAGGAATATGTGTATGCTCGTTGTGATAAATACCGCGTCGATACAGCTTATTCCGACGACGATCATCGCACTCCGCGCCGCCGCAGGTTCGGCGGATCCGTTTTCGGTAATATTACCCATATGGATCTCCTCATTCACCGCCGCCACCCTCGCCGCCCTCTCCACCCGCCTGTTCCTGCGATAGGGGCGGATGCGAAGTTAGCCTCCCTTGTCAAAGGGAGGGGGACCGCCGAAGGCGGTGGAGGGATTCACTGTAAAAATTGAAAAGGAATCCCCCAGTCACGCTACGCGTGACAGCCCCCTTTGACAAGTGAACCACACGCGAAGCGTGTGGTAGGCGTGTTCGCTTGCGAACAAACGCCGTAGCAAAGGGGGCCTTTCGTAGGGGCGGTCATCGGCCGCCCGTATGACCTTAAGGAGGCACATCATGACATACGCAATACCCGCGATAATCGCCGCGATACTCATTATCGCGCTCGTGAAAAAACAAAATACATACGACCTGTTCATCTCGGGCGCGGCGGACGGAATGAAAATCGCGGCGAACATATTTCCGCCGCTTTTGGCGGTGCTCACCGCCGCGCATATGCTCCGCGCGTCCGGCACGCTCGACATTATAATAAACCTGCTTTCGCCCGTGACGCGGCTCATACCCGCCGAGGTAATGCCGCTTGCACTCATACGCCCGCTTTCGGGAAGCGGCGCTATCGGCATACTTACGGAAATACTGAACGAGCACGGCGCTGACAGCGAGATAGGACGTATCGCGTCCGTGATCATGGGCAGCACGGAAACGACGTTTTACTGCCTTTGCGTATATTTCGCGAAAACGCGGGCAAAACACACTCTCAAAGCCGTGCCCTTCGCCGCCGTGGGTGACATAGTCGGCATAGTCACGGCAGTGCTTTTGATACGGCTTGCAAAATTTTAACTAAATTTCATTATATACTTGAAAAACCAACGATTTTTTTATATAATATATCTTAGAAAAAATCGGGCATTTTTGCCTGCAAAAAAGGAGAAATAAGCTATGTACAACAAATTAACGGTTGAGGACGTCGAAGTAAAGGGCAAGAAGGTTTTGGTCAGATGCGACTTTAACGTTCCTTTGGATGCCGACGGTAATATTACGGATGAAAACCGTATAGTGGGCGCGCTCCCCACGATCAAATATCTTGCGGATAACGGCGCGAAGGTTATCCTTTGCTCGCATATGGGCAAGCCGAAGGGCGAACCCGTTCCCTCGATGTCACTTGCTCCGGTTGCGAAAAGCCTTTCGGCAAAGCTGGGCAAAGAGGTCGTTTTCGCGGCTGACAACAATGTTGTCGGTGACAACGCGAAGGCTGCCGTTGCGGCTATGAAGGACGGCGATGTTGTTCTTTTGGAGAACACGCGCTACAGAAAGGAAGAAACAAAGAACGAGGAAGCATTTTCAAAGGAACTCGCTTCACTCGCCGACTTATTCGTAAACGACGCGTTCGGCACGGCTCACAGAGCGCACTGCTCGAACGTGGGCGTAGCGTCCATATTAAAGCCTGCCGTTGCGGGTTATCTTATCGAAAAGGAAATCAATTTCCTCGGCAATGCAGTAAATAACCCCGTAAGACCGCTTGTTGCTATCCTTGGCGGCAGCAAGGTTTCATCAAAGATTTCGGTTATCGAGAACCTTTTGAAGAAGGTGGACAAGCTCATAATCGGCGGCGGTATGGCATACACGTTCTTTGCGGCGCAGGGCAAGACGGTCGGCACATCGCTGCTCGAAGAGGATTACATCGACTACGCGAAGAAGATGCTCGACGAGGCGGGCGACAAGATCATTCTGCCTATTGACACAGTCATCACCGAAAAGTTTGACAACGACGCACCTTCAAAGGTAGTCGAGGGCGACATTCCCGACGGCTGGATGGGACTTGACATCGGACCGAAGTCGGTCGAGCTGTTTAAGAATGAGCTTGCGGACGCCAAGACGGTCGTATGGAACGGTCCCATGGGCGTGTTCGAGATGCCAAACTTCGCGAAGGGTACGAACGAGATCGCCGCGCTTTTGGCGGAACTCGACGCTACGACGATCATCGGCGGCGGCGACAGCGTCGCGGCTGTAAATCAGGCGGGCTTGGGCGATAAGATGAGCCACATCTCCACCGGCGGCGGCGCGAGCATGGAATTCTTGGAAGGCAAAGAACTCCCCGGCATCGCGGCTTTGACGGATAAGTAAATTAAATGATAAAAAAGAGCCTTAAAAACCACTTCTCAGACGGCTCCGCCGACAGCTTCCCTCAAGTAAACAACACGCATAGCGTGCTGTAGGCGTGTTGCGTAGCAACAAACGCCGTAGTAAGGGGAGCCTTACGCAGGGCGGCGCATATCGTGAGCCTCCCCTCGAGGGGAGGTGGCATCGCGAAGCGATGACGGAGAGGTGGCAATATGAAATACGAACATCTGCCTTATAACAAAAACCTAAGGCAAAATGCCGTAAAACTGCGCAAAAACATGACAAAACAGGAAAAACATCTTTGGTATGACTTCTTGAAAGACTACCCGATAAAAATTTACAAGCAAAAAGTAATATTAAATTATATCGTCGATTTTTACTGTGCATCCGCCAAATTAGCCATAGAACTTGACGGCAGTCAGCATTACGACGGGCAGGAAGATTACAACGCGGCACGCACGGAAGCGCTGAACGGCATGGGAATAACAGTGATCCGATTTTCCAATTTGGAAATCGACACCAATTTCAAGGGAGTATGTGAGTATATAGATTTAACAATACAAAAACAAAAGGAGAATTAACAATGGGAAAATATATAATAGCTGGAAACTGGAAAATGAACAAGCTGCCGTCGGAAACGTACGACTTCGTTAAAGAGGTCGTTGAGGCGACAAAGGGCGCGACGTGCGAGGTAGTATGCTGCACGCCGTATGTGTGCCTTGCTCCGGCGATCGAGGCGGCGAAGGGCACGCACGTAAAAATCGGTGCGGAAAACCTTCACTACGAGGATAAGGGCGCGTTCACCGGCGAAGTGTCGGCTGATATGCTCGTTGATTTGGGCGTTCAGTACGTTATAATGGGTCACAGCGAGAGACGCGAGTACAACAACGAAACAGACGAAACAGTCAATCTGAAGGCTAAGAAGGCTCTCGAAAAAGGTCTTATTCCTATCGTTTGCTGCGGCGAATCTTTGGAGCAGCGCGAAGCCGGAATTACGATGGATTGGATCGCGATTCAAATCAAAAAAGCGTTCGCGGGCATCAGCGCGGACGACGCGAAGAAGGTCGTTGTGGCGTACGAGCCTATCTGGGCTATCGGCACGGGCAAGACCGCGACGGACGAGCAGGCTGAGGAGGTTTGCGGCGCGATAAGAAAGCTGCTCGCCGACCTTTACGACGACGCGACCGCGAAGGCAATCACCATTCAGTACGGCGGCTCGATGAACGCGAAGAACGCGGCGGGACTTCTCTCAAAGCCGAATATCGACGGCGGACTTATAGGCGGCGCATCGCTTAAAGCGGCAGATTTTGCGGTTATTACAGATGCGGCGAAGTAATAGACGGATATAAATTATGATTTAGCGCAATAAATCCAAATGCTCTATATTTCAATTCCCACCGTAGGGCGGGCTGCCCCCAGCCCGCCGTTGTGCGGTTTTGAATAACCCGAAAATGGTGATACCGTTGTCGTCGGTTTATCGCTAAATCGTAGGGGCGGTCATCGGCCGCCCGTATGAAAGGCCCCCTTGTCAAAGGGGGCTGTCGGCGGAGCCGACTGGGGGATTCATTTTTAATTTGCATGATGAATCCCTCCACCGCCTTCGGCGGTCCCCCTCCCTTTGACAAGGGAGGCTAACGCGCATATCGTCAGCAAACCATACGAAACGGCATAAAGCCGTTCCGTACACGCGCAATCTTGTGTTTGTAGGGGCGGATATTAT
>CANPXG010000056.1 GCA_947585795.1 uncultured Clostridia bacterium
AAGAAATTAGAACGATTTGTTCGGGAAGTAGAGGGAATGTAAATTGGGATTTAGCGATATGCCTATAATAACAATCCGTAGGGCGGGCTGCCCCCAGCCCGCCGCATCCCCGACATGCCGACGGTATCATCATTTTCAGGTTGTTCAAACCGGTAAACGGCGGGGTGAGGCACCCCGCCCTACAACCGTTGTTTGAAATACAGCGCATTTGGGTTTATTACGCACCAAATCCCAATTTACGCCTTACAACTTCAATGACGGCACAGCGTTTAATGTGAGGTCGGCGCGGGTACCCGCCATGTACTCGTAATATCCCGCGCAGGCTATCATCACCGCGTTGTCGGTGCACAGCACGGGCGGCGGGTATATTACGTCTATCCCAAATTCTTTCGCGCGGTCGGTCATTTTTGCCCTGAGCGCGCTGTTCGCCGCAACGCCGCCGGCTATTGCGATTATTTTACTGTCCCTCATACGTGCCGCCTCAATCGTGTGCTCGCACAGTACGTCCGTTACCGCGTCCTGAAAGCTCGCGGCTATGTCGGCTTTGTTGTACGTTTCGCCGTTTTGGTCCTTCTTGTGCAGATAGTTTATTACGGCGGTTTTTACGCCGCTGAACGAAAAATCGAGTGAGTTACGGTCAAGTCTTACGCGCGGGAATTTTACCGCGTCGGGGTTACCGTCCTTCGCGAGCTTGTCGATAAGCGGTCCGCCGGGGTAACCTAAGCCCAGTACGCGCGCGATTTTGTCAAACGCCTCACCCGCCGCATCGTCACGCGTTCTGCCCATGATCTCGTAATGCGTGTAGTCCTCGGCGTATACAATGTGGCTGTGACCGCCCGACGCTACAAGGCACACGAACGGCGGCTTTAGGTCGTGGTGCGCGACGAAGTTTGCCATTATGTGTCCCTTTATGTGGTGCACCGCGACAAGCGGTTTGTTTAGCGCGTACGCGAGCGCCTTCGCCGTCGATACGCCGACGAGCAGTGCGCCGACAAGTCCGGGACCGTAAGTTACGGCGATAGCGTCGATGTCGTCAAACGTTACGTTCGCTTCGTCAAGCGCCTCATCTATGACGGCGTCGATGGTTTCTATGTGGCGGCGCGAAGCGACCTCGGGTACTACGCCGCCGAATTTTTTGTGCAGCTCTATTTGCGTGTTTATGACGTTCGACAAAACTTCCCTGCCGTTTTTCACGACGGCGGCTGCCGTTTCGTCGCACGAGCTTTCTATTCCGAGTATAAGTGTGTCCTTCATGTTTTTCTCCGATATTATTTACTTAAAATTTTTGTCATGATAAACGCGTCTTCACCGTTATCGCTGTAGTAGCGTTTTCTTTCGCCTATTATATCAAATCCGTACTTTTTGTACAACTCCTGCGCGGCGAGGTTGCTTTTTCTTACCTCGAGGGTGAGTAGGTCGATTCCGAGCGCGTCGGCGGCGCGTATCATTTCCTCCATGAGCATACTCGCCACGCCGCGCCGTCTGTAGGCGGGAAGTACCGCGATATTCGTTATGCCGCCGTCGCCGGACACGTTCCAAAAGCCTGCGTAACCGACGCACTTGCCGTCCTCCTTTGCGGTAAAGTACACGGCGAGCTTGTTCGTCATTTCGTCGTGAAACGATTTTTCCGACCACGGCAGCGCGAAGCACTGTCTTTCGATCTCCGCGACTTCCTTTACGTCATCGTCGGTCATTCTGTCTATACTAACCATATCAATTCCCGCTTTTATATATTTTTTCGCAAATTTTTATGAGCGCGCCGTAGATCTGCCGCGCGCACGCTCTGTACACGTCCAAGTCACCGCCGTAAGGATCGCTTACGGAGCCTTCGGTGCCGGCGTACTCGCATAGCGTGTAGACCTTGTCGCCCGCCTCCGTTTGTAAAAGGCGTTTATGTTCCTCGGTCATGGCGAGAATTACGTCGCTCTTGTCAAGCAATTCGCGCGTTATCGGCTTTGAAACGTGCTCGGAAAGGTCTGCTCCCATTTCCCCCACGGCTTTCACGGCGTTTGCGCTTGCTCTTTGTCCCGCCGCGGCAAATATACCCGCGGAGTCTATGCGCACGTTGAGGTTTTTCTCGACGGCTATCTTATCCATAAGCACCGCCGCCATCGGGCTGCGGCAGGTGTTACCCGTGCATACGAACAGTATATTCATACCTCATTACCTCCTATACGTGAATTACGCGCTGAGCCGCGGCTTTGTACAGCCTGTTCCTTACGGCGAGGGCGTACGCGTCGCGCTCGCAAAACTCCGCGAACACTATTTCCGCGCCGAGCTTGTCAAAGTCACGCAAAGCCGAAAACAGATTTTTCGCGTATTCTTTGTTTGTAGCGCCCGCCGCGAGCATTACCGCGTCATCGTAATCAGCGTCAAACATAGTCAAAACGCCCACCGTTTTGCCCTTGTTCTCGCTTATAAGCTCCTTGATTTTACGTTTTACCGCGTCTTTTTCGCCTTCCACGACGATGACCTCCGCGTTCGGCGCGTAATGCTTGTACTTCATGCCGGGGCATTTCGGCGCTTCGTTACCGTCAAACGTTTCAAGTATGTGTTTGTCGATCTCAACGTCCACTCCGGCGTTTTTTAAGTCCTCGTACGTCACGCCGCCGGGACGAAGTATCACGGGTCTTTCGGACGAAAGATCCACTATCGTGGACTCCACGCCGACGCGGCAGCTGCCGCCGTCTATGATGGCGTCGATACGTCCGTTCATGTCGTTTATGACGTGCTCCGCCTTCGTGGGACTCGGTTTACCCGACAAATTTGCGCTCGGCGCGGCTATCGGCACTCCCGCCTTCTCTATGAGCCGTCTTGCCGTTTCGTTGTCGGGACAGCGCACCGCGACGGTGTCAAGTCCCGCCGTTACCGTGTCGGGAATTACGTCCTTCTTTTTAAGTATGACCGTTATCGGTCCCGGCATAAACCTTTCTATCACAACACGCGCGCTTTCGGGTATTTCGCGCGCCGCGTCCTCTATTCCTTTCGCTGACGCGACATGCACTATGAGTGGGTTGTCGGACGGTCTGCCCTTCGCGGCGTATATCTTTTTCGCCGCGTCCGCGTCGTATGCCGACGCGCCCAGTCCGTAAACCGTTTCCGTCGGGAACGCGGCAAGTCCGCCGCCGCGTATTATCTTTGCCGCGATCTCTATATCCGCGTCGGACGTTGTAAGTATTTTCGTGTCTATCGTTTTATTTTCCAAATCATTCCCCGCCTTTTATCCACACCGCCGCGCGAACGCCGTACACGTTATCCACATTGGTGTGAAGAATAAATCCGTCGTTTTTCATGTATCTTTGCATTTTGTCGTTATAGCCGTAGGGACACAATATCCAGTACGAGCCGTTTACGTCAATATCTTCCATCATATCGAGAGTCGGTATATAAATCATGTCGTCCACGTAAAGGCGGTACGCCGTTTCGCCAAGGTCGGCGACCTCCTTCGGCGTAGCGTTCCAAAAATGCGTGTGATCGCCCGCCTGCGCCAAGTACCTGTCGTTATACGTCAGCATTACCTCGTTGTTTTTCGGCATTATCCTCGCAAGCTCGTCCATGGTGAACTCGTTTATAAACGTGCTGTTGAGCCACTGACGGAGGCTGCTCGTTTCCCACCTGTTATTCTCGTCGTCAAACTCCATTTCCTCGACGCACTCTTTCGTGACAAGCTCCATACTTCCGTCGGGGTACTTTCGCATTACGTCCCACTTTATCGGCTTACCGCCGTACGTTCCGAATTCCACCGTTTCCTTGGGCGGCTCTATATGCAGGACCGTTACCACGGCGAAAATCGCGGCAAGAGAAGCTATCCTGCCTCGGCGGCGCATATTGACGATACTTATGATTATTACCGCTGTAACTATGTCCATAAAATTCGTGAACAGGAACATATGCTTCATAATGTCCGCCTCACCGTTGCCGATTATGGGCAAACACATATTTATCCAAAGTCCCGCTATAAGGACGTACATCGCCATGATAAGGTAGAGCCGTTTCGCGTTCGCGCCTTTGTTCGCCTTCACGAGATAAATATGCACGAGTACGACGTACAGCGTCATTATAAGCGCGATTATAAAGACTATGATCGGGTTATACAAAAACCTCGACGCTACGCGTATATCGCTCCACAGGCTGTACCGGTCGGAATAGTCCATAATGACCGTTTCCGAGTTGCCGCAATTTAAGGGGCGAAGGCACGACGCGTTTTCTATCGAGAACGCGACCTTGCGCACAAATCTTATCGGGTGGCGGACGTAGAAAAACACTATGTCCGTCTTTGAGATCTTATCGTAAAAATCCTTTTGGAACTCGGGCGTTGTTATGTCTATCGGGTACTCGTCCGCGTCCATGTACGCGTGGGTATTTATAAGCGGCTTGTACTTTTCGTCAATACCGAGCTGCTTTAAGTCCTTTTCGGGCGTTTCCGTTTCCTTGAGCGCGCCGAAAAATACCGACTGGTACGTCGTGTCATTGTGCATCCACGCGGGAATACTCGCGTAAAGGTTGGCTATACAGCACGCCGCCAAAATTACCGACACGGCTATGCCGATACGGTAGGGCTTGTCCGTGCGCAAAAACGCGAACGACAGCGCCAAAACCGACACTATTATAGCATACGGCACGTTCGCGAGCTTCGAGCCGGCGAAAAAGTAGAGCGACACGAAGAAGCAGGCTATTTTCGGTATCGTCGGACGCTTGTAAATGAGCAGTCCGAGCGCGATAAGCGTCATGAGCGACACGTACTGAAGCGGTTCGCCGTAAAACGAGTTAAAGTACAGTATGTACCCCGCGTCACAGAACATCACGATAAATATTATAAACACGGCTATCCTCAGCTTTTTCGGATAGTCCGCGAAAAACGTGAATATACCCCACGCCGCCATAGACAGCATGAGTATGTAGATAAACGCGAGATACGCTATGTTATACGTCGTTTCGTCCTTTACAAAGACGGTGTTCGCGATGAAGTTCATCAGCTTCGACGCCTTTATTATAATAAACTGCGGTGAGGAGTATATGTCCTCCTCCTCGTTGTCGGAGCACAGGTAGGACATTTTTTCCCAAAGCGTGCGCCCCTCGACGTTCATTTTATAGTCCTGCTTGAAAAGGTAATAGTAATTGTCGTCGTTCGCGTACTCCATGTTGTTTACGAGAAGCACGCGCCTGAAATCGCCGTTGTCGGAAAGACCTATGTTTTTCCCCAAATAGAGCACGGAAAAAGAGAGCAAAAACACAATAATTGCTCCCGCGAGAGGAAATATTCTTTTATTGTCCTTGAACGAAGCCATATTTCTCTCCTTTTTGCCGTTTTAAACAAAACAGGCGGAAAACAGTTTCCGCCCGACAAATTCTATTAAAATAAATGATTGTTCTTTCTGCTGTAGCCTCCGGAGCGTTTGGAGTCGTTATTCCGTCTTAAGGTCTGCATTTTCTCGTCACTGTCCTGCTTGAACTTCGACAGCTTATCCTCAAACGAAAGACCGTCGGCGCGGTGCTCTCCCCAGTCGATCTCCGCGGGACGCACGCTCGCCGTCTTTTGCGTATCTCCTTTTTTCTCCTGATGCGCGGACGCCTTTGTCTTTTTATCACCGGCTTGTTTTATCGAAAGGTTTATCTTGCCGTTCTCGTCGATCTTTATGACCTTGACCTTCACCTTGTCGCCTTTTTTTACGCACTCGTTAATATCGGTGACGTAGCTTTGGGATATTTCGGATATGTGGACCAGTCCCGACTGATTGTTGCCTATATCGACAAAAGCTCCGAATTTCATTACGCTGACGACCTTGCCCTCTACTATACTACCAACTGCGACCATAACTATTCTGTTTTCCCTCTCCTATTCGTTTATTGCTGCTCGCCGGACACGTCTATGAAAATTTTGGCGTTGCTCTTTACAAGTCCAAGCTTCTCACCGGCTATTTTTTCTATGTACTCGTCGGTGTTGACCTTGCTCTTAAGCTCCTCGACTTCCTTTTGGCGGTCCTGCTCGTACTCTATCTGAGTGTTAAGACGCGCTATCTCCGCCTTGGACGCTCTGATTTGCGGGATCTGCATAAGTCCCTTAAACGTCATTCCGCCCACCAAAAGAACCATTATAAGTATCTTTATTTGTTTTTTATGCCCAAGGATAAAGTCAGTGACTCTGTTTTTGTACTCGCTTAGCATCGGCTTTGCGGCTCCTTTGTATCATATTTTTATACCGTTTTTTCAGCGGTACTATTAGAATTTTATACAAAAACAGCGACGGTGTCAAGAGTATTTTGAAAATAAGTCGCATAAATTTCAAAATATTTTCGATGATCAGCAGGAAAAACTTCAAAATCCACCGACTTACAAGCAAAAAGTAAAACACGCCTCCGAGCGTAAGTCCTATAAGCTCGTACGCTCTGAACGCGCCGTCGTTAAAGTTCCAGACGCACGCCGCGCTCATAAACAGCGCCGCCGCGCAAAAAAGCGCGTCACTTACCGCCACGACGGCGGCGGGCGGCTTCACGGCGGTGCGGAAGGCGCGGAAAATGTCGAACATAAGCGATATTGCCGCGCCGCACCATACCATCGTCAAAAATACGAAAAGGTCTTTGCTCATCACTTAAACAGTCCCGCGAAAAATCCCTCACCCGCGGAGGCGGTGTACTGCGCGGACTGTACCTCGCCGTGTACCTCGAGCGTGCCGGTGACGGTGTCAAGCTGGCTTATGCTGAGTTTTTTACCCTTTATCACAAGTCCGCCCATCGACGTTTTCAGAATTACCTTCGTTTCGCAAAACTCCGAAACGTCCTTTACTCCCGTGAGCGTCATATGCTCCCTGTTTTTCAGCGTAATAAGCTGTTCCGTTCTTTCCATACCGCTTCCCTCCCGTTTTTAAATTTATGTTTATCGGTAAATGTATATGAAAAAGGGAGCGTTTTTATTACAAAAAGCCGCTACGAAAGCGGCTTGTACATGGACGATGCGTCATTTTTAAGCACGTGCTCCGCGAGCGCGGTCACCTGTACTTTTATTATCCTCTCGCCCATTTTGATTTCGATTATGTCGTTTTCCTTAACGTCGTACGAGGCTTTAACGACCTTGCCGTTTACAGTTATTCTGCCTTGGTCACAGGCTTCGTTCGCCACGCTGCGCCGTTTTATAAGTCTTGAAACCTTTAAGTATTTGTCTATTCTCATTACGTCCTCCGAATATGAAATACGGGCACCGCGCGTAACGCGGCACCCGTAAAGTGTGAGTAAGCTCAATTATTTGTTTACTGTGTCCTTAAGAGCCTTGCCCGCCTTGAACGCGGGAACCTTTGAAGCAGCGATCTTTATTGTTTCACCCGTACGAGGATTCTTGCCTGTTCTTGCATCTCTTTTTCTAACCTCGAATGTGCCGAAGCCAACAAGCTGTACCTTGTCGCCCGCCTTTAAAGCGTCAGCGATCGATGCTGTAACCGCCGCTACCGCCTTCTCGGCGTCCTTCTTTGATAATTCTGCCTTCTGAGCCACTGCTGCTACTAACTCTGTTTTGTTCATGATTTTTCCTCCTAATCATTCAAAAAAATTTTTTGTTCATAAACTGAACATTTTTTCACAGAAATGCCTGTCTTTCGTAATTCTATTACATTTTTTTTGATATGTCAATACTTTTACGTCATTTTAAGGCAATTTTACCAAAAAAATTTAAATCATACTACTCCGTATGGGTTTGAACACCTGTGCGAGGGTTATAATTTCAGTGATTTTAAAAAGTCTGCAAGGTGCAATTGCTGGGTGTCATTGAGCTTTTCAAGCTCGGCTTTAAGGAATACGTTGACCTTATCGCCCGCCGCGCCGTCCGTGTCGAAAAAGTCCCTGAGCGTCACGCCCAGCGCGTCACAAAAGTACGAAAGAGTTTCCACCGTCGGATTTTTGTTCCCGAGTTCAACGTCGCGCAGGTAGCTTTGTGAAATACCCGCCAAATTCGCGAGCTTATTCACCGTGATACCCTTTTGCTCACGCAAAGCTTTTATTCTGAGTCCCACGTTCATATGCACACACCTCCGTCTACAGTATAACATCAACAGAGAAAAAGAATTATATTTATAGAGTTGACAAATAATATTTATAGATATATAATGTTATTACTAAAGTGGCAATCGGGGTGGTGGAATTATGAAAAAGTCGAAAAACGGATATATTTACGCATCACTGCTTTCGGTTTTGTGTCTGCTTCTCATTCAGAGATTTTTCCTCGCCGTAAGGTACGCGCCCGTCATGGACGACTGGTTTTTGTACGGCGACATGTGCGATGACGTATGGACGCAATTTATAATCCCCAACCAAAAATTTGCCGTAAGACCGCTTGCGGGACTTATCGACATATTTGTCGTGGGACGTATGTTCGGCTCGCTTTGGGCGGTAAAGCTTTTTATATGTGTGATGCTTGTTTCCTCCGCGCTGATGCTTTTGCGCGCGCTTGACGCCGACGGATATTCGTCGGGAGGATTTGTCACGCTTACCGTATGTCTGCTCCCGCTTAACCTCGAAGCGACGTATTGGCTCGCTTCGGCGGTGCGAAGCGTAAGCGCGCTGTTTTTCATGTCGCTGTCGGCGTTCCTTATCACAAAATACGGCGAACGCAAAAAGGTGCGGTACATAATATTTTACGCCGTGACCGGACTTGCCGCCGTCGGATTTTGCGAGCAGGTCATACCGCTTTATCTCTTGCTTTGCGTATACCTCTTAATAAAAAACACGGATAAACGCACCTTGATAATTCCGTTCGTGCACGTAACCGCGATCGCGCTTTATTACATATTTAACCGCCACTGCGACGTGATAACCGACCGAGGTCAATTCATTGCGCACGGCGCGGCGCGTCATACGGCTCTCATAACCTCTGCGCTCTTTAAAATTCTCGGACAAATAAACGCGGAAATGATACGTTCCGGTTTTATGCGCGGCATTTTGGCGTTGATCACATATCACGGGCTGCCGCTTTTGCTCGTGTCAGCCGTTTGCGTGTTTTTCGCCGCGTCCGTATCGCGCGGATATTCAAAAAAGACGTTTAAACCAAAAAAAGCCGCATTCGGGCTTCTTATGTCGGTATGCGGAATAATTGTTTTTTACATGATCGAGGACACGCGCTTCGCCGTGCGCTCGGTATTCTTTTTCACGGTCGGGATAGGCGTATTTTTAGACGAATTACTTTCGCTCATACCTCAAAAAATCAGGACCGCGTTTTGCGTCGCGCTTATTTCATGCGCATCGTTTGTGTTCACGGCAGTGGGCATCGGCACGGTAAGCCAATACAATGAGGTGTCGAGCCGCGACATGCTGATAGTCCGCAATATTATAAGCGCCGACTACGATAACTCCCTCACGTCGCCCGACAAGCACGCGTATTTGCTTGACACGTTCACGTATTACCCCGACGTGGACAGCGCGGAATATTACGAGAGCATACGCGCCGCGTGCAGCGGCACGGCTGATTTGTCGGGATGTCTTATGCACGAGATGGGCACAAGGAATGTAAATCACATCGTGCCCGTGGAAAACGGCGCGGAATTTAAGTCCGTCGGCGGCGAAAACGCCTTTGAAACGGAGCTGATGTCCGACAATTGCCGCTTTTTCGCGCTCATGAGCGATTACAGCGTCATAAATATACGCGCCGTCCCCCGTGACGATAGCTCCTTTTACCTCGTCGCTCAGGACGGCTTGGTATACGGTCACATTTACCGAAAAGACGGCGCGTACATATTTGAAAAAGATTAAATTCCGTTATTTTTTTATACTCTCCCACAACTCGTCGAGCTTTTGCGGCGGCTGCTCGGCTAAGTCAAGTCCCTCACTTTGAGCCGCCTCCTCCATTTTGGCAAATCGTTTTATAAACTTGTCCGACGCTTTCGTGAGCGCAATTTCCGGAGTAAGTCCCAAATGCCTTCCCAAATTTACAACGCTGAAAAGAAGGTCGCCGTACTCCTCCTCGATTTTTTCCGCAACTCCCGTGCCTTCCGCTTCTTTAAGCTCCGCGATCTCCTCGTTCACCTTCGCGTACACGCCGTCGGCGCTGTCCCAGTCAAAGCCGACGCTCGCCGCTTTTTTCTGTATTTTTTCGCCGCGCATAAGCGAGGGCAAGTAATGCGGAACGTCCTCAAGCATAGCGGTGTACGTCGAGAGATTTTTCTCCTTTTTCTTATTTTTCTCCCACTGTCCGAGCGCCTCCTCCGCGCTCACCGCCTTATCCGTACCGAACACGTGCGTGTGGCGGCTTATAAGCTTTGTGCATATTTCGTTCACCACGTCGTCAAAATCAAACGCGCCCCTTTCCTCCGCGAGCCGCGCGTGGAACGCCACCTGCAAAAGCACGTCGCCAAGCTCGTTCGCGAACGCGTGGTCGTCGCCGCTGTCAAGCGCGTCTATCGCCTCGTAGCACTCCTCTATCATACTTTTCTTTATGCTCTGATGCGTCTGCACTCTGTCCCACGGACAGCCGTTCTCGCCGCGAAGGCGTATCAGTATTTCCCTTAAGTCATCTACGGTATATTTTTTCATAAGTGTTCCTCCTTGTAACCGATTAAGACAATTATACCACCGTGCGTCCCTTTTTACAAGTCTAACCTTTTATAACTCTTTTCACCTCTCCCACCGATACCGCGTCAGTCACAAAAAGCGCCGCCGCATACGCGAAAAGCGATACCGCGCTTACCGCCGCGACGTAAAGTATCCCGTGTCCAAGCGTCGAAAACGGCGAAGAAATAAGGTGTATCACGAGCAGCATTACCGCGGCAGCCACCGCCGGTTTTATAATTATCGATACAGCGTCGAATTTTAAGTTCAGACATGTATGCACCGCCGCCAAATTCAGCACCGTCACGAGCGAGTACGCCGCTATGGAGCTTATCGCGCTGCCGTATATGTTTATTTCGGGTACCGCGATAAGGAAATAGCTCAATGTGAGCTTTACGGCGCTGCCCGCGAGCGACGTGAAAAACGGCAGCATTATCCTGCCCGACGACTGCAGTATCGCGCATGTTATCTGCGTCACGCACATCATCACCGCGCAAGGCGCGACGGCTTTAAGCATGAGCGATGCCGCGCTGTTGCGAAAAAGCACAGACAGTATTTCGCCGCTTGTCGTGTACATTATTACCGAGCACGGAAGCGAAAGCATTATCGTAAGACGTATTCCCATGTCGGTGGCGGTACGGGCGCGGCGCATATTATCCACGGCGAGCGCTCCCGCGATAAGCGGCAGTATACTTACCGACAGCGTCGCCAGTATGCCGACGGGCAGGTGGAACACGGTGAGCGCGTAACCCGTGTACGCGCCGTAGAGGAACCTCGCGTCGTCGGGTGAAAATCCGCCGTTCAAAAGACGCGAACGTATAAGCGTCGTGTCCGCGACGTTTATCGCGTTCGACACGACCGACGCGCACAGAAGCGGCAGCGCGACGGAAAGTAAATCGGAAATGATTTCGCGCGTGTGCGCGTCTGATTTTAGGTGGGGCTCCTTCTTTTCAAAAACGTACATAAGAATAAGTATCGCGGTAGCCACGATCTCCCCCGCCGTAACACCCATTATAGCACCGCCCGCCGTTTTCCACGCGCCGAAACGCGCAAAAACCACCGCGAGGCAGTAACCAGCGGCAAGCTTTACTACGGACTCCGCCACCTGCGACACGGCTGTCGGTATCATGTTGCCTACGCCCTGATAGTAGCTTTTGTACGATGTACCGAGCGCGACAAAAAATACGGCGGGTGAGATCATTCGTATCGCGTAAACCGCCTGCTCCTCCTTCATCGCGAGCGCGAAAAACGGGGCAAAAAAATACAGTAAAAGCGTGCCGATAAGTCCTATAACGGTAAGAAACAGCGCAGATACGCGCACTATCTTATACGTGCGCGCCGCCAAGCCGCGCGACGACGACTCCGCCGTAAGCTTCGATATCGCGAACGGCAGTCCCGATATTATAAACGACAGAAACATTATGTAAACCTCAAACGCGATATTATATACCGCCATACCCTCCTCATGCAGTATATACGTCAGCGGTATTTTGAACACCGCGCCGAGTATTTTCGATACGGCGTTCGCCGCCATAAGTATCAGCGCGCCCGTCAGAAAGCTTTGTTTTTTCATCACATCTCCACCTTATTATCCAAAAAACTTGTCTTTACATCTTATTTATGATATAATGGTTTTAGACTAATACGGAGGAGTTAAAATGATTATAGATAAGATTTCAAGGGCGCGCGGCGCTCTCACCGTACCGGGCGACAAATCCATATCGCACCGCGCCGTAATGCTCGGCTCACTCGCGGACGGCGTTACGGAGATCACGGGATTTTTACCGGGTGCCGACTGTCTTTCGACGATAGATTGTTTCCGCGCCATGGGCGTGGATATAGACGTAAACGGCGACAATGTGACCGTGCGCGGTAACGGTATGCGCGGTCTTAAAAAGCCCGCAAAAACGCTCTATACCGGTAACAGCGGCACGACGACGCGCCTTTTGTGCGGTATACTGTCGGCGCAGCCGTTCGACACGGAGATCACGGGCGACGCGTCTATATGCAAGCGTCCGATGGGACGCGTCACAAAGCCGCTTGCGCTTATGGGCGCGGACATTGAGAACGAGTACTGTCCGCTTATTATTCACGGCACGCGCCTGTGCGGCATCGAATACGATATGCCGGTAGCGTCGGCACAGGTCAAGACGGCGATCATTCTCGCCGGACTGTACGCCGACGGTAAGACGGTCATCAGGGAAAAAGAAAAATCCCGCGACCACACGGAGCTTATGCTCGGCGCTATGGGCGCGGATATTACGGTCGACGGTCTTAATATAACCGTCGGCAAAACGGACAGACTGTCGGCGGTGAACGTCGCCGTACCGGGCGATATATCGTCGGCGGCGTTTTACATGGTACTCGGCTCTATCATGCCAAACAGTGAAATTACAATTAAAAACGTGGGCGTAAATCCCACGCGTACAGGTATTATAGACGTTTTAAACGATATGGGTGCGGACATTGCGCTTCACAACGCGCGTGAAAGCGCCGGTGAAAGCGTCGCGGATATTAAGGTGCGTTCGTCGCACCTTAGCGGCACGGTGATAGGCGGCAACATTATACCGCGTCTTATCGACGAGTTACCCGTGCTCGCCGTCGCGGCGGTGTACGCGGAAGGTACCACGGTGATAAAGGACGCGCGCGAGTTAAAGGTAAAGGAAACGAACAGAATACGCGCTGTCGTGGACGAATTTAAAAAGTGCGGCGTTGATATTACGGAAACGGACGACGGTA
The DNA here is from genome assembly GCA_947585795.1 of uncultured Clostridia bacterium. Lineage (GTDB taxonomy): Bacteria > Bacillota > Clostridia > UBA1381 > UBA1381 > Hominilimicola. The sequence continues at coordinate 13,266 of CANPXG010000056.1, forward strand.
TGATCATAAACGGCGGTAAACCGATTCACGGCGCGGACTTTAAAACGTACGGCGACCACAGAATGGCGATGAGCCTAACTGTGCTTGCGCAGCTTGCGGACGGCGTTTCAACGCTTGACGACGCGGATTGCGCGCGCGTGTCATACCCCGGCTTCTTCGACGATTTTTATAAGCTCGGAAAGTAAGTAAGTCAAGACCACCGGCTTAGCCGGTGGCTTGCACTAACCCTATAAGGGTTAATACCTGCACAGCGCTTGCAAGCGCACTGAACGGCTTGTCAGCC
>CANPXG010000057.1 GCA_947585795.1 uncultured Clostridia bacterium
TCTGACGTAACTGAACCAGTGTAGGTTTCGTCTGCTTCGGGAGCAGTAATCTCAACGAAAATCTTATTGCCTACATCACCAGCCTTAACTGTGTAGCTTGCTCCTGTTTCGCCTGAAATTTCTTCCTTGCCATCGTCTGTAGTACCCTTGTACCACTTATATGTTACACCTGTCGGAGCAGTAGCCGAACCCGCGGCTTCTAACTTCTCAAGCGCAGCTGTAACTGTCTGACCTACTTGAAGTGTAGCGCCTTCAGTCGTAACGTCTTCACCGTCAGCCTTAAGTGTAGCCTTAAAGTCATTCTTAAGCGGTGTCTTAGGAACATCTTTCATAGTTACTGTTACAGTAACTTCTTCATCAGGCATTACAAATGACATATCGCTTGTAATGTCAACATTTGTAGCACCCGAGTTAACCTTAGATACCTCTACCTTATCAACCTGCTTCTTAGCAGCCGGAGCAACATCAACCGTTACCGTCTCGCCGACCTTTGCGGTTGTCGCGGCAGCGTTATTAACCTTATATGTAACTGTCGCGTCAGTCGTACTCGGTGCAACGGTAGTCTTAATATTGTGCGCTACTGCCGGTACTGTGTCAGCCGCGGTTGTGATATTGAATGCTGCCGTCAGAGCCGCGTCAGCAACCGTTATCTTAGCCGGTGTAACCGTAGCAGTCCAGCCTGCCGCCTTAGCTGCTACAACGTCATACGTGCCGGCTACTACGTTTGTAAACTTAACGCTTGTGCCTTCAATAGTTGCCGTGTACTTGTCTTTGCCAGCCTGCTGAAGCGTAACGCCGCTTACGTGCGCCGCCTCGTCAATAGAACCTGTAACGTCAACACCTGCATTCTTAAACGTAGCGCTTACCGTTACGTTCTTAGCAGGCATTTCGAACTTGTAAGCGCCCGTCGCGTCAGCCGGAATCGGTGTAGCGTCTGTTGCGCCTTCTTCTTTATATGTAACCTTATCAACAACCTTGCCTTGCGGTGCAGTTACATTAACAGTTACCTCTGTACCCTTTTTCGCCTTGCTTGCAGGTGTCGTTGTGATTGTGCCGCCTGCTGTCGCAACTGCAGGATCAACCGTAATTGTATATTCGTTAGCTGTAAACTCAGCCGTAACGTCTACATCACCCTCGGGCATTGTAAATGTGAATGTGCCCGCAGTGCCACCTGCTGTCGTATCAACTTTCGTTGTACCCTGCTTAACCGACAGACTATCAGCCTTATATGTATAGCCTTCGTCAGCCTTTACTGTCAGCGTAACCGTAGCGCCTTTTGCCGCCTTTGTGGGGCTAGCCGTTACGCTACCGCCGGTAATTGTACCTACCTTAACGCTGTATTCCTGTACGCTGCTGTTCGCAACAGTAACTGCCGCGCAGTAGGGAACCATACCCTTAAGGCTATCCCAAACCATAAGCTTATCGCCGTTTGCGATCAAATCGGTAGTTTCCATATTAACGGTAACGTTGCCGTCCTTCTTTACGTCTGTTACGGGGTAAGATTTAACGCTTGAAAGTGTTGTACCACTGTACTTGGCATGGATAAGTACAGCGTCAAACGAATCTGTTTCTTCTGTCGAAACAGTCGCCTTTGTACCGTCTTGAGCCGCCGCAATCGTTACACTATGCGCCTCAGCTGAGGGCTGTTCCTCGCCGCCTTCGTCGAGTACAGGGAGAACCTTATTGTCCGAAATGGCGTCTACCTTGTAAACGAGTACGTTATCGATAAGCGCCTTGGACTGTGTATAGTTCGCGTTATCATTCTCAATAACAATTGTCGGGAGTGTTGTAGCAGCCGATGCTGTGCCACCATAGCTCAGCGTATCGCCTGTTACATCTGCCTGAAGTCTGTTATCCTCGCCGTTGTAGCTTCTCTGCTCGCCGTCAACCCAAACTCTGTACGCGTCAGCAGATACGGCAACAACAACTGTGTGCCAGCCTGTATCTACAGCGACTGCTCTGTTGGGTGTGCCGTCGAACTTACCCCATGTTCCGTCCGCTATAGCAGCCTTGTCAGCCTCATCTGCTGTAAGTACAGCATATACGCGCTTGTAGTATGCGGCAGCTGAAGCAGAATCGTTAATGTCCGAAGCGTCGTCAACGAGCCAAATTCTTGACTTCTTATCCTTTGCGGAATCCGGAATGTATACCGAGAACGCCGCAATAGCAGTCTTACCGCCTATCTCTTTGTCAACAAACTGAACCTTCGGTGTTCTGCCGCCTGTCGCAAAACGAGTACCTGCGAGCTTAATAGCCTTTGAGCCGCCTGTAACGTTAACAACCGAAACATACGAACCTGCGTCCGGAGCTGGGTTGCCGCTGTCGGTTCTGTTACCTGCGATAGCTGTAAGAACGCCGGCAGTACCGATAGCCTTCGCCGTTTTCTCCGGCTGATCGCCTGTAATGCTGTCAACCGTTCCAACCGTCGCGCTTTCAATATCATCTGTCTTAGCGTCCGTTACGCTTGCCGGAGCCTTAAGCTTCGGAGCCGCGCCCGCAACTGTTTCGGGCTCGGGAACCGGAGTTTCAACTACAACTTCACCCGGCAGATTGCTGCCGTCAAGTGTCTTTGCAGCACCCTCGTAAATAGCTATGTTATCAATGTTTACAGTACCAGGACCTGATACGCTGTCATCGCCGCGTCCTGCTGTCATGAAGATTTTGTCAACCTTCGCAGGTGCGCCGGTAGCTGTCGTGTCTACAACAGTATTGTTAGCTTTGTTAACAGCCTTTATTGTAGCTGTACCGCTGGATACAGCAGTCTGGATTCTGTACCATGTATCGCTTACAATTCCGTTCGTGTCTGTGCTTGCTGCCAACGGAGTTGATTCGGAAGCGTTGATTTGAGCGCTTGCGATCTGCCAAATACCGGTTACAGACGATGCAACGCCGGTTGTGTAACCGTTTCCGCCTGCATCCTGATTACTGCTACCGGTGATTTCTAAACCATAAGCGGCAAAATCTCTGCTGTCCTTTGCCGTCGCAGCGGAACTGTCAATAAACGCAACCTGATTATATCTTCCGGGCTTATTCATTCCGTTTGACCAGTGAATCATTACGTCATACTCAATAACGTAATCACCGCTTATCGAGCTTGTCGCCGAAGAAATATCAAGCGAAGACTCATAGTTACTTGATCCTCTTGCTTTAGCCTGAAGATAAGTATTGCCGGTTTCTTCATCGGTTGCGACTGTTACATTATTTGTATCAGACCAACCGGTGTTGCTCGAACCGTCATTGGTGTAGAGCTCGCCGGCCGCGCTTGCGGTAACAGCCAGTCCCGCAAACGAGGACACGGACATTGCCGCAGCGCAAAGTAGTGAAATAAATTTTCTACTTTTCATTTCTTTTCTCCCTTTCCTTTTCTATAAATTTTTGGCTTATGCCTAAGCCTGATTTTTTCGGAGCAGCGCGGGCTTCCATGCCAGTTTCACCCGTGCACACTCGTCTACATGTTATACATTGTACCACAATTTTAATTTTTACGCAATAAATTTGACAAATTTAAAATCCTTAAAATTGCACAAAAATCCCCACCAATTTTTGTTCACATTTCACACCCCACGAAAAAAGGCTCCCTCCGGAGCCTTTCCCCTTTTCATTTGTGGGTTATTTTATTATTAAATCAGTAATGCCCAGCATTCTGTCGGATCCGGCACCACTCTCCGCCTGCAGCTTGATCGAAGCAATGTCCGCGCCCGTAAGAGTTACAGGTACGGAGTTTTCGCCCAGTGCTACGGTACCTGTGCCTGCGGTATGGTTCAGCGTGATCGTTATATCATCTGCCCAGCTGCCCGCGGGAGCCGCATTTGCCAAAGTACCTACCGCGTTTTGCCATGTCGAGCTGTCTTTCTTTGAACCGCCAACATTAAGCGTACCCCATGAAAGCGCAAGCGCTTCCGTGATAATACTGGTTCCGTTGGAATCGCAAATCGATATTGTTCTTATCTGTCCGCAGCCATTAAGGTGTGAAGCCTTGAAGGTGATAACAGTATTGTCGCCTATCGTTACGGCACTCGGTAAAGTAATTGTATTCGTTCCGTTCAAGCTGAAACAGATTGCGTCTTTACCGTTGATAGTATCCGTTGAACCGTCATACTCGGCAGTAAGTTTGCCGTTCTTGACGTTTTCGTAGAATCCGTACGAATATACGCCTATGTTGTATGTAACTTCCTTCGATCCAACCTTAAATTTAACCGGAAGGTCAACGGCTGTGTTCGCCGCTATCTCAAAGTTGGCGGGTATGGTTACTTCTATCTTCGCGTCGGTTGCCTCGCCCACCGTTACGCCGTCGGCTGTGGCTGTTATATCTGTATCCTTGTAAACAACCGCGTTGCCGTCGCTGTCAACGATGTCGGAAACAGTGAATGTAACTTTTTGTTCTGTGCCCGCTTTTATAAGCTGCTTATCCGCCGCAACCTTGAAGTTCGCCGTGTCCGAAGCGTCGTGTTGTTTTGCGAAGTTTGCTTTAAGCGTGGATGTATCTCTGAGTCTGAACGTATATTCAGCGTCCGATGATACAACCGTGCCGCCGTCTGTCCAGTTTACGAATACGTAGCCGTCCGCCGCCGTTGCTTTAGCGGTAATAACCGTGTTAAGCTCCGCCGTGTAGGACTTGCCGACCGGTGTTTCCTCAGCGGTGATTGCGTCCGTAAGCGGCTCCATAGCGTCATCGCCGGCGAGCGCGTTCCACAGCATAAGCGTGCTGCCTTCCGCCGCCGCAACGGTCTTGCTTCCGGCTTCGGTGAGGCTGACATCTGTCGGCTTCACGCTCTTAAGCGTCGTTCCCTCGTATACCGCTTCGATCAGTACCGCGTCAAGCGCCGCCTTTGATGTTACAACGGCGTTGCCGTCCTTGTATGAGAGGGTAATATCGCCCTCAGGCTCCGTCGGAGCAGCCGGCGTATCGTACTCTACGGTCACGCCGTCCTTTTGGATTTCAGCCGTTCCGTGCGCGTCGTTATTTGACACAACTGTTAAGGTCTTATCGGGAAGCTTGCTGCTCTTCAGCTTTGCAACAGTGAGGTTTGCAACCTGTATGCCTACCGCGACCCTATTTGAATCAAACATGAAAGAAGTAAGCTTCTTCGGATTTATGTCCGTGCTTGTGGTATCGTAATTGGCTACCTTGTAAGTTGTCGGATCCGCCCCCGCAACGGAAATTGACGCGGTGCCGTAATCCATATCGAGAATATACGTCACGTTCGTAAAGCTTCCGCCCGAAATTTGTCCGACGTCCTGACCGTTCGAGTTAATTTTGCCGTCGTTGTTGACTGTGTATGCTCTAAGAGTTTCGCTGCCCCACGGATTATTGGTCGTGTTACCGACAACAAATCCGATATTAAGTCCGCCGCCGGAAATATATTTCATATCCATTGAAATGATATATTTACCGCTTGTTCCAATTTCTTCTTCAAGTTCCTTTGAAATATAGAACGAACCCTGATTTGCCAGTTGCTGATTATTTTGTGTTTTTATACCGTCTGTAACTATATTTGCATACTTGGTATCGCCGTTTTGACCAAGCGTGAGTGTCTTACCGCCACTGCCGCGATCTATCCATTCGTTTTTGTCTGTTAATTTCGTGCCGCCTTCGCCGCCTTCATAGTTTGCGCCGAAATAGTCAAAGTCCTCAATGCCGTCGCCGTCCTCGTTTGTGATGAGCAACTTTTCAATATCCGTAGGTGTGTATATTGAGGAGTAATATTTTCCACCTTCTTCTTCGGTAAGCGGCTCCATTGTTGCCATGTCAACAGGCCACATATACGCTCTGAAGCTTTGACCGTCCTCAAGTGTCGGAGCGTTCTCGCCGAGGCTGAGAGTCACGGTCGTGCCGGGAGTTGTTGAGCTTCCGTCGATGTGCGGCGTAAAGACGTGCTTTTCACCGACAACCGCGCCGTCCGCGTCAAGAACTTCAAGAATACATACCGCGTAGCCGAGAACCGTGTCCTGAACGTAAACCGTTGCGTCGCCTATTTTTTTATCTTCGCCGACTTTTATATCCTTTATGATTGTGGGATACGCATATTCAATATACTGATATGCGGGCCATGTGCTGTTCGGCGCGTAACCCGCGTTTATTATATCCTCCGATATAGGCGTGGGTTTTTCCGCAGGATTCTCCGCCTCTGCCTCCATTCTCGTGAGAAGCGGAGCAAGCGCCGGATATTCGGTCTTGTTTGCAGTCGCAAAGAATTGGTACGCAAGATTTTCCGCGCCCGCGTCGTTCGGGTGCGTCGTGTCCGTGTTGCCGCCCCTCGCGGTTTGGAAATAGAAGTTTATAAGTCTTTTTTCATTCGTTACCGCCGCGCCGTTGACCGTCGCGCCCTCAGTAATCGTTCCGTACCAGTCAAGGGACGGCTTGTTTAAGTCAACAAACGCAACATTCTCTATTTCTGTTGTTTCGGTGCCTAAACCGGTAATGATTTTGTTTGCTTCGGCTATAAGCGCGTCAACTGCCTCTCTGGTGTCAGAATTTACAACTCCGGCAGTTTTGTGCGCTTCCGCAAGGTCGGAAACCTCTTTCCACTTTGTAAGAAATTCGGTTGCCTTTGCTTCGCCGCCATACTTCAGCGCGTCCACATACTGCTTACCTACGGTTGAGAACTGAGAAAGCGATGTGCTCCATGTGTTGCTTGCCGAATCGTAATTATTAATTCTGTCGATCGGACCTACTACAACAAGCGTGGCAGTTCCCGTGCCGCCGCCCGCCGGAGTTTTACACGCGTCGTAATATTTTTTCAAAGCTTGGAGATAATCGTTTGTCCAATACTCGCCCGTGCGCTTCTCTTCATCCTTAATACCTGATGCATTCTTATGGTTATGTCCGTATTCAACCCAAAGGAAGTCGCCCGCTTTTATACGATCTTTTACCATATTGAAGTGGTTATTGTCGTTAGCGTTAAGTCCGCCCTCGCCCTCGTTTACCATAGCGATATTGCTCGGCAGATACTTTGTTACGCCCGTGCCTACGCCGGTATAGTTCTGAAGCGGCCAAAACGGCAGAGTGCCGGGGCCGTCTGTAACTGTCGAATCTCCGAGTATCCAAAGTACCGGAGCTGTTTCGATCTGCTCAACCTCCAAAGCCGCCAAAGCCGTGTTTTCACCGAGAAGCGCAATGTTCACCATCTCGTCTTTTCTATTGCCTGTCGGATCGGACTTCTCGTAATAAATCGGCGTCGGACGAACCGTCCATTCTGTCGTTACCGTTGTGCCCGCTTCTATTGTCTTTCCGGTATAAAGCGGATGCTTTCTCTCCGTGTAAAGCGAAGCCGTAGCCGGCTGGCTCGAATCAAGCGTTGTAACCGTCGCCTTTACCTTGTAGTATGTATCATCCTCAACTTTTATGGCAAAGCGCGTCGGATAATACTTGTCAGCCTGATTTCCCGACGAGTCCTCTCCCGTCACGCCTATGCCGTCATTTAAACCCGTTGTGCCGCCTGCTTCAAGCTCTATTTTCTGTCCCTGTTGCTGAACGAAGCCGTCCGCGCGTCCCCCGTCAAGCTTGAAGTCATTCTCGTTGTTTCCGATGAAGCCGTAGCCCAAAGCCGCGTCAGTGGTGTAATTGCTCTCAGGAGTTACAAGCGTGTAACCGCTTTCCGCAGTACCTTCTGCCGAACCGAAATCAAACTTCCATGATTTCAAGTCACCGACCGCGCTTGCGGTAGTTGCGGGCAGAACGATAGTTCCGGCGACCATCGCGAGCGACAGTGCGGAACAAATCAAATTTTTAAGTTTTCTGTTCATGATCACATCTCCTTTTTTTACATAGTGTCCGATAAATAGTTAAATTAATTATACCACATTTCACAAAAAAAAGTAAATATATTTTTGAAAAAAATAGTGACATATTACAAATTGCTCAATTTCCGCGCATTTTCGTTTCAAAAGTGGGTAATTTTGGTTCAATTCCCGTGCATTTTCGCTTCAAAAGCGGGTAATTTTGGTTCAATTCCCGTGCATTTTCAGTGCAAAAGCGGGTAATTTTCAATCATTTTACGTGCATTTTCAGCTCAAAACACGGTATTTTTTAATCATTCCATGCGCATTTTTAGCGCAAAACGCGCCTTTTCCGCACATTCCACGTGCTTTTTCGCCCATTTCCCGCGCATTTTCCGCACATTTCCCCCGCATTTGGGCTCATTTCCCGCGCTTTTTGGGCTCATTTCCCGTGCTTTTTGGCTCCTTTCGCGCGTAACTTTCGCACATTTCCCGTGCTTTTTGGTTCATTTCCCGCGTAATTTCCGCCCAAACTGCGCCATTTTTCGTTCACTTCCCCCGCCTTTTTGGCTCACTTCGCGCGTAATTTCCGCACATCCCATGCGCTTTTTGCTTCATTTCCCGCGTAATTTCCGCCCAAACTGCGCCATTTTTCGTTCACTTCCCCCGCCTTTTTGGCTCACTTCGCGCGTAATTTCCGCCCATTTCCCGCGCAAACTCCCCCCAAACCGCGTCGCTTTTCGCTCATTTCGTGCGCTTTTCCGCCCATTTCCCGCGTAAACTCCCCCAAACCACGCCATTTTTCCTTCATTTCCCGCGCATTTTGGGCTCATTTCCCGCGTAATTTCCGCCCATTTCCCCGCTTTTCGGCTCATTCCGCGCGTAATTTTCGCAGCATAGCGCCTTTTGAAACGGGTTTTTGGGTACGAATAAACACGCGTTGTTCGGCGTGATTTGCGACCTCGATTTCCTGACCGTTTTCGTCGGTGATACTGTCGATTTTCTGCGTAAAACAAGGCTTTTTTGGCTGCATGATCTCGACGGTATCGCCCTTAAAGAAGCGATTTCTCTGCGTCACCCTTGCCGTTCCCGTTTCCGCGTCATAGCCCTCGACTATCCCGATCAAATCATAATTTCTTATATAAGAGCTTGACGTATACACTTGTCCATCAGCGTTTGGTTTCCCGAAGTAAAATCCTGTCGAATACGCTCTGTGACTAACTTTGCACAGCTCTTCATACTCCGCCTCATCAAAAAAATATTCCTCCGGATTTTCGAAGTACCGATCGATTTCCCGCCGGTACGCGCCGACGACCGTCGCGACATAGTATTCTGTTTTGACGCGTCCCTCGATTTTAAAACTTGCGATCCCGCTTTGAATCAATTCCGGGATGTGGCGAATCATGCACAAATCTTTTGAATTAAAAATAAATGTTCCGCGTTCGTTTTCAAAAACGTCCATGTACTCGCCCGGGCGCGTTTCCTCGACGAGCTTGTAGTTCCAGCGGCACGGGTGCGCGCACGCGCCCATGTTCGAGTCGCGTCCCGTCATGTAGCTTGACAGGAGGCAGCGTCCGGAGTAGGAGATGCACATCGCGCCGTGTATAAACGCTTCGAGCTCCAAGTCCTGCGGTATTCTCTTTTGGAACTCGGCGATCTCCTTAAACGACATCTCGCGTCCGAGCACGACGCGCTTCGCGCCCATTTTGTGCCACGCGATGGCGGAACGGTAGTTCACGTTGTTTGCCTGAGTGCTTATGTGTATGGGTATCTCCGGCGCTTTTTCGCGCATTATGTCAAAAAGTCCCAAGTCCGCGATGAGCACCGCGTCAAAGCCCATATCCTTTATTTCATCGACAAATTTTTCAAACTCGTCAACGTCCGCGTTGTGCGGGATTATGTTCGCGGTGAGGTACACCTTTTTACCTCGATCGTGAGCGTATTTTAAGCCCTCCTCCATGTCGGCGCGGGAAAAGTTTTCCGCCGCCGCGCGCAAAGAAAACGCTTCGCCGCCTATGTAGACGGCATCAGCGCCGTAATCTATTGCCGTTTTCAGTTTCGTAAGGCTCCCGCCGGGAGCCAGTAATTCCGGTCTTTTCATTGTTTTGTATCCTTTTTTTTGTATATTAAATGTAACATGCCTGTTATTGTTTTTTGTCAAGTTTTGTATTAAAATCAAACTCGCAGATACAGAAGTATTGCGAGTTTGACGGTTAGCCTCACCCCGCAGACGGCGGGTAAGGGGGTGACGTGCATGAAAAAAGTCACCAAAATCATTATTTGGGTTGTAATTATCCTTATAATTTTTGAACTTAAAGCACAATAACCGTCGCTCTTGCCACGCGGCGGTTATTTTATTTGAATAATCTGTTGACGGAGGCAACCGTTTGACGGCAATACCTCTGTGTCTGTTTTTATTATAGTGGGTTTTGAGGGAAAAAGCAATACTTTTTTTGATTTTTTTTTGGATTTTTTTTAGATTTTATTTAGATTTTGTTTAGATTTTGTTTAGATTTTTACGGAAATTGTTACTCCGTCGCCCAAGGGGAGTATCGCTGTTTCCAATTCCCTATGCTCCATGAGCATATCGACGTAGCGCCGAAGGCGCTTCACTATCGTGATCTTACGTCTTACGACGTGGTTGTCGTCGGCGGTCATGCCCTTGTATAAGACATTGTCCGTGACGATTATCCCGCCTTTTTTTAGAAGGCGCACACACTCGTCAAGCATATAGATATAATGCGCCTTGGGACCGTCGAGGAAGATAACGTCAAACACCTCGTCTTCATCTATATACGAAAGATAGTCCTTCGCGTCCGCCTCAATTACCGATATTTTTTCGGCGTATCCCGCCGTTTTTATGTTTTCCCGCGCGATACGCACCATGTCCTCATTACATTCGAGCGTCGCTATTTCACACTCTTCCCCCACAGCCTTCGCCATAACTATCGCGCTGTACCCTATCGCGCATCCTACCTCAAGTATCTTCTTCGGCTTCACCGCGCGGCAAAGCACCGACAAAAGCCTTGCCGTTTCAGGCTCCGCTATGGGCACGCTGTTTTCCTCGGCGTACTTTTCGAGCGAATGTAAAAACGCGTCGTCATGCACCGTCTTTCCCCGCAAATATTCCGTTATATACGGAGGGACTATGGCATCCTTGTCGTATTCTATCATGCGTACCGTCCTTTCGGTAAATCGTTTACTGCTTCATGCTGTCCTGATTCTCTATCGCGCTGCCGTCAACGCTCATGGTCGGATCGGCAGAGTTCATGGCGGCAACATGCTCCTCGTACGTATTGGAGAATATATGCGTGCCGTCCTTGCCCAGCACGAAGTAATACGCGTCGGTCGCCTCGGGATAGAGCGCCGCTTTTATGCTTTCGATACCGGGGTTGCAGATGGGACCTATCGGGAAGCCCGGGTATATGTATGTGTTATACGGTGAGTCTATCTGCGTGTCGGCGATGGACAGCACGGGCTTTCTCTCGCCCAAAATGTACTGTACCGTCGCGCACGACTGGAACTTCATGCCCGCGTTTCTTCTGTTGTAGAATACTCCCGCCACCTTTGCTCTCTCGCTGTCATCTCCGGCTTCTCTCTCGACTATCGACGCCATCGTCACTATCTCGTCCACCGTCATGCCAAGCTCCTGCGCGCGGGCGTAGTACTCGTCGGTAAACTGACTGTCGAACGCGGACAGCATAAGGTCTATAATGTCATGCGCGGACATATCGTCCGGTATGTCATACGTCGCGGGGAAAAGGTAGCCCTCCATCACGCCGTCGCGCTGAGGGAGATTTTGCAAAAACGGGTAGTCAAAATCCTCAATGTTGAGCGCCGCGTAAAAGTCCTCGCTGCTCACTATGCCCTCCTCGCTGAGCTTGTCGGCGATCTGTTTCGTGTCGTAGCCCTCGGGGATGGTTACCTTCTTCATCTCACGGTTGGGCGTGATGATAAGGTCGAGTATGTCGTTGTAGCTCATACCGTCCTCGATCGTCGCCGCACCCGGCTGGAAGTTTCCGTCGTAGCCGCCAAGCTTCGACTGTACTTTAAACAGTATCGGGTATTTTATGATACCCGCGTCCGAAAGAGTTTCGGCAACCGCCGCCGTACCGTCGCCATCGGCGACCTCGATACGCGCGCTGCCGCCGTTTACGCTCACGCCAAGACTGTCCTTTAACAGTATTCCCGCCGCAGCAAGGCATATAACTACTATAACAAATATAATTATAACGGGCGTTTTCCACTTTCCGTAGCCCGCTTCATGCACCTTTACCGCCATATAAGTGTCCTCCTTATGACCTTTTTGTGTTACTATTGTATATTAAATTCGCTTATTCGTCAAGTTTTGCACCCTTTTTTGTCAATTTATACGATAACTTTGCTCTATTTTTTACATATTACTGATTGAAAATCGGACAAAAATATTATATAATGTAATGGAAATATAATTTTAAAGGAGGTTTACCGATGGGTTACAAGGAAACATATAACCGCTGGCTGACGAGCGACGCCGTGGACGACGACACAAAGGCGGAGCTTCGCGCCATTGCGGACAACGAAAAGGAGATAGAGGAGCGTTTTTACCGTGACCTTGAGTTCGGAACGGCGGGTATGAGAGGCATACTCGGCGCCGGTACGAACAGACTGAACATCTACAACGTGCGCCAGGCGAGCCAGGGCGTTGCGAAGTACGTTAAGTCGAGGGGCGATGACGCGGCGAAGGCGGGCGTTCTTATCGGCTACGACACTCGTAATTTCTCGCGCGTATTCGCCGAGGAAACGGCTAAAGTCCTCACCGCCGCGGGCGTTAAGGCGTATTTGTTCCCGATAGTACATTCCGTGCCGGAGGTTTCGTTCGGCATAAGAGAACTCGGCTGCGCGGCGGGCGTTATGATCACGGCGAGCCACAACCCGAAGGAGTACAACGGCTACAAGGTGTACGGTCCCGACGGCGGACAGCTTCCGCCCGACGCGGCTGACGTTGTTGTCGCGGCGATAAACAGCTACGACATATTCGACGACGTAAAGTATATCTCGCTCGACGAGGCGAAGGAAAAGGGACTGCTCGAAATCCCGGGCAGTGAGCTTGACGAGAAATTCCTCGATGTTGTACAGACGCAGCAGCAGAACCCCGAGGCGGTCAAGGCTGTTGCCGACACGTTTAAGCTCATATACACTCCGCTTCACGGTACAGGTTCACGTCCCGTGCAGGCAATTTTGAAGCGTATCGGCTTTAAAAACGTGCTTGTCGTTAAGGAGCAGGACACCGAGGACGGCAACTTCCCGACGGTCGTTTCGCCGAACCCCGAAAATAAAGAGGCGTTTGACATCGCTATCGAAATGGCGAAGCAGAACGATGTTGACGTTATCATAGGCACAGACCCCGACTGCGACCGCGTGGGTATCGTTGTCCGTGACGCGGACGGCGTTTACAGGACGCTTACGGGTAACCAAACGGGTGCGCTGCTCGTTGAGTACATTCTCCGTTCGAAGAAGGAAAAGGGCGTTCTTCCCGCCGACGGCGTTGTTATAAAGACAATCGTAACGACCGAGCTTGCGGCTGCGATCGCCGAGAGCTACGGCATTGAGGTCATGAACGTGCTCACCGGCTTTAAGTATATCGGTGAGAAAATGACAGAGTTTGCGGAAAAGAAGAATCACACGTATCTCATCGGCTTCGAGGAAAGCTACGGCTACCTCGTCGGCACGCACGCGCGCGATAAGGACGGCGTTGTTGCGACGATGCTTATCGCGGAAATGGCTGCGTACTACAAGACAAAGGGCATGTCGCTCTACGAGGCGCTTATGGACGTGTACAA
>CANPXG010000058.1 GCA_947585795.1 uncultured Clostridia bacterium
CAGAGCCGACACTAGAGCCGACACCAGAGCCGACACCAGAGCCGACACCAGAGCCGACACCAGAGCCGACCGTTTAGTCAACTAAACACTGGAAGGAGTTAACATGCAGGATTTAATCACAGTTATCACGAATAACGGAGTTGCAGTCGCTGTATTGGTTTACTTCATTTATCGTGATAATAAATTCATGGGGACGCTACAGACAACTTTGCAAACACTGATTGATACAGTTGACGCATTGAAAGATACCATAAACAATACAACAGTAAAGGAGAATTAAGACTATGGCAATTCATAAACAGATTTACAATTTAATCAACGACAGCTTTAAAGATGCTATAGGAAATAATATGGCGTTGACATTAGCCGACACTTCCACAGTCATTTCAATGGGAAATACAATTGATAAGTTTGATTTATACGATGGTTTCTATAAATCGCTTGTCAATCGCATTGTGAAAACAGTGTATTTTGTACGCGCATATAACGGCAAGAGAAGGTCTGTTTTGCGTGATGAGCACGAGTACGGCGCATTTGTACAGAAAGTATATTACAAAATGCCTGATGCTGTCGAGGATACAGCGTTTGCAGTCACGACAGACGCACAGACTTATACACAACATTCCCCGTATGACGTGGAAACTGTCGTTGCAGTAGAGTCAAAAGTTTTCGGAGGGCAAGGCGTGTGGTCGTATGAGTTTATCACGCCCATTGTACAGATAAAGACAGCCTTTACATCAGACTCTGCTATGATGAGTTTTATTAACGGCATTTATACTACTGTAAATAGCAAGCTTGAGAAGGATATAGAGGACTTGCAGAATCTGGCAGTCGCTACAGCAATCGCGGAAACCATGCAGAATGGAGCGGCGCGCAACCTGTTAAAGGAATATAACGACTCACACGTAGAAGCAACATTGACAGTCGCACAAGCGTTGGAATCGCTCGACTTCCTCAAGTTTGCGTCAAAGGAAATTAATCTCACTGTAGATTACATGCAGGAACTTTCTGTAGCGTATAATTCCGCAGGTTATGAGACTTTCACGCCACGTGAAAACATGGTAGTCGAAGTGTTGTCTGCGTTTGGTTCGGCGGCAAACTACTATTTACAGTCTGATACATACCATAACACATTGACGGCACTTCCGCGCTATGAGCAGGTTTCATATTGGCAGGGACGCGATAAAGGAATGTCGTTTGATGTAGTTTCTGGCATTAATATCAAAAATGACGGTTTAGTTTCGGAAGAACCGAGCAACCCGACAGGAGTCGTTTCCGCAAAGGGTATTATCGCATTTATTCACGACACTGAAAATGTCGCGTGCTATTTTGGTGAGCGGCGTTCATGGTCTGAAGTGAATGAGCGTGATGATATTATCATACACGGCGAAAAAGGACGCAAAGGTTATGCTGTAGATAATCACGCGAATGCTGTAGTTTTCTATCTTGCAGAGGAATAAAACAGACAGGATTAAATGCGTTTCCTCGCGCGTTTAGTCAACTTAACAGGCGTATTAATTACGCCTGTTATTTTAACAATAAAAGGAGAGTTGATACATGTATTTAACAGACTACATAAAAAATAATAAGCTAGATAGCAGTATACCACGTTTATTCATGGACGGCACAACCTATAAAGCATATTATGAATACTGGCGTGAAAGACTGTTCGAGCGTGTTATGCGCTTGTTTGTATGGAAAGGAACAGGCGAAATAAGGCAGAAAGAAATAGAGTTAAGATTAATATTAGCAGGGCGTGCCGCTGTATGTCACATTCCTTCCGATTTTAACGCACCATATTCAGACACATTGACTGTTATGTGGTGTAGTATGTTTGGCGTGACAAAATACGAGGACGAATTTAAATTTGTAAACGTACGCTGTCCGTTATGGACTAGCACAAAAAAAATCGGCAAAGACGCTATTGTTATTAATAATAACAGTCTGCGTGAACCATTGTTTGAAGTAGTTAACCACTACGCGCAATTATTAGCACATAATGAAGTATCTATTATAACGACATTTATTAATGCGCGTGATGCAGGCGGCGTGCCGACAGTTAGCACAGAGAAGCAAAAACAATCTATGCGCAACTATTTCAAGAATATCTATAACGGCAAGTTTGACACTGTGACCGATATAGCTAACTTGAATGTTGAGTATATAGGAAGTGACCGCAGAACACAGCAGAATATAAAAGATTTATTTGAAACGCGTTCTGCACTCTTAAAAGCATTTTATTCTGAAATTGGCATTCGTTCAGCGTTTGAAAAAAATAACAATACTGTCACATTGGAAGTAATGAGCGACACGTCACAGCTAAAATATAATATAACTGATATGCTGGAATGTAGAAAGAGAGCATGTGAAGAAATCAATGCTATTTTTGACAGAGATTTTAGCGTAAAAATATCGGAAGAAATTGATTACAATGAAAAGGAGATTTTGCAAAATGGAGAAAACAATAATTCGAGTACATCAGATAGCGGCACAAGCGCAGAATGATAAAGAGCCACTATTATCACGTTACAGCGGAGCGTTCTGGATACCCTATCTTGCAAGTTATACAGATTTAGACAGAATATTTTCGCGTATGTATGAATCCTTTAAATATATTGTACACACGCCTAAACTGTCTAATGAAAATATGTTGGAAAATTTCCGCGCAGACGTTAAAGCGTTATTATTAACGAATAATAAAAAATACACAGAATTGTTTAGATTAGAAAATCTAGACGATGAAGTGTATAATATACTCGATAATTACGATTTAACAGAAACAATGAATAAAACAACAGGGAATACACGAAATGAAAATATAGGCGAACGAAACGATACAGATACTTTAACAATGACTGGAACTGATACTATGAAGATAGACGGAACAGATACTAATACAATAGGCGAAACTAATACTGATACTATGGTTAGTAATCCCGATGTTACAACTACGCGCGAAAATACAGTTAGTGCCTTTGATAGCGATGAATATTCGCCGCGTGAAAAGAACACGGAAACTGTCGGCAGTCACGAGATAGATACAGTTACACACGAGGACGAACATATAGACTCATTATCAACAGACCGCACAAATACAGAAACTAGAGATATGACCGACTCGCGCGCGGTAACTACTGGCGCACAAAATAATAACGTCATAGACAGCGGCACAGAAGAATATAGTCTACGGCGTAAAGGTAATATAGGCGTTATGACACAGTCGGACGTTCTCGCTAAACATCTAGAGTTGTGGGACTCATACGCTTTTTATCAGAAAATTTTCGCGGACATAGCTGATTTACTGCTATATGTTTAGTCAACTAAACAGAAAGGAAGTGAAGAAATGAAAGTCACATTATATCAAAACTTTTCCGAGAATAACGCCATAGGAAAGTTAATAACGGAAATAGCGGAAGTACAAGCGCACTTGAAAGAACAGGTTAGCGCGCTAGATATTTTGTTGGAGTTAAAAACTACGTCTGATTTAATCGAGAATGTTAACTATGTTAATATTCCAAAATTAAAGCGGAAGTATTTTGTCGTAGACAAGGACATTATGACTAATAATATCGTTGTGCTACGTTGTCACGTTGATGTGTTGGAGAGTTTCAAAAGTGATATTCTGGCGCTAAATGTTATCGCAAGTAAATCACAGCAGAATGCTAAATCTGATTTATATATTGATGATAATAGCTTTATTACAGAGAATAGGCTAATAAACCAGATTTATAATTTTCCTAGTGGATTTAACGATAACGGCGAATTTATTTTAATAACTGTCGGGGGGTGAAAAAATATATGGCAAGAATAGATTTACCAGAAGCAATAGCAGGCTTAAGTGGAAAGACAGCCTTTGAAGTATGGGAATCTGGAAATGATTGGAGTGAAATAATAAAAAATGCTGAATCTGTTTTAGGTAAGCAAAGTAAATGGAATGTGTTACATGATGAGACAGGTAAAGCATTTATGGTTATTGGTAAAAATGGAAAGTATCTAAATTTAGAATCTGCGGCAGGAGCGGCAGAGGAATTTGTTACAGGAAACCAGTTAGTCACAGACGTTGTAAAAGAAGAATCTGGCGCACTCACAGCGTACACTGGCAACATTCTTTCTGAGACAGGCGAAGTCACGAAAAAAGGACTTGCATTAGGAGCAACAAAAGGCGCTAAATTTTTAGGCGGCGCGTTCGCGGCGTTTGGTGCTGTTATGACTGGCGTTAATTGGTACAAGGATAATCCAGAGTTTTGGACAGATGTATCACAGAAACTTTTGCCGTTTGCTTATGCTGACCCTACAAAAAAATCGTGGGGGGAGATATTTCAAGAAGCATTTGTTCCCACAGCTATAGATAGCGATGGTAATACATATGTTCAAAGTGATTTCTTGCAAACACTTGCTGATGAATTAAATCAATTCTATTTCTTTAACAGAGAAGGAAGCGTTGTATATAATGGAGAAGTGCCGTCTATTTTAAAGAAATACGACAACACAGCAGAAACTATATTAAAAGGTGGCGCTACAGCAGTAAACACTTTTACTTCTAGTCAAGTTAATACTAAATATCCTGTGCAGAATAGAACGCAAGGAATTAATGTGACAGGTGCTAATAAAGCTGCGGTTATTAAAGAACATAGAACATATGCTTATGATGAGTCATATTCTACACATTTTGCGTTTATTTCCGATAGCGAATTCACAGCTACTCTAGCAAATAATGATAAAATTACAAAAAATGCGACAGCCGAAAAAATAAAAGATTTTTCAGATAATATATTACCGAGTGAAATAAAAAATTTATTAGCTTCACCGGAAAAATATGTTATTATTGACGGTAACTATGACGTAGATTATAATTTACCGCAACTGTCGTATACGAGCGCGAGTGACGGCAGTTTGTCGGGAAATATTGCTCCTTATATTAAACAATATGAGCAGCTAGGCTCTAATCCTAGTTTTACATTATTATATTTATTATTATATGGAGAGTATACAGGGGGAAAAGACTACACTAACACTAGTCTAATTCCAGACGCTAAATATCCAAGCGGAAATTTAGCTGATGTATATCCAGATTGGTATAATAACGCGCTAACTACAGTCAACCCTAACTGGCAACCCAACAAGCCCGAAAGTGAAGATAATCCTAAATATACAACATGGTTGCCGTTACAGTTTCCCGATACAGACACACCAGACGGAGACACACAGCCCGACACGACACCAGAGGACGCACAGAGCGGAAAACCGAAACCTGATAGCCCTGTTAATCCAGACACAGAAACGGCTATTAATGATGGAGTTATACCAGACCCTACACCAGACCCGGACGCAGAATCGTCTGTGAATCCAGACCCACAGCCACAGCCACAGCCGCAACCTACACCAGAGCCGACAGACCCATCAGACCCGGGGAGCATACCGTCACCAGAACCAACTCCGGGAGTACCTGCAATAGGCGGCGGTAGTGCAAATGCGTTATGGAAAATCTATAATCCATCACAGGCTATATTACAGTCGTTCGGAAGATGGTTATGGAGTACAGACCCGGTCAAAATGATTAAAGAATTGTTTTCCAACAATCCTGCTGAGGGTATAGTCGGTTTGCACATGATATATGTTACTCCCCCGACAGGCGGCACTGCTAATATAGTTGTCGGTTATGTTGATAGTGGCGTTGCTAGCCCGTGGGTCAGTCAACAATATGTTCCGCTCGACTGCGGCAGTGTAACGATACCACTGCGATATCAATCTGCTTTAGATTTCGGGTATACAAAAGTATATTGTTATCTTCCGTTTATAGGCATAGTTCCGCTCGATAGTTTTGATGTAATGGGAAAAACAGTACATATACGTTATACAGTGGATGTATTGACAGGTACAGTATTGGCACAAATTAGCGTAAGTGACGGCAACTATAGTGCAGTATTATATACTTTCAATGGTAGCTGTTCGGTCGAGTATCCTCTTACAAGCGGTTCACGCGCAAGTCAATTACTTTCCCTTGTGACTGGAGCGGTCGGCGGCGCTGTCGTTGGTGGAGTAGGCGGCGCTGTATTGGGTGGAGCGCGCGGCGCGTTAACTGGCGCTGACGTTCGCATGAGCGGTAATTTATCGGGAAACGCTGGCGCTATGGGTATTCGTAAACCTTACATTATAGTCAAGCGTCCTGTCGAAGTACCAGCGCGAAACTATAACACATTCTACGGATATCCAGCTAATACGACAGGTAAGTTGTCAACTTTCAGCGGATATACTCGCGTCAAAGATGTACATGTTGAAAACATCAGCGGCGCGACAGCCGAAGAAAAGCAGGAAATAGAAAATCTGCTGAAATCTGGCGTTATCGTGCAATAGCGTTTAGTCAACTAAACATTGTTTCACGTGGAGCAAGAAATTGTTTCACGTGAAACTTTTGGAGGGAATGAAAATGAAGAAGAAATACTATGATATAAAAAATCTATTATCTACAGACGCGCAATATTTAATGTTGCTAGGAGAACGCGCTAACGGTAAATCCTATCAAGTAAAGAAAACATGTTTAGAGCGCGCATATAAAGGCATAAAGGATGAAAAAGGACTGTTTGTATATTTAAGAAGATGGAGAGAAGATATAAAAATTGGAAATGTAACATCATATTTTGATGATATGCCTATAGATAAAATAACTCGCGGCGAATATGATATAGTCACGTGTTTTCAAGGCTATATTTATTTTGCTACTATTGAAGATGATAAAATTAAACGTGGTGCAAGAATCGGGCGCTATTGTGCATTGAATGAAACTGAAAGATATAAGAGTAATGTATTTAAAGGCTACGACTCAATGATATTCGAAGAATTTATAACAGATAATATATATCTCAACGAAGAACCAACTAAATTACAACATTTTGTATCTACTGTTTTTCGTGACCGTAGAGGAACTGTTTTTCTTGTAGGCAATACTCTTTCGCGCGTGTGTCCTTATTTTTCTGAATGGTGTCTAGATAACGTGTTACGGCAAAAACAGGGTGAGATTGATATTTATCATTTTGATACACTGGATAGCGGCACAGTGGACATAGCAGTCGAGCGTTGCGCGAATGCGTCCACGTCCAACAATATGTTTTTCGGGAATGCGGCGAAGAACATAGTCGGCGGCGTGTGGGAATCGAAAGAAGTCGCAAAATTGCCGCGAAAGTATGAAGAATATGAAAAACTCTATGAAATATTAGTAGAGTATCAAGCTTTCCGCTTTATGCTGGAACTGCTTTTTGAACCGACTAACGGCGGCTTTATCTGTTTTGTATATCCACAGACAAAAAGAAAATATGTAGAGCGCGTGTTATCAGATAAAGCTAGCGACAGACCGAACACGACATACGGACTAGATATGTCGAATAAAGTCGAAGCATTAATTAATACATGCTTTAAACAGGCAAAAGTTTTTTATTCTGATAACTTAACAGGTTCGGACTTTAATAACGTGAACAAATATTTTCACATTGGTTTATTACATTAAGAATAAAGGCTAGTATACACTAGCCTTTTCTTATTGGACGTGCTCGTCCTCGTCTGGCGTTTAGCTCCCCATCAGTACTCTCATAAAGCCCTTTATTCAGATAATCTATTAAAGCTTTATATTCGTCTGTGACTGAAAGTTTATAACCATTGTTACGCATATTTATTCCGTACTTGTATTTACTTCTATACCCATCTGGATATATTACTTCTGGCATATCGTGCAGGTAAGTTAGAAGCTTCTTTTTAACTTGCGGCGCGTCCTTGTCAAATACAAAACCATCGACAAAATTCGATATATCATTATTTAACAGTGCAACAGCTTCTTTGTTTATTCCGCTTATGGTTAGATGTAGTTTATTATCATTGCGCTCGCGCGTGCAATAGCGTTTTGCTCCCAGCGTGATAAATTCAGAACAAACATTTTCCTCTGCAAATATGCCTATAGGATGTGCTATTCCTTTTTTATCTCTTGGTCTTGTTTTTTCTGCATCCAGATTATTTTCTATGCATGACTGCATAACTTTCATATCAACTTTATTATTGTAATCTGTAAAGTCACCAGCCCCCAACATAAATATGCTATCTGTATCAGCGTATAACACTACATCGTCATATTTTTCAATACATTCCCACAGGTTGCGGCGTGCGTATGCAGTGACATAAATGCCCCACGAATACGAGAGAAAATAATGCGCGTCCGCTTTGTCTGTCTTTCGCATATCGTCCAGACGTTTATTTATATCGTTTTCGGTCAATGTGTCAATTGTCCAGAATTCGCCGTCAAAGTTTACATTGGATTGTAATATTGCCGTTACCATCATACCGAACATACTATTTATATATTGTTTCGATTGTAAATAAAGAGATTCTTTCTCCGCTATTCCCTTTAGTGTAGTCTTGTTATGATACAATTCTAGCATGTATTCTAAAAACTGTCGCGGCAGATATTCCTTTTTACTTTTGTATGCGCGCTTTATTTCCATGAATTCATATTCATAGTTATTAGATATAGTAATATAGTCTTGTTCCGTTAACCATATCTCAAGATAATCAGCAGATATTACACGCCCATTGTCTAACATAGGATTTTTCAGATTGATACACTTTGAAGCTTGCAAGTAGGTATTCCAGCTAATGCAGTTTAGTTGACTAAACGCTACATGCATTATGTATGCAGTGTTATCAAAATCCGAGGGCATGTTATATGCGTCTAATGTGTAGATTGTCCATGGATACATCGGATATTTTTCAGATAACATAACAAAAGGATAGCTTGACGCAAAATCATAATGATGAATATTTCCTTTTATTACTTTTCCGGAGAATAGTCTGTTTGCGTGCGTATATCCACCAGCAAAAAGCGTCTGCAATATTTCATACTCGCGCGCGTCACGTGGCACAAGTTTTTTGACGTGATACATATACTTAAAATCAGCAGACAGCATGTTTTTGATTACTCTCCTTACTGTGCCTGTTTGCGTGAGCGGTATATTTTCTAATGTTCCGTACTCGTCAAGATATTTCTGCAATCCCTTGTACATCACTAAAACATCACGTTCACAATATAATAACTCCGTATCGGTCAAGTGTGTTATAGGCGTTCTTAAAACGTCATAGTCTAACGCACCAGTTAATTTTTCTATACCTATCTGTAATCCCCAATTCGCTAAAGACAGTCGCGTTAAAAAATAAGTACATCTAAACTCAATATGCGGAAATGGTTTAGGTACACACTTTATAACTTTATGCGGCGTTTTTGCAAAAACTGATTGCCACGAAAACAAATTACATAAAAATTGAAACTCGAAAGACAAGTTGTGTACCCATATTATAATATTTATATCTGGAAACATACACAACATATCTAAAAAATCTGAAAACTCACGCCCGTAATAAACCGTATCATTTATAGATAATTGCCATATGTACGGTAAAGCAATTGGCGTTAAGTCGTTCCAGTATTCCGCGGATTTACCTTTTTCGTAGCTTATTACATTTCCTTTTTCGTCAATCCATGCGCTAGTCGTTTCAATGTCAAAACATATTATATCAGTACAAAAACGCTTCTTTTTGCCGTTACGGTATTTCTCAATACGATAATTTAATTTACCGTCATAATGTTTGTAATATCTCATTTCCGTCTACTTCTCTTTCTGTTTGCCTGTTTGATTTCTTGTTCACGTTCCAGCCTGTACAACATTTCGTCGTAAAGTTGTTCTGAAGTCCAGCCTTGACCCTTACTATCACTCATTACGTCAAGCATAGTATTCAGAAAATTTGTTTTTTGCTCCGCGTCTGCATGTGTGTACAATTCCATCAAATTATTACTTCCGTATTGATTTACTATTTTATCTCCTACAGCACCGAAAATAATTACTAATTCTTTATAATCGCTGTACTTCAAATTTTTAAAACCATAGTTTTCTTTAAATGTCTTATAGGCGGCGTGCGTTTGTGTATTCTTACGCTTGTGCGTGCGCGTATCTACAGTTTCCGCATAATCAGCAAACGCTTCTAATTCTGATAATTGACTTTCTAATTCTACTTTACGTTTTCCACGGAAACCTAACTTCAATAGCGTGTTGCGTCCTTTACCATATTTATTTTCTAACTTTTCAACTTTACGCTGGATCAACTTTCTATCTGTAGCACTTCCTTTTTTCTTACTTCCTGTTATTTTTCCATAAGCTTCAGATATGCGGACGTTTGCCCATCGTATCGCATTTTTCAATTCCTTAACTGTCATTATTTAGCCCCCATTTTATATAAATACTTGCTGTGTGCAAAACCTGTGTATACTACGTCATTAACGGCAAACTGAATATAGTACCATTCTTTTGTATGATAACCATAGCAATATACTATATCGCCATTATTCAATTTATATAGTATGTCTTTTCCTGTGTCCGCTCCGTCTCTCAATGCTAAAAAGTCGTTAACTCGTACCGTATACATTCCAGCAATTTCACTATCAAAATCATATGCAGGATAGCGTGCAGTCACTTTTCCGCTAGTGCTCGATGGTTTACTGTCTGATTGTAAAACTATAGCTGTGTGAGTGTCCGACTGGATAATATCGCCATATTGCAAGTTAATTGCTTCTTTCACTTCACGCCATGCCATAGTTTTAAAACTACCAGATGCACGCAATTCTCCATATTCGCTCCATGTTGTCATTGTAGGATTTACTTTCAAACCGCATGCATTACAGCACACAGCAACTAGACTAGAACAATCACAATTAACTTTTTTCGTAACTTTTGCTATTATATCAGGCGTTATGCGATTGTTTTTTGCTAGACGCAAACACTCATAGTAAAGAGTTAATCTGTCAGCTTGTCCGTAACCTATATTATTATTGTCACAGGCGTTGCGCATTGATTTAACTAACGCTTCTGCTAGATTAATTGTGTTCGGTCTATATACATATGTCCACGATTTATCATAAAATGAACGTGTAGTTACCTCGCCACCTGTTTGGTCACCAGCTGTACCGTTAATTGTTCCTTTTTCACTAATACTAGCATGTCCTAAAATAATACTCATGTTATTTCTCCTTTCTTATAGAAAAAGTTTCACGTGAAACAATTTCTTGTCCCACGTGAAACCATGTTTAGTTGACTAAACTTTAGCTGAGTTTGTCCACGTCCAGGATACAATTTACATATGGACGCCCTGCCTTTGTCACACCAGATATTTTTTTAATAGCGAATTTTGTATTGCCCATAATCTCGCTAATATCTGTGAGACTGTCGCGGAAAGTCTCTGACTGTGCAGAATAAACTTCACGTGACGGAGTAATGATTGAAACAATAGTTGACATTTTGCCGTCATCTTTCTCGTCCTCGAAAATCAGAAAACCGTCAACGTCAATAGATTTATTGTCCTCTACGTCCTTAATAGACGTGATTGCCGGACTCTTTGTCATAAGGTACTTTTCGACAGGTGAAAACTCGCGCGACATTGTTGTAATAGTTTGCATAACTTTTTTTCCTCTCTTTCTTGTGTTGTTAGTTTATGTTTATGGCACTATGCCAATAAACCTGTTTAATAGATGCTCAGTGCAGAAAACATATTGTTGCCAATTACAATACTCTTATAGGTGTAGACATTACGGATAATCAGCCCATGAGTACGCGCAGACGTTTCTATTTTGTAGATAGGGCATAACTGGAAATCGACTGTTACACCATGTTTGTTACTAACCGCTGATATATCATCAGGAAATACAACATCAGTCAAATACTTAAATGCGATAAACGATAAATCGCTAATATGAACGAACATAAAACACTCCTTTTTTCCATGGCAGACGGGCTTTATGCCCCAAAGTCTGCCTTAATGCACTCGATTATTTCATCGTCAATTGCTAAGAGTCTTTCCTTGCAAAACGTTTTACCCTTGAACGTTATTATCAACATATTTTTGTCTTGCAGTTCTGCCGTAATAATAGGAGATTTAATTACATCCTCTGTATTTTCCTCTGTATTTTCCTCTGTATTTTCCTCTGTATTTTCCTCTGTATTTTCCTCTGTATTTTCCTCTGTATTTTCGTCTGCGCTGTCTTTCTGTTCGGATTTTACTTCTTTATCCTCTACTTTTTTCTCGGAATACATCTCTTTCAACATATCGCGGAGCTGTCTATCGGACATTTCGAGAATGTTAACTTCCTCGGTTACAGCAAAATTAAAGAAATCTTTGGTGTTATCCTCATCCAATGTGGACAGCATATAAGCTTTACCGACAGACAGCGCGTCAATGTCATTCTTAAAGAAGTCTTTGACGTAGTCCCTGTTAATAAATTCTACTGCCTTAACGTAGTTAGTTATTGTAGCCTTTGACAAGTCCACAAACTTAGCAAAATCTGTCTGGCTCTCAAAGTCATCTTTAAACGACTCTTTTGTAATGATTTCCGCGACAGCCTTTGCAAATTTCCAAAGTGCGGAGCGTCCGCTATTTGATGCAGTAAGCATTACGTTAAGGGAACGCTTAAGACTTGCGTTTTTGAGGTTTCCGATTGCTTCTTTTGTGTAGGTTTTGATTTCATACATAGTTTTTCCTCTCCTTTTATTTTTTCTATGTAGTTTTGTTTCACGTGAAACATCTCACGCGATTTCCCTTGCCATGTGTCGAGCATGGTTTCCGTTCTCCGCAAGGGATTGTATTATTTTAACGTTCGATTTCATTCAGTATATTTATAGAATCTTTCACGCCATATATAGCCTTTATTAAATCAGCAACGTCACCGTCAATAGCTTCCTTTATCTTATATACCGCCGCCCATCTCGATAATTCTAAATGCGATATCTCTGTATTACATAGTCTCTTATTCTGAATGTACCTATCAGACAATTCATTCAGTAAATCAACAAAAGTATTAATCAATTCGTAGGTTTCGCGTGTAATGGTAATGGTTTCGTTCGTGTTATTTTTCATGGTTTTCGTCTCCTTTTCCGCTTGTCCCGATATAGTGTTTAGTTGACTAAACAACCCAACAGGAATGAAGCTTTTTTCTTTTAGTATATACGTAATATATTAAAACCAAAGAAACTAGAGATTAAGTGTATATTGCGCAGATATTACGAAAGTGTTACAAGTTATTATGAAATTTGTGTTATGTCCTATATTATCTCCTTCAAACATTATGTGATAATTTTATGTGATGTTACATGTATTTTTATGTTGCGTTTAGTTGACTAAATCCCTGTTAAAAATTTAACAATTCAGGTTTTGGCGTCCAAAAAAAATCTTTGTGTGTGCTTAGGGAACAATTCAACCTTTTTTCGATGAATAATCTGACAATTGAGTGAATAATCTGACAATTTATGTAACAATTTGTAATGGGATTGTAATAAGTTTGTAATAATTTAACGGATTGCGGAGGATATTTAATAGAATTGTAACAATTTTGTGCTTGACTTTGTAATATGTCACTTGATATGTTACTTATGATGTGCATTTTTGTCACATTTTGATTGTAGAAAAAATTTTTATTG
>CANPXG010000059.1 GCA_947585795.1 uncultured Clostridia bacterium
CGTTCTCACCCTTGACAATGTTGTGTTCGAGTCAAGCGGCAGCGTCGCCCTCATGATCGGAGAAGGCGTTACGGTAAGGGTGCCCGAAGGCAAGACTTCCGGCTTAGGGGCATCTCCGACTGCCGAGTCCGAAATGACCTTCGCGCTGGTCGGAGAGGGCGGCAACACTTTGGAAATTGACGGAGGCTTGCTCGCCGCGGCTTACGGCTTCGGCGACAGCGCCGCTAATGTTGCAGGCATATTCTCATACGGTGATATGACGATAAAGGGCTCGGGAAATGTTTCGGCCTATGAAAAAAACGGCACGGGTGACTCATACGGAATGATCTCGAACAAAAATTTCATTTTTGACGGCGAGGTCAATGTGTCCGCCTTCTCTGTTGCTCCCGAGGTCAGAGATGACAACCACCTTCCTATCTTCGGCGTTGCGGCGGAGGGCATTGAGATGAAAGGCAGCTCTCATCTTGACACGAGCCGCTGCGAAAACTCACAAGCTATCATGATAACGAACGGCGGAAGCATCACAGCAGAGGATACATCATTTATCGAGGCGGAGGGCGGCATCGTAATCTATGGAAACGATGAAAAATCCCCCGGCTCTGTCACGACCAAGGATAACGCGGTAATATCGGCACATGCACAAAGGCTTAATTTCGCGGACGCTGCCGATGATGACGATGCGCCGGGCATACTCGCATGGATCTACGACGACGAAACAGGAAAAGTTGAGGACGGCAAGGCGACGATTACCGTGAAAAATAATTCGTCTGTCACCGCGACCGGTCAGGGTTCGGCTGTTTGGGGCGTAAGCGCCTCGGACGGCGTTACCGTTACCGGCTCGAACGGCGATTATGACGGCGAGGTCGAATTTGACGGCTCTACATACGTTATACCCGGTACGGACGACAGCGCAAATTACGTTCTGTTTAAGAGCGCGGCGGTAGATTATCCGCTTTACTTTGACGGTGAAACGGGCAGCCTCTATAAAAAGTGTGATTACCGTTTTGATGTGGAAACGGGCGATGTGTCGGATGTGACGTATTCAGAGCTTGTCGAGGTGCCGGGCGCGACGTGTGAGGGAAATAAATTGACGCTTACGTCGGAATTTCAATTCTATACGGACTACATGGACGGACTGTACCTGGGTAAGGGTACGACGCTGTACGTTCCGAAGGGTGAAAGCCCAACAATTTACGGCGGCTTTTCAGGTCTTGCGCCCGACGGGGATATTGGCGGCAGCTCGGGTATATACTGTATGGGAGGCAATACGCTCGACATAGACGGACACCTCGAGGCTGTGGGCGGCAGCGTGACAAACTTAAGCAGCTGGGGTATTGTGAACTCTGCCAAGGTTTCTCCGCTTACTGTAACGGGTAAGGGCAGTCTTACCGCGCGCGGCGGAGATGTTGTGTATGACGAAACGATAGGGGAGCCCGTAGGCGACAGCGCCGGCATAGTCAGCTACGGTGACCTTAACGTGTCTGTCGCCGAGTTAAACGCCGTCGGCGGTGATACCGACAATTTTTCGGTCGGTATATGCGTGGATTATCCGAATGTAGAGCCCCATGATCTGACAATAAGCGGCGGCGCGAAGGTCAGCGCGAAAGGCGGCAAGGGCGGTGATTCGGAACAATCCTTCAGTATCGGCTGCTCGGCGAGCAGTATTACGGTAAAGGATAAGTCGAGCCTTACGGCTTTGTCCTCGGACGCGTATAGCTCTTACGGAATCGCGCTTTTCGCATGGAGTGATTACGGTGACGGAGAAATTAATCTTTCGGGCGGCAGCTCAATTGACGCGTCGTCGTCGGCTGCGGAGTACGGCTACGGAGTTGCGGCGATGAGTGAGGGTAATGCGGCTATAACCGTGAATATGGATAAGAGCTGTACGTTTACGGCGGAGGGCGCTTACAAAGCATCGTCAAGCGAGTTTAGCGGCGTTAGCGCCGTGTCGGACGGTAAGACGGTGACGTATGACGGTGAAAAGGCAGGTTACGTGGACGCGGACGGTAATATTGTGAAGAAGGTGTCGCTAAGCGCGAAAACAAGCTCGTCGCATAAGAGTGGCAGAGGTTCGTCGGGAAGTACGGCGACGGCGAAGCCGACGGAGGTTCCGAAGGTGACGGAGTCGCCCGAACCTACGGCGGAGCCGCAGCCGACGGAAGTACCGGTGCAGTCGGGGACAGCTTCCTCTGTAAATTACAACATGCCGTTTACCGATGTTGCGGAAGCGGATTGGTTCTGTGAGGCTGTTAAAAATGCGTATGAAAGCGGGTTAATGAGTGGCGTGAGTGATACGGAGTTCGCGCCGAATATGACGCTTACGCGCGGTATGATGGCGACGATACTCGGTCGTATGGAGGGAGTTTCGGAAGAAACAGGAGTGACGGAGTACAGCGACGTTGACGCGGGTAAGTATTACGCGCCGTATATTGCGTGGGGAAGTGAAAACGGTATATTGTCGGGATTCGGTGACGGTACGTTCCGTCCCGACGATGAGGTGACGCGCGAGCAGGCGGCGACGATAATTAAAGCGTATTACGATCACAAGGGTGAAGGTCCCGTCGGAGCATGGGCGATACGCCTCGACTACACCGACCTTGCGGAGATTTCCGATTGGGCGGTTGAGGGCGTAATGTTCTGTACGATGAAGGGAATTATGTCGGGACGCGACAACGGAGCGTTCGATCCCAAGGCAAGCATTACGCGCGCCGAGTGCGCTTCCGTGCTCGGACGGATAGGATAATTGCTCTTTTTACGGGTACCCTCCCGTATTATAAAAAATTTCGAGGAAATGACCGTTTGCGAAATGCAGGCGGTCGTTTTCTTGTTGGCAAAACGCGTGACGGCGGATAGGATAATCGCTCTTTTTACGGGTACCCTCCCGTATTATAAAAAAAATTTCGGAGAAATGACCGTTTGCGAAACGCAGGCGGTCGTTTTCTTATTGACAAAACGTGTGACGGCGGATAAAATATAGTGTAAACGATACGTAAAGGAGCAGATAAATATGAACGGTAACGAGATACTTTCGGCTGCGTCCGAAATTCAGAATGAGCTTAAGGATATACGGAGGACGTTGCACCGCCACCCGGAGGTGGGATTTGATTTAAATTTTACGAAAAAGTTTGTGAAGGAAAAGCTTACTGAATACGGATACGCGCCCATCGAAACGGGCAGGGCGGGACTTGTCGCCATGTGCGGCGGTAAGAAAAAGGGTAAAACAATACTGCTCCGCGCCGACATGGACGCGCTGCCGATTTTTGAGGAAGCAGATGTTGATTATCGCAGTGAAACGGACGGTAAAATGCACGGCTGCGGTCACGATATGCACACGGCTATGCTTTTGGGCGCGGCGAAAATTTTAAAGGCGCGTGAGGATGAGATAAACGGAACGGTAAAAATAGAATTTCAGCCCGCCGAGGAAATATTTCAGGGCTCGCCCGACATGATCAAATCGGGCGTACTTGAAAATCCACGCGTTGACGCGGCTTTAATGATACACGTTGCGGCGGGTATGCCGCTAATGTCGGGCACGGTCACGGTGTCGGGCGGAGGTGTTTCCACAGCGTCGTGCGAACAGTACCATATAACAGTTCACGGCAAGGGCGGTCACGGCTCTGTCCCCCACGAGTCCGTCGATCCCATAACGGCGGCGGCACATATCCACCTCGCGCTCGCGGAAATAAACAGCCGCGAGATAGACGGTCACGACTACGGCGTGTTCACGACGGGACGCTTCGAGGCGGGACAGGCTTCAAACGTCATACCCGACAAGGCTGAGATGTGGGGCACGATAAGAACGACCGACCGCGACAACAAAGTCGGCGCGCTCATAAAAAAACGCATGGAAGAAATCGCAAAAAACGTCGGCGCGGCGTTTCGCTGCGAAACCGACGTTGAGTTTTACGATTACTGTCCCTGCATGATCATAGACAGTGACCTTTCGGTCGACGTAATGCGGTACATGAAAGAAATATTTTCGGACGGCGCGATCGACCTCTCCGCTATAACGGGCGGTAAGCCCGGCGGGGGGAGTGAGGATTTTGCGTTTGTGAGCCATGAGGTGCCGACGATGAGCCTTATTATCGTCGCGGGAAGCTCGAACGACGGCTATATTTACGGTCAGCACCACCCGAAGGTGCGCTTTGACGACTCCGTGCTCTACATAGGTGCGGCGGGGTATGCGTACTCGGCTGTGCGGTGGCTCGGGGAGCACTAAGGCGCGCCGATTTATGTAAGCTGCCTTCGGCAGCTTACATCAGATATTTACTCAGCACCATATCCTTTATCGCCGAAACGTCCGTTTCGGTGATTTTTTTTCTAAGCGGCAGTATAAACGAAGGTATGACCGATAATTCGTCGATACCCATCGCAAGAAACAGCTCAATAAGCTCCTCGTCCGCGGCAAGCTCGCCGCATATGCCGACCCATGCGCCGTTTTTATGCGCGTTTTCCGTGACCGCACGTATAAGACGCAATATAGCAGTGTGATGCTCATTGCGAATAAACGACAGCTTCGGGTTTTGCCTGTCGGCGGCAAGCGTGTACTGCGTCAAATCGTTTGTGCCTATAGAGAAAAAGTCGAGATGCTTCGCGAGAATGTCGCTTATAAGCGCGGCTGCCGGCGTTTCTATCATGCACCCGAGCTCCACCTTTTTCGCGCACGCGATACCCTCCTCGCTAAGCTCGCGCTTTACCTCGTCTATAATTTCAAGTACCTTTAAGACCTCCCATTCCGACACTATCATCGGGAACATTATCGCTAAATTTCCGAATACCGACGCGCGGTAGAGCGCGCGCAGCTGCGTTTTGAAAATGTCCGTATGCTGCAGGCAAAAACGTATCGCCCTCATGCCGAGCGCGGGATTTTCCTCTTTGGGCAGGTGGAAATAATTCGCCTGCTTATCCGCGCCTATGTCGAGCGTGCGTATAATAACGCGCTTTCCGTTCATCTTCGACAGTACCTCCCTGTACACGCCGAATTGCACGTCCTCCGAAGGGTAATCGCGGCTCTCGAGGTACAAAAACTCGCTCCTGAAAAGTCCTATGCCCTCCGCGTCGTTCCTTAAAACGCTCGCGACATCCATTACGCTGCCGATGTTCGCGCAAAGCTCGATCTTCTGACCGTCCTTCGTGACGCTCGCCTTGCCCTTAAGCTTCTCCAAAAGCGCTCTCTGTTTATCCGTTTCGCGCTTTTTCGCTTTCATTTTTTCTATCGTTTCCTCGTCGGGCTCTATATATACCGTGCCGGTAAATCCGTCCACGATAGCGTCCTTGCCGTTAAAATCGGCGTTTAACGCGCCCTTCGCGCCTATCATCGCCGGAATGTTCATCATACGCGCAAGTATCGCCGTGTGCGAATGCGTCGAGCCGCCCTCCGTAACGAAAGCAAGTATTTTGTCCTTGTCAAACTGTACCGTTTCACTGGGCGCAAGGTCGTCGGCGATAATTATGCTCGGCTTATCCGATACGATGGCGTCCTTGTTTTTGCCGGAAAGTATTTGTATAAGCCTCTCGGACACGTCCTTTACGTCCGCGCTTCGCTCGCGCATATATGAGTCGTCCATCGCGCGGAACATCGCGACGAAGTTGTCGCACGTCTGCGCGACTGCTGTTTCCGCGTTGAGAAGCTCGTTCGTTATTATATTTTTCACGGACTCCGTATAGTCAAGATCTTCAAGCATCATTTGGTGTATCTGAAAAATCATCGCGTTTGCCTCGCCGACCTCCGTGATGGCTTTGTTATACAGAATGTCAAGTTCCCCGATCGCTTTTTTGCGCGCCTTTTCAAACCGTTCGATCTCGTCCTCGCTGCTTTCAACGTGGCTGCGCTTTACCTTGCTCTCGCCTCGGCTGAAAACAAAAACGGGACCGAACGTTACTCCCGCGCAAACGGATTCTCCCGTGACGGTAATCATATCCAAAAAGACCTCCCTTCCGAATTACGAAGTATGTAATGTTAATATTCTCATAACTCCATATATATATTATACAATATTTCTTACAAAAAGAAAAGGATTTTTTAGTAATTTATTGTATATTTTTTACAGTTAAATTTGTTTATTTTGTATATTTCCAAATTGGCGAAAAATGTATTGAATATAGCGAAAAACTGTGCTAAAATAGTGGTTATAAAGATAATTCGCGGTGTTTGCCGCGTCGGATTGGGGATTTTTTTATGGATAAAAAACAGTTTGCGTTAAAAAAACATGAGGAGTGGCAGGGAAAAATCGAGATAGTGTCACGCGCGAGCGTCACGAACCGTGACGAATTGTCGGTCGCGTACACGCCCGGAGTAGCGGAGCCGTGCCTCGAGATCGCGAAGGACGCAGACCTTTCGTACAAGTACACGCGCCGTTCCAACCTCGTTGCGGTAATAACGGACGGCAGTGCGGTGCTCGGTCTTGGCGATATAGGTCCCGAGGCGGGCATGCCGGTAATGGAGGGCAAGTGCGCGCTGTTTAAGACGTTCGCGGACGTGGACGCGTTCCCGCTTTGCGTGCGATCGAAGGACGTTGACGAAATCGTAAGCTGCGTGAAGCTTATAGCCGGCTCGTTCGGCGGGATCAACCTTGAGGATATTTCCGCGCCGCGCTGTATAGAGATAGAAAGACGCTTAAAGGAGGAGTGCGACATTCCCGTGTTCCACGACGACCAGCACGGTACCGCCGTTGTGGTGCTCGCGTCGGTACTTAACGCGCTCAAGGTAGTCGGTAAGGATATAACGAAGATAAAAGCCGTCGTAAACGGTGCGGGCAGCGCCGGTATGGCGATAACGCGGCTTTTGGTGTCGCGCGGACTTAAAAACGTCATTATGTGCGACAAGTACGGCTCGCTTTACAGAGGCAACCCGAGTATGAACGATGAGCAGGCGAAGCTCGCCGAGCTTACAAATCCCGACAACGTGAACGTGGACTTAAAAGAGGCGATGAAGGGCGCGGATCTGTTTATAGGCGTGAGCGCGCCCGGTATAGTTACGGGTGAAATGGCTGCGTCCATGGCGGAAGATCCGATAGTGTTCGCTATGGCGAATCCCGTGCCGGAAATCATGCCCGACGCGGCGAAGGCGGCGGGAGTGAGAGTGATAGGTACCGGCAGGAGCGATTTCCCGAATCAGATAAACAACGTGCTCGCATTCCCCGGTATTTTCCGAGGCGCGCTCGACGTGAGAGCAAGCGACATAAACGATGAAATGAAGATAGCGGCGGCGGAGGCGATAGCCGCGATAATTACGGAGGACGAGCTCTGTGAGGACTACATAATACCCGACGCGTTCGATAAGCGCGTCGCGCGTAACGTCGCCCGTGCCGTCGCGAAAGCGGCGCGCGATACGGGCGTGGCGAGAGTGTGAAACCGTTGCGGCAACCAACGCGCCGCATGAGCATATTATAATTAAGTAGGAGATGAAAACAATGGGATTTTCTGTAAAGCTGCATTGGCTTGAAGGAAGAGAAAAAGGCGGTTACGTAACGTGGGGGGTGCCTTGGAAGAAGGGCGAAATGACTGCGGATACGGGTATAAGTCCGTCGGACGGTGCTTTTATGGATACGGAGCCTATCGCGTACTGGGAGGACGGAAGCGTCAAGTGGACGTCGCATACGGCGAAGGTGGGCGCGGACGGACTGACGCTCACAAACCAAGCTTACGCCGTTTATAACGGTAACTCTGTCACGGAAACGGACGGTGAGATAACGGTGGATAACGGTATTTTTAAAGCCGTGTTCCCGAAAGCGGGCAGCGTGCTTATGAAAATGCCTTACGCGGACGCGTCGCTGAAGGTTTTGAAGGAAACGCGCGCCGGTGAGGGCGATCGCGCGTCGGCGTCGGTCGCGCCGTATGTCGGCGAAATTGCGGCGGCGGAGGTTGAAAAACGCGGCGCGGTGCGTACAGTGATAAAGGTTACGGGTACGCATAAAAACGCGGATGGTGAGGGATTTTTGCGGTTTATCGTGCGGTTTTCGGTGTATCATGGGGAGATGGCGGTGAAAATAACGCATACGTTCCTCTATGACGGTGACGACGCGGCTGATTTTATAAAGGGCGCGGGCGTTGTGTTTACGCGTAAAATGACGGGTAAGCTTTATAACCGCCGCGTGAAGATCGCGGGTGACAGCGGAGTTATGCATGAGTGTATGCAGATTTTAAATCTTTGGCGTCCGCGTCTTGGTCCGTCTATCGGTATACAGCCGGTACATTCGCGTCAGCTTGCGGGTGAAAATATCACGCTTCAAGGTCTTACTGATTTGCGTAACGGAAATCCCGTGACGGAGGAGGAGATAGACAATGTCACAAAGTGGGACAGTTACAGGCTGTGTCAGATAACTCCCGACAGCTTTGAGGTGAAGAAGAGTACGGGTAAGGCAAACTGTTCATATATAAAAGCGAATTGGGGCAGACGTTCCAAGGGACTTATGTACATAGGCGACGAAAAAAGCGGTATAGCTGTCGGTATGCGCGATTTTTGGCAGAAGTACCCGACCTCGATCTACGCGGACGGACTTTGCACGGATGAAGCGTCGCTCACGGCGTGGATAGTTCCGCCCGACGCGCCCGCGCAGGATATGCGTCACTATGACGATATAGCGCACGATCAAACGTACTACGAGGGTTTTCCCGAGATAGGCTCGTCCGCTTACGGTATAGCGAACACGAACGAGATGACGCTTTTCATGTACGACGCTGTGCCGTCCGACGGTGATATTATGAAAACGGCGGACGCGGTGCAAAGACCGCCGGTGCTCGTGTGTGAGCCGTCTTACTACCGTGAAACGAAGGCGCTTGGCGAGTGGAGCCTCCCAGAAAGGGACACGCCGCTTAAGTGCTGGCTCGAGGACGAAATGGATAAGGCGTTTGAATTTTATAAGAACGAAGTCGAGCAGCGCCACTGGTACGGACTTTGGGACTACGGCGACGTGATGCACACGTATGACGCGCAGCGTCACTGCTGGAAGTACGACCTCGGCGGCTACGCTTGGCAAAATACCGAGCTTGTGCCGACGCTTTGGCTGTGGTACGCGTTTCTGCGCAGCGGCAGAGAGGATATTTTCACGATGGCGGAGGCTATGAGCCGTCACTGCGCCGACGTTGACATATACCACTTCGGTCCACTCAAGGGCTTGGGCAGCCGTCATAACGTCGTGCACTGGGGCGACTCGTGCAAGGAGCCTCGTATCGGTATGGCGGGACACCACAGGACGCTTTACTACGTTTTGGGCGGCGACTTCCGTATGGGTGACGCTATGGACGACGTCTGTGACGCGGATTTCGCGACGCTCAATATGGATCCTCTGCGCTACTTCTACCGCGGCATGGAATGTAAGCTGCCGACTCACGCGAGAAGCGGTCCCGACTGGTCAACGTACTGCTCCAACTGGTACACCGCGTGGGAGCGCACCGGTGAGGCGCGCTGGCGCGACAAGATAATGACCGGTCTTAACGATATAAAGAAGTCGCCTATGCGCCTTATATCAGGCTCGAATTACGAGTACGATCCCGAAACGGGACATATGGGATATATAGGTGAAAGCGCGGCGGGCGGTTCGCACCTCGCCGTATGTATGGGAGGTCCGCAGACATGGATGGAGCTTGCGGACTGCCTCGACGGCGAGCTTCGCGACATGCTCGCGCAGTACGGTGATTTTTACTATCTTTCACCCGAGGACAAAATCAAAGCGTCAAACGGTATCATTAACCCCGACGGCTTCGAGTATCCTTACATGGCTGCCGCGCTCGCTTCGTACGCGGCGCGCGAAAGACAGGACGACGAGCTTCATTACAAGGTGTGGCAGGTGCTCGTCCACTCGCTCGCGGGTAAGGATAAGAAGGATAATTTCGACACGTCCGTCGTGAACGGTTACTTCAATAACGACGCGCTTCGCGAGATGTTTTGGATATCTACAAACTTCACCGCGCAGTGGTGCCTCAACGTAATTTTCGCGCTGGAATTCACAAAAGGACATATTCCACAAAAAATCGAGGATTGCGAGTGGGCGGATTGGGTGAAATAATTACGAAAAATATTGGTAATATACTTGACACCTTATATTTGGGATGGTATAATTAAGTTATTAGTAACAATATTTGTACGGAGTTTTCAGAAAGAGAGGAAAAGCAATGAAAACGAAAAAATTAATTGCGCTTTTGTTATCGAGCGCGATGCTTGCGGCTGCGGCAGTGCCCGCATTCGCGGCGGCTCCGTCGGCGTATGACGGTCAGCCCTACGAGAGCGTAGGCTACACGTCGGACGACCCCGACGGTGAGATCAACCTTGCCGTAATTGCTAAGGGTAAGGTAGACATTGTGGGCGACGCGATGTACATCGAGGGCAGCGTGTACTCGAACGACACTATTTATGTCGGAAACGGCGGCGGCAACAAGGTTGACGGTATATTCATTTCCGGCGTAAAGGGAATGTGGGACTACAAGGCGCCCGGCGACGGCGCTACAGAGGATCAGTACCGCTTGGGTTATATCCACGTTGACGACGATCACCAGATGACGACAAACGCTTACAGCACAACGCTTGATTACGAGGGCGCGATCCTTGATACGGAAACATCGTTTGAGTGCTCGTATGAGGATTTTGAAGTTCCCGAGATTGCAAACAAGCAGGGTACGGTTCAGATGAACGTATACGGCAATAGCGCGGCAAACAATCTTCCTCAGACTGTTACGGAAGACACTTATTTTGAAAAGATTGAAATGAACGGTACACAGAACAACTGGCAGAATCTTCCTGCGGGCTTGATTGTTGACACAACAGCGGGCGATGTTACAGTTGTTATTAACGAACTTGCAGGCGAGTGGGGTCAGCCCGCCGCAAATCCGAGTATTGAAGTTGTAGGCGATAACGACGCTTATATCTATATCAACAATGTATCGAATTTGAATAATTTATCCGTTAACTATGACACGGGCGCATGGCCTCCGGTATTTGAGGGCAATTCCGAAAAGACCCACCTTTACCTTTCGGGTGACAGCATAAACTTCGGTGCGAGCTATGTGGCTGTTGCCGATATGCACGTTAACGCGAACAGCCTTACGGTAAGCGGTTCTACGAAGATATACGGCGACATTTATTCGGGAGCTGAGGATTTTGTAATCACAGGCGGCGAAACAGAAGTACACGGTATAGTATGCGTTCCGAACGCGGATTCGAGAGTGGTTGATTCGGGTACGCTTTACGGTCAGCTTCATACAGATACCCTTACGATCAACGGCGCAGGAAGAATTTTGTGGAAGCCCGACAAGAAGCCGGCTCCTGCCGAAAAAACAGAGCCAACACCTGAGCCTACGGTAGAGCCGACACCTGAGCCCACTGTAGAGCCTACTCCCGAGCCGACGCTTGAGCCGCTTCCGACAGGTGAGCCCCTTGAGCTTACGGGCGGATATGCTTATATCTTCGGTTATGAGCCTGATAAGATCCAGCAGGTTTGGGTCGACGATGAAGAAGGCGGTCACACAGCTTGGGATATCGAAGTAAGAATGGCTCCCGAGGACGCTGTTACAAGAGAACAGGTTGCTGCTATGATCATGAGAATGATCGATCAGAGCTATGACACGAAGGATGCGGACTATCCGCTTACGCCGAATATGACGCAGCACGCGGGCGCATGGTACGAGAGAGGTCTTGCGTATCTCGCGAGCAAGGGCACGTTCGACGGCGTTGAGTCCGTTGATATAGGTCCCGTAACGAGAGGTGAGGTTGCAAAGCTCGTTGTTTGCGGCTTGAACCTTACAGACACGACGGAAACATCGTTTGCCGACATCGCAGACAGCCCGTATAAGCAGTATATCGAGATAATGAACGCTTACGGCTACATGCACGGTGACAGCGAAACAGAGTTCCGCCCCGATGAGATCATGAACAGAGCTGAGTTCTGCTCGATGTTCAACAACATCATCGGCAGAAACGATATGGGACTTACGGCGCAGGACGGTTCGACCGTCACGGCTGAAACATACTACTTCGTAGACCTCCCCGCGGATGAATGGTATACGGATATTATGCTCAAGGCTACGAGCGCATATGATGGTAACGGTCTTATAGACGTAGACACAAGACTCGAAAACATCAGAAATACACTTGATCACTACGATTCGCAAAATATTGCGTAATCTGTGTAAACTGTTTTTAGGATTTGGGAAAACAAACCGTCGGCTATGCCGGCGGTTTGTTTTTGTATTTGTTTTTAAAAAGTTTTATTTCTCATTGTGGAATATTGACAAATTTACCATGCTATGATACAATTAATTTATTGATTATATTAAAAGAAAAGAGGAGTGTATTATGGGCAAGACATACAAATTTTTGGCGTTCGACTTCGGAGCGTCGTCCGGACGCGCCATGCTTGCGACGTTTGACGGTGAGAAGATAACGTTGGAGGAAAAACACCGTTTCTCAAACGATCCCGTGAACATCAACGGCGATCTGCATTGGGACGTTTTGAGGCTGTTTTTTGAGATAAAGCAGGGAATACTGAAGTGCGCGAACTCCGGTGACCGCGACATAGACTGTATCGGTATCGACACTTGGGCGGTCGATTACGGTCTTTTGGACGAGCATGACAAGCTTTTGGGTAACCCCTATCACTACCGTGATACGCGTACCGAGGGTATGTACGACGAGGCGTTTAAGCTCGTTCCGAAAAAGGAGATATTTAAGGAAACCGGTATCGCGTTTAACTGGTTCAATACCGTTTATCAGCTTTTGGCGGCAAAGCTGTCGGGTGACAGCGCGCTCAAAAACGCGAAAACTATGCTTATGATGCCCGACCTCTTTAACTTCTTCCTCACGGGCGTTAAAAAGACGGAGTACACAAACGCGTCCACAACGCAGTTCTATAACAGTGAAAGGTACGAGTGGTCGTATGATATGCTCGAAAAAATGGGTATACCGACGGATATTTTGACCGAGGTCATATTCCCCGGTGAGATAGTCGGAAGGGTAAAAAAGGAGCTTGCGGAGGAGCTTGGTATCGCCGAGGTTCCCGTTGTGGCGGTAGCGTCGCATGATACGGGCAGCGCGGTAGCGTCCGTACCGGTCGTGGATAAGAAGGACTTTATATACATATCGTCGGGCACGTGGTCGCTTATGGGCGTGGAGCTCGATAAGCCCAACACGTCGGACGGCGCGTTCGAGTACAACTTCACAAACGAGGGCGGCGTGAATAAAACGATA
>CANPXG010000060.1 GCA_947585795.1 uncultured Clostridia bacterium
TATTGTAACATATGTTGGCGCGTTTGTAAATATGTTTTTGTAATTTGCGTATGTCCGCCGTAGGGGCGAACCGCGTTCGCCCACGGGCTGTCGGGACGCCAGCCGTCCGTATGAAAGGCCCCCTTTGCTACGGCGTTTATTCGCAAGCGAACACGCCTACAACACGCAAGCGTGTTGTTCACTTGTCAAAGGGGGCTGTCACGCGGAGCGTGACTGGGGGATTCTTTTTCAATTTCTACAATGAATCCCTCCACCGCCTTCGGCGGTCCCCCTCCCTTTAACAAGGGAGGCTAACGGGCTGTCGAGGGCGCCAGCCCCTACGGTGCATGAATTTATAAAATACGGATGTACGGGCGGCGACCCGCCGCCCGCAAGGCTCCCCTTAGCTACGGCGTTTGTTCGCAAGCGAACACGCCTACAACACTTATGTGTTGTTCACCTCACCCCGCCGCATC
The DNA here is from genome assembly GCA_947585795.1 of uncultured Clostridia bacterium. Taxonomy (GTDB): domain Bacteria; phylum Bacillota; class Clostridia; order UBA1381; family UBA1381; genus Hominilimicola. The sequence continues at coordinate 456 of CANPXG010000060.1, forward strand.
CCCGACAACCTGAATGTAACGCCACCGTAGGGGCGGCGACCCGCCGCCCGCAAGGCTCCCCTTAGCTACGGCGTTTGTTGCTACGCAACACGCCTACAACACGCTATGCGTGTTGTTCACTTGAGGGGAGCTGTCGCCGAAGGCGACTGAGAGGTGGCAAACAACGATCCCCCGTACAGGCGAACCCGCTTCACCCGCCGCAATTCATAAAATACGGTTGTAGGGCGGGGTGCCCTCACCCCGCCGTTGTGCGATTTTGAACAACCCGAAAATGGTGATACCGTTGACATCGGCATGTCGTGGATGCGGCGGGCTGGGGGCAGCCCGCCCTACAGATTGTTGGCATTGGTGTATCGCCTAAATCACAATTTACCACCAAAATTCTAACAGAAAGGAACCAAAACCATGAAAATATTAGTAATAAACGCCGGAAGCTCATCACTCAAATACCAGCTTATCGACATGGACACGCATGACGTACTCGCGAAAGGACTTTGCGAAAGAATCGGCATAGAAGGCTCCAACCTTCAGCACACAAATGTCGCTAAGGACGAAAAAACAAAAATAGAAAAGCCGATGAAGGATCACGGCGACGCGATACAAATGGTTATTGACGCGCTTGTTGACAGTGAGATCGGCGTTATCGCGTCGATGGACGAGATAGGCGCGGTAGGACACAGAGTCGTGCACGGCGCGGAGGAATTTGCGGACTCCTGCATGATTACGGAGGCGGTAATGAAGGCGCTCGAAAAGTGCACACCGCTTGCGCCGCTGCATAACCCGCCGAACATCATCGGCATAGAAGCCTGCAAGAAAATCATGCCGAACGTTCCCATGGTAGGCGTATTCGATACCGCGTTCCACCAGACGATGCCGCCGAAGGCGTTCATGTACGCGCTCCCGTACGAGTACTACGAGAACGACGGAATAAGAAAGTACGGCTTCCACGGCACGAGCCACAAATACGTTTCACAAAAAGCCGCCGAATTTTTGGGCAAGGACGCGTCCGAGCTCAAAATCGTAACGTGCCACCTTGGCAACGGCTCGTCAATATCGGCTGTTGACGGCGGCAAGTGCGTTGACACGTCAATGGGCTTTACTCCGCTTGACGGCGTGCCTATGGGAACGAGAACAGGCTCGATGGATCCCGCTGTCGTTACCTACCTTATCGACCAAAAAGGCATGAGCGCGAAGGAGGTCGACAGCCTCATGAACAAGCAAAGCGGCGTTCAGGGCGTTTCGGGCGTATCGTCGGACTTCCGCGACTTATCCGCCGCTTCAAAGGACGGCAACGAGAGAGCGACGCTCGCGCTCGACATGTTCACCTATCAGGTAAAGAAGCTTATCGGCGCTTACGCGGCTGCTATGGGCGGCATTGACGCGGTAGTATTCACCGCCGGTGTCGGCGAGAACGACGCGGCGACGCGCGCGAAAATCGTTGACGGACTTGACTTCATGGGGATCAAGATAGATCCCGCGAAGAACGCGGTGAGAGGCACCGTTGACATATCGGCGGACGGCGCGGCTGTCAAGACGCTCGTCATACCGACAAACGAGGAGCTTATGATAGCCATAGACACGAAAAGACTTGTCGAAGGAAACTAAAAATCACACACACAAAAACCTCTGACGGACACACAAAAACCGTCGGAGGTTTCTTATTGTGACAAATAAATGAAAACGGCATATTTTACAATATTATATTGTGCTGTTGAATATTGACCGAATATACTTTTTATGTTATAATGCAGACAGGGAGGAAGGTAGAAAAAACGACATAAAAAAGGAGATAATGCCATGAAGAATAAATATTTATCATTGCTGGTGGTACTTGCGATGCTCGCTTCATTTTTACCCGTGAACACGCTTACCGCCGGCGCAGAAGAAGACGTAAGATTGACCTCAGCGAGATTCAGATCGCACCCTAAGACATACAGCATTTTCGAAAAAACGGACAATTTGCCGAGGAACATGCTGTGGGCGGAATTTAACACAACGATAAACCACTCGAGTGACTACGATAAAACTACAAGAACGTATCATATCGGTGAAAACTACTATCAAATCGAAATTTCGCGTCCCGAACACGGACCGACTAATGATAAGCACAATGCCGTGAAGATAGTTCCCGAAGAAAACGATCTTTCGGGTATTGTAAGGGACGAGATCGACGGTCAGAATCACCGTTACCACGGCTGGCAGATAGGAGATCCCAATGACAAGGACGTCTTGTTCCACTCGGACACAGACACCAAGCATCAGGTCGGCGAATATACGATAAATCTCTACAAGTTATCTCAAAAGCCGGAAACCTTTGAGGAAACAGAAAATATGCGCCAAACTCCGATAGACACGGAAAATGTTAAGCTTGTACACGTTACATACACGCTAAGCGAAAAAGACATAGAAGACGGCTATAAGCTGAAATGCCCCATGGAACAGGACGCAAAGGAAAAGATAGACGAGCTTGCGATGGTTGGCGACATGCCGGCGATTATCGCGCCTAAGGCGGACTGTACCGGTGCTGTCAGTCAAGGGAAGAAGGAAAAGGTAGTTTCAGGCTGGCGCGTTGTGAAAAAAGCAGGTGAACCCGACAACCTCAGCGAACCGATAGGCGACTACCTTCCCGATGAAAATAAAGACGGCTTTGCCGACGAGGATCCGAATGACCACGAGATAACGCTTCAGGCGATACTTACGGAGCCGAAGTCCTACGAGTATGACATTACGACGGACGCCACCGGCGAAAAGAGCGCGTTCACGGAAATAAAACCGACAACTTCGGCGGAACCCGCCTCATTCAACAAGCTTGCCGGCACCGACGGCGCGGATAAAAAAATCGAATACGATCCGACGGGATCGGAGGAGCCGCTTACGCTTTATCTTGTCAACAAGGGTAACGTCCGCGAATACATTCAGATAAAGTCGGACAACGACAATTTTGACCTAAAGCTGAACAACATGAACGCCGATAAAGAGCATGCGAAGCTGATGTACGATGCCAGCGGTCTTAACGGCGGCGGAACTCAGTTCTACATACCCTCCGACACCGATGTAAAAAACGCAAAAGCACAATACGAAGAGGACTGGGTAAACTACGCCAAGCTTATCATCACCCCCAAAAAAGGACTTCCCGTCGGCACTCATACGGCGGAAATACAGACGCGCTGCTATAACAGCAGAAGCATGATTTGGAATATCTGCAAGCTTAAAATAGACATTTCACAAAAGGAAGTCTACATCGAGCCGCAGAGCACCGAAAAATCTTACGGGCAGGTACTTACCGACGCGGACATTACGTGCAAAGTGTACGATGACGACGATGGCAGCACGCTGCTCGAACAAGACAAGACGGCGGCGCAGCTCGGCGTCAACGTCACAAGCACCGGTATGGCTAAGGACGCTGCCGTCAACGGCGGCGAAAAATATCCTTTCACAGCCGTTACGGAAACGAGCAACAGCAATTATAAGGTTAGCATTAAACCGGACACCGACACAGGCATAACCGTTAATAAAACCACACCGCGGGTAAACACCGTTTCGGCGACGGGCATAAAAGACGGAGCCAAGCTTTCGACCTCGAAAGTATCGGGTATGTATGTAAATTCATATTCACATGAGGAAGTCGAAGGCACATGGGATTGGGTAAACGGCGATCAAGAGATACGTAAGGGAGAAGGTCCGACTGTACAATGCGACTATCAATTTACGCCGACCGATTCGGATAACTACGACACCCCCTCTGCGGGAAAAGTAAATGTTGTGGTTTCCGAAGTGACTCCGACGAACCTCCAAGCGAAACCGTCATCGCTTACAAAAACATATAACGGTAAGCCGCAGTCGCCGAGCTTTACATGGGCGAGAATCGGATCGTTCCGCGAGGATCTTGTGACGGTAACATACAAAAAAGTAGAAGCCGGCGAGGATTTGAGCTTTGATAACGAGGATTACAGCGGTTATCAAGAAGGAGCGCCGACAGAAGCGGGAACATACAAGGTTCACGCCACCTGTCCCGGAACGGATAGTTCGGTAAGAGCTTATTCGGCGGGCGATACTACCGCGATTTTCACAATAGCGCCCCTCACGCTTCAACCCGACTTTTCGGGCAGCGTAATAAACAAAGCATACGACGGCACGACCGACGCTACTATAAACCCCGACAATGTTACGTTTAAGAATAAGGTAAATTCTTCCGACAAGGTTAAAATTAAGAAGTCGGCAATTTCCAAGGCGACATTCGCCGGCGCCGGTTATGATCCGCACTCTACAAAGAACGTAACAGTAAGCGTAAACGGCAAGGACGCACTCGAGGGCGAGAACGCGTCAAACTACATGCTCGAGGATACCCTTAAAACGTACCACACAACGGGCTACATATCATCGCAGCGCCCGATAAAGCTCGAGCTGACGGACAAAATAACAAAACCGTACGGCGTGCCGTTTGTGCTCACCGTACAGAGCTATCAGGCTGCCGCGGAGGGTCAGCCCGAAAACGGCGGACTTGTGAGCATGGACTCGATTTCGGACGTAAAGGCAACCCTGACGGCGACGGACGATAACGGCGTTGACGGCACGGCAACCGAAGCCCCTGTGGGCAGCTACACGGTAAAAGCGACCACGCCGCAGGCTTCGGGATATAACTACTCGATAACGGACGACGCGCTCGGCACTCTCGAGGTTGTAAGGGCAAATCCGAAGGTTGAGGGCAGCGTGACCGCGCAAAACGGCAAGGTCGGCAACACGCTTTCAAGCGTAACGCCCGAGGGTGTGTTTATAAACGAGAATAACGCGTCTATGAAGGTACAGGGTGACCTTCACTGGAAGGCGCCCCAAACACCGCTTACGGAAGGCAAGCAGTCGTATGAATGGGAGTTTGTGCCGGCCGATAACAAGAACTACAACACGATAAGCGGCACCGCCTACGTTACGGCGGGCGACAAGGATCCCGTGCCGATTAAGTTTGACGAGCCGAACAAAGAAGTGACATACGACGGAAATTCGCACGCCATGACCGCGACATCGACCGTGGACGGCGCGGATATCACAATAGAGTACGCGAAAACAGACATAGCCCTTCACGACGCGTCATCCGATACGGAGAATTGGCTTCGCGCCGCGCCGGAGGACGCGGGAACGTACGCTGTACGCGCGACGGCGGCGGCGATTGGCGACTACGCGGAAAACGAGGAAAGAACAACGCTGACCATCTTGCAGGCTGAGCCCGAGGGCAGCGTGACGGCGGGCAGTGTTGACAAGGGCGCGTACCTAAGCGCGTCGACGCTCACACCGTCGTTCACGGGCGTGGACGGCGAACCGCTTGACGGCGAGGTAATGTGGCGCTTCCGGGACGGCGTACAGCCGGGCGTGGTTCTCGTCGAGGCGAACAAGGACTACGGATGGGAATTTGACCCGACGGACGATAATTACAAGACCGTAAGAGGCACGGCGCAGATAACGTTCAATATCGACGCGCGCAAGGCGGAAGCGGAAATCTACAACCTCCCTGTGGGCTATGACGAAATAGGCGATTACGCGCGCGTAAATGTTGATGGAACTAACCTCAAAGCGGGCGATAAAATTCAGTTCTTCCGCGACGCTCAAATGACCGATCCCGAAAGTGACGTAATTGAGATAACGGAAGAAATGAACGGCTGGACTAAGGTCAATATTGACGACGACGCGCTCAACACAGGCAGCGGCGCGCTGTATCTCCATATAGAAGGCTCGTCGGCTGTGGCTGAAATTCCGTATAAGACGCAAATAGGCTTTAGAGTAGAGCCCACTCAGGTTTATATAGCGAAGGACGAGGAAAAGGCAGTTTCCCTCCTCAAATCAGACGACAGCTATGTTTTGCAAAGCGCCGAATGGACAGCGCCTGAGGACGGCGTAGTGGAAATAACCAAGGCACAGGACGGCGCGTCGGCGACGATCAAAGGCATTGCCGATGAGGGCAACGTGACGCTCACCGTAACGGCTACATTCACGCACCCCGACCCGCTTGAAACGGAAAAGGTTACGACGACGAATTACGTGACCGTAACGGTTACGAGCGAGCAGGCTCCCGATTATGTGTACACGACAAAGGCCGCGACCGACGTTACCTCCACGGGTGCGACGCTTAACGGAAGCGTAGAAATAACAACTCACGGCGAAACGATAACGCCGAGCGCGGTAGGTATGTTCCTGATTTGGGAGCAGGGCAGCGAAGATAAAATAAGATACGGCAATCAAAACCCGATAGTATTTAATACGGAGGGTGAGCATGAATATTCGCTCTCTGTGGACGGCTTAAAGCCCGACACGACATATGTGTACCAAGCGATCGGCATGGCGGGCGACACGGTTGTAAACGGCGATGAGGTTACATTCAAGACAGCGCCCGCAATAGAGGTTTTGGAGTTCGCGCCGACACAGGACGGCAAGGTTACGGCTACGGTTAAAAATACAGGCTCGACCACGATGGAGATCTCGCTTATAGCCGCGTCGTACGGCGAGGACGGACGGCTCATAACCGTAAACATGGAAACGCAGCTTGTTGAGGTCAACAGTGAAAGCGAAATTACGACGGAGGTGCCCGAGGGTGACAAGCTAAAGGCATTTCTGTGGAACACAAAGACGTGTGAAGCCCTTGACGATGCCGTAGAACAAACGACGGAATAAACATAAAGTAAATACGCAATAAAAAAAGCGCCGCCGTAGCGGCGCTTCTTTTATTGTTGATCGTCGGGCATATCCTTTGTAAGCATTTCCGTGTAATATTTTTCAAGCTCGGGATAGTCCAAAAGCCCTTTGCGTCCCTCGTCGGTGATACGGTAAACGCCCTTTCGTACCTTTTCGTACCAGCCGTACGAATTGAATTGCAGTATGGTCTGCGTGTTGTCCGCACCGCCGTAGCCGCGTATCTCCTTAGGGCTGAGTTCCCCGTACATGTCGAGTATGCACGCTATTTTTATGCACTTTTCCGTGTACGCGGTGACGATTTTCGTACCCGTCACGCCGCCGGTATTCGTGTCGATGCTCCGACCGTCAATTTCGCGCAGTATCTCCCTGCGCTTTTTTTGATTTTTGTACGTTGACGTGTAAGGCTTCGGCTCAAATACGATCTCCGCGAACGAGTGCTCGCCGCGCAGCGACACGAATATAAGACCGAGCTCCAGCTTTTTCAGCACCGAAAATATCTGCCGAAACTTATTGAACGAGTAATTTTTCGGCTTCGGCACGGCTACAAACACGTCCGCACCGGTGCGCTGACGTTTAAGCCCCTGCGCCAAAAGCGTTACAGTCATGTTGCGCTTGAGCTCTATAATTATAAACTCGTCGTCCTTTACCGCCGTCATGTCGCAGTCCTTGACCTCGGCGTTGACCTTGTAGCCGCGCTTTTCAAACAGGTCGCGGACGGGCGGATAAAGCTCCTTCTCCGTCATATCTCTTTAAGCTCCCCGCCCTTTACCTCTATATGCTTTTTGTCGACCTCGAGCCACACTGACGCGGCGTTCGGGTTATACACCTTATCGCAGTCGGCTGTGAATTTGAGGTTTTTCGCTGCGTTCATGTAATCGACTATCTCGATATTCGTCGCGTACCAAATATCGTCCCTGCCGCCGATAAACCCGCAGAACTCCTCCATATCGCCCCACGTGTCGTCGCGGTCGAACTCGTAGCTGTGACCCCAGACATACATCATATAAAGGTACTGCGTTTTATGTAAATCGGCGAACCGCCGAGCGTTCTCCATGAGGTTGTGACTGTGGTGGCAGGTGGCTTTCCATTCGAGGAAATTGTCGGGAAAGCCGAAATCGTCAGTATTTCCAACGACGCGGCTGTACTCGATGCCGCACGCGGGCAGAAGGTTTATTATATCGCGGCTGTACGAGCCGTTGGGATAGCTTAAGCCCCTTACGGGATAGCCGCAAGCCTTTTCCAAGAGCTTCCTGTCCTCGATGATCTGCTCCGTCACGAGCGTAAGCGGGCAGCGTTCAATCGTCGGGTGCGTGAGCGTGTGGCACGACACCTCGTGACCCTTGTACAGATCCTTTACCTCATCGAGCGTCACGCGGTGCTCGTCAACGCCCATAATGCCCGAATTTAAGTGGAACGTCCCCTTGATGCCGTGCTTGTTAAAAATCTCGATAAGGCGGCGGTCGAATATCTGACCGTCGTCGTAACTCATCGTGAGTACCTTGTGCTTTCCGCCGGGGAAGCACGTGTAAACTACCTTAGGTCTTTTGTTTTCCATTTTGTATATCTCCCTTGTAAATTAGTTTATAGATTGGTTTGCGTGTTTAAGCGTTATGACCGCAAGCTCCGGGCGGTTAAACAATCTTGGTATAACCATCGGGTTGCCGATACCGCGGCTCACAAGCATTTCCGAGTCCTCCGACGCGTACCGTCCCGACGTGTATTTCGGGAAGAACACGCTGCTGCTTGTCCAGCCGGATTTCGGCGCGACGATGCCGCGTCCGCCCGGCAGCCTCACCTGACCGCCGTGCATATGCCCCGACAGTATTAGATCGAAGCCTTGATCCTTAACGCAGTCGAACAGGTTCGCGCGGTGGAACAGAAGTATGTCGTAACCGCCGTAGCCGCCCAATTCAAAAAGGCATTTTTTCACGGCTTCGCTTGCCTTCGCGCTGCTGCGAGTGAAGGGATCGTCTATGCCCGAAAGAGAAATTTCCGCGCCGCCTTTTTTGAGAATGACGCGCTCACTGTGCAGCGTCTTAACTCCGACGCGCGCGATGTCCTTTTCAAACTCCTCGTAGTCGCTCCGCCAAAGGTCGTGATTGCCCGTCACGGCGTAGACGGGAGCGACACTCATAAGGCGCTCACAAAGCCGCAAAGCGGGGAAATAACTGCCTTTGTCGTGGGTGAGGTCACCCGTGGAAACGATGATATTCGGGGAAATTTCGCGTATTTTCGGGATAAGTCCGCTTACCGAGTCGGAATGAACGTCGGAAATGTGCGCTATCTTAAAGCCCGAAAATTGGGGCGGTATTTTCTTTGACGAAACGGTGTAAAACGTGGTTTCAAGCCGATTGTCGATGCCGCAAACGAGGCAGAGAGCGCCGCCGGCAGCCGCCGCGGCTTTCAGTATTTTTTTCACAAAAAAATCGTCCTTTCACACAAATTCGTATATTATTATACCACTGTTTTTAAATAAATACCACCCATTTTTGCTTAAAAATCCCCCTATTTTAACGCAAAATAACCCTTATTTTTATCTAAAATGCCTCTATTTTAACGCAAAATCCCCCTTTTTCCGCTTAAAATCCCTTAATTTTAGCACAAAATCCCCCTGTTTTAACCTAAAAATCCCCTAATTTTAACGCAAAATAACCCTTATTTTTATCTAAAACGCCCCTGATTTTAACACAAAATCCCCCTGTTTTAACGTAAAAATCCCCTAATTTTAACGTAAAATTCCCCTGTTTTCGCTCAAAAATACCCTCATTTTAGCGCAAAAATCCCACTGTTTTGACGCAAAATACCACCTGTTTTGACGCAAAAAGCACCCCTTTTTCGCGGAAAATACCCGCGAATGTCACGAAAAACACTCAACTTTGACGAAAATGTCCCAACCTCGTTGAAAAATCAAAAGAAAGGTGTTATAATAGTATGACCGATTAAAAAAAGGAGAGGATAAAATGGTACGTCATATCGTTATGTGGAAAATGGCTCCGCTTCCCGACAGGGAGGAAAAGGCGGAGGCGATAAAGGAAAATCTTGAGGCGCTTAAGGACAAGATAGACGTTATAGTCGACATCGAGGTAGGAATCAACTTTAATTCCACGTCCTCCGCGTCGGACGTGGTGCTCGTTTCGACATTTAAGAGCGCGCAGGACCTGAACGAATACCAAAACCACCCGGCTCACAAGGCTGTCGGCGCGGCGTATGTGCGCCCGAACGTGTCGGAAAGACGCGTATGCGATTACGAGTTTTGATGTTGTAATTTTTCGGATTTTATGGTAAAATATATAGCGTAAATACTTTTAGGAGAATGATAAATGGCAAAGCTTATTACCGAGGAGCAAACAGCCGAGCAGCGCGGCTACATAATGAAGCTCCGCGAGGAGAACGCGCGCCGCGCTCAAATAAACGGCTGCGCGCCTTTGGCGCTCACGGAAACCTACGGCTGTCAGCAAAACGAAAACGACACCGAGCGCATACGCGGTATGCTTCGTGACGCGGGATTTGAGTTTACCGACGACGCGAACAAGGCGGATGTCGTCATATACAACACGTGCGCCGTGCGCGAGAACGCGGAGCAGAAGGTTTTCGGAAGGCTCGGCATACTGAAGCACATAAAGGAAAAACGGCGCGGCATGATAATAGGCGTGTGCGGCTGCATGGTGCAGCAGGAGCATATAACGGAGCAAATAAAAAAGGTGCATGACCACGTGGATCTCGTATTCGGCACTCACGCGCTCTACAAAATGCCCGAGCTTCTGTATCGGGCGATGACGGAGAAAAAGACGGTCGTCGATATAGCCGCGAGCGACGGGGAGATCGCTGAGGATCTGCCGATAATGCGCTCCGACAAGAATAAGGCTTGGGTGTCGGTCATGTACGGCTGCAACAACTTCTGCTCATACTGTATCGTGCCTTACGTCCGCGGACGTGAGAGGAGCCGCGAGCCCGAGGCGGTGATCGCCGAGGTAAAGGAGCTTGTGAAAAACGGCTGCAGCGAAATATCGCTGCTCGGTCAAAATGTCAATTCCTACGGCAGGGACTTAAATACCGATATTGACTTCGCCGACCTTATGCGCATGGTGAACGATATTGAGGGCGTGGAGCGTATACGGTTTATGACATCGCATCCGAAGGATCTTAGCGACAAGCTGATACAAACTATCGCGGAGTGCGACAAGGTCTGTAAGCAGCTCCACCTGCCGTTTCAGGCGGGCAGCGATAAGGTGCTTAAGGCGATGAACCGCCGCTACACGAAGGCGGAGTACCTTGAGAAAATAGCGAAGGTCAAAAAAGCCGTGCCCGACATATCGCTTTCGACGGACGTGATAGTCGGTTTCCCGACGGAAACGAACGAGGATTTTGAGGACACGCTCGACGTTTTGAGAAAAGTGGAGTTTGACAACATTTTCTCGTTCATATATTCGCGTCGCGAGGGAACGCCGGCGGCAAAGCTCGATTTTGCGCTTACCGATGAGGAGATACACCGTAATTTCAACAGGCTTTTGGAGGTGCAGAATGAAATTTCCTTAAAGAAAAACAAGGAATACGTCGGACGCGTCGAGGAGGTACTTGTGGACGGCGTGAGCAAGAACAATGAGAATACGCTTTCGGGAAGGTGCGAAAGCTCGAAGATAGTAAATTTTAAGGGCGACGCGTCGCTCATAGGCAAGTATATAAACGTAAAGATTACCGAGGCTCACACGTGGAGCCTTAACGGTGAAATTGTCAAATGACGGAAAGGGAGAGTAGAAAATGAACCAAATAGCTGACAAGGCGAGAGAGCTCGGAGAGCTGATACAGTCGAGCGAGGAAATGAAAAAGGTGAAAAATTTCGAGATTTTGCAAAATAACGACGACGAGGCGCAGAACCTCTTGCGAGAGTTTAATTTGCAGCGCATGAACCTCGCGCGCGATATGCAGTCCGGTAAGATCTCACGTGAGGACGCGATAAAGAAGAACAATGACGCGTTCGACGCGATGATCGAGAAGTCCGCGACCATAAAGAATTACATCGAGGCGAAAAAGGAGTTTGACGCGCTTGTAAATCAGGTAAATCAGATTTTGAATTTTTATATTACGGGACAGAATCCGAATTGTACGCATGACTGTTCCACCTGTAATGGGTGTCATTAAAAAAGTCTATGTAAGCCTCCCTTTGCTACGGCGTTTGTTGCTACGCAACACGCCTACAACACGCGGAGCGTGTTGTTCACTTGTCAAAGGGAGGTGAACGACGCTTCAGCGTCGTAGGCATAGAGCTTTGCTCGTATGCCGTAGAAAAAGGACCGCCGTAGGCGGTGGAGGGATTCAATATTGAAATTGCAGAGGAATCCCCCAGTCACGCTGCGCGTGACAGCCCCCTTTGACAAGGGGGCCTAACGGCGGGCGGTCAATGGTCACGCATACAATTGTTGATAAAGGCACATCGGAGATGTGCGAAAGGGATGTTCTTTTTAAAAAAAGAACCAAAAACCCTAAGAGGGGGGATTTCGATTCCCCCCCTCTTAGGAATCACCCCCTTGAAACGACCGGAGGGGGCGTTGCCCCCTCGTGGACACCCCCTGTTTAAACCCCTCAGTCATTTGCTACGCAAATGACAGCTCCCCTGTTAGGGGAGCCTTGATATGTTATCATCTCAAGTGCAACAGAAAAAAGTAGACAACATAGCAACTTTTGTGTAAAATGAATTTACCACAAAACAATAACACAAAAGGAGATTGCTATGTTGT
>CANPXG010000061.1 GCA_947585795.1 uncultured Clostridia bacterium
ATACACAGAAAAATAACAAGAGTGTAAGTTGTATACCATGTGCTTACACTCCTGTATACCATGTTACTCTTGACAAAGGGCGCGTACCTACTCATGGGCAGCTCCGTTTACGGCATATCCGACGGCGACGGAAACCTTACGACTATCGGCGCACCCGGTATCTCCGGTCGCCGCGTCATCTACAAAACCGTCGCGTCAGGCATGACGCGGTACGCGACCGCGACACTCTCAAACCGCAATACGGTAGAATATCAGGAAAACACATACGATCCCGTCACCGGCGACATAACCGGCACCGTTACTCAAAGCGCCTACGGCGTTGACTTAGGCATGATCATCGTTTCACCCACAGACAGAACTGCCCCGTACCCCGAGGCATTTGTGGCGACGACGTCGGAGGACATTCAAACCGACACCGTACAAATAAACGACGATATTACCAGCTTTGAAATAACAATAAACAACAACCACGCAAAATACACCGACACCGACGGAGTCGAGCGTGAGGAAAAGGTTACCGGCGTTGAGGTTTTAATTTACAACGGACAGACCAACGAAGAGAGAAGCACGTTTACCGATGCAACGCAGGTATCCGACGAAAACGGCATGAGCGTATGGCACTTGGCAAAGAGCTTTGAAAGAAGCAAGACCGACGAATATCAGACAAGCGACAAGGTCTACGTAAGAATAACCACCGACAGAGTTATAGGAAACGGCAAAGGCGTTGATGCCGACGGTAACGAAACGAACGCCGAAGCGCTTCAGGAAACGGTTTACGCTCCCGTTTACACGGGCTACACACTTGCGCAAAGCAACGTGCAGCAGCCGGTAACGCAGGATATAGATCCAAAACCGAACCTGAGCTTCATAAACCTCCCGCTTATAGGAGCAATGAACGCGGTCTTTAACGTATCGGCTATTTCACTGTCAATATCGGAGCTTCCTAACGGCGGTCAGCGACTGGCATTCGGCATTTCGCCGTCACCCATCTCCGCCGGCAGCGACTGGAAAACAGCCGTCACCGGAGTTAATTACGGCATAGGCGATTTAGACGACGCGCTCAGGGACACAAAGACGTTCGGACAGCTTATAAACGGCTTCGGCGACTATTTCGGTGAGTCGCACTCACTTGCGATGAAGGAGTTCTCGATCAAGCCGATTTTCGGACTGTACCTCGATTTCGGACTTAAATCCGTATCAATGGGCGGCGGCACAAAAATGACGTTTGTCTTTTTGGGCGGCGGACTTTACCTCGGCGGTTCGGGAAAATTCAGGGGAACGATTTATTTCACGATCGGATGGCTGCCGATGTACCTTGGATTTGACGGCGAGCTGACGATATTTACACAGGTAGGCGTGCAAACGCTTAATAACGGCGCTGATGTAACAGCCGATATGATAACCAAGGAGTCAAACAGCTTTGAAAAATACTTCAAGCCGGCGTGGTGCCTACAGGCAAACGTAGTCGTGGCGGTGTACGCTGGCGTGGGACTGTGCGGTACGGTCGGCGTGCGCGGCGGATTCCAGCTCGACATGAACTTCATGTGCAATCCGACGATAACACTCGTATACCCGAATTTCCGTACGGTCGGAGCCGTATTGGATTTCAGCTTCAGGCTATGGGTAGACGCTCTCCTGTTCTCGATACCGATTCCTGTGGTTCATCTTGTTCAGAAGCGGTACGGCTACTATGAGGATATTGCAAACTCCGACGCTGAGGGCGGAACGAATGCATCGCCTTCACCGTCAGCGTCCTCCGAGGCGCAGCTTACATCGGCGGAAGGTGACAGCGAGGTCGTTATGCGTCCGAGAAGCGAAAACCAGTCCGAGTGGCTGCCCTACGGAGATACCGGTCTTATGAGCACGTTTGAGGAAACATCATCAACCGTGCTTAAGGAAAACGGATATGACAGAGCCGATTCACAGCTTATTGATTTGGGCAACGGCAGAATACTCCTCGCGTTTATCGCCGATGATCCTACGCGCAGCGACAGCGACAGAACGGCGCTTATGTACAGCGTATACGATAACGGTACATGGTCGGAGCCTGTCAAGGTTCAGGACGACGGCACGGCTGACTTTGAACCGGATTTATGCGACGCGGGCGACAACGTGCTTATCACATGGACGTCGCGAGATAAAAACGCGTCGACCGCAACCGAGCTCGACTATATAAAGGGTATGGACGTTTACGCGATAACGCTCGATAAGGCTACTCTTACACTCGGCACGATAGAACGGCTTACTGACGACACCGACAAGAGCTTGTATGACAGCGCTCCGGTTGGACTTTATGATGATGCAAGCGGCGATATGTTGGTATATTATCTCAAGTCCGAGGTGACGAGCAGCGATTTTGAAACGGCTGTAATGCCTACAACGAACGAAAGTGTAATCGTATATATGCTCTACGACGCGAAAAAGGGCGAATGGTTAAGAGATGACTATTACCCGAATGAGGTCGCGAGCGAGGAAGCGAAGCAGGAGCTTATTAATAACTGGGGCGGTCAGAGATTCCTCTCGTCACCGATAGATGATTTCAGCGTTAATTCGCCGGTAATCATAGACTTTGACGCGGTAGGCTATAACGGTATAGGCTTGTACACGTTCACCGTCGACCAAGACAATAATATAGATACCGACGCCGACAGAGAGCTTTTTGTTCAGGCATACGACTTTGGCGAACATAAGACGTACGTGCCTGTAAGAATTACAAACGATAATCTGTCCGATTCGCGTCCGCAGCTTGTCAGAAACGGTAATTATACATATCTGTTCTGGCTTCAGAACAACAAGGATATACGCTACATAAACGTTACTGATTTAATTAAATACGGCGTTGATGAAAACGGAACTGTTAAAGAAGACTATAACCTTAATATCGGGGTCGTATTCTTCGCGAACAGCGGCGACTCCGCAAGCAATATAGAACCGTCCTTCGGCAACTATAAAGCGTTTGTGGACAAAGAAGATAATCTGTTTATAACGTGGCTTCAACCTGTTACTGAGGAAGACGGCACAGCATGCCGGGAGGTCTACGCGTCGGCGTATATACATGACGAGGACGGTTCATGCTGGTCGGACGGCGTAAGGCTTACCCACAGCGGCGTGCAAAACGACGAGGTCGCGTTCCTTACGGACGATGACTGTAATCTGCTCACTGTGGGCAATCAGTATACAATAAACCTCCAAAGCGATGAAAACAAGGCGGAGAACGTGAAACTCGTCGCGACGAGCTTTAAAACGGTCGGTTCGCTTGACGTTACGGACATGCGCTTTGCCGATGATACTCCGCCCGCGGGCAGCGAAAACAATGTGACAATAAGCGTCAAGAACACAGGTCTTAAAAACGCCAAGGGCTACACTATGGACGTTTACGAGAAAGTAAACGGCGAGGTGGGGGAGAAAATAAAAACAATCACCTCAGACGAAGTGATAACGCCGTCGTCAACCGTTTCGACTGAATTTACATGGACGATGCCCGAAAGCTATGAGGGCGTTGACGATTTATCGCTTTACATCAAGGTAAATGAGAACGGAACGGAAGAAATACATGAGTTTACAAGCGACAGCGTATATATCAGACCCGAATACACCGTTTCAAACTGTGAGGCTGTGGAGCATAGCGACGGATTCTATCTGACTTACACCTTAGAAAATACGGGTAATGCCGACGCGGCAGCAGAAACCGAGGAAACAGCCGACAAGCTCAGCGTCGAGTTTAACGACTTGTATTACCAAACGGATAAATCGGAGCCTTATCTTGAAACGCCGGTAAGCGGCTTGGCTGTGGGTGAAAAGCAAACGTACACAATGAAGCTCAATATCCCCGACGAAAGATTTAATTTCGGCTACAGCGAGGCATACACGCTCATTAAAAACAAGGACGACGATGTTGTAAGCAATTACGAACCGTTCCGTGTAATGCTCGAATATCCGTATAACATCGTTATAAACGGCGATGAAAACCTTTCGGAGATAGTTCTGAAGGAAGGGGAAACCCTTGAACTCAGCGCCGACACGACTTACACCGATGTGGATAAAAATATGTACTACGCGCCGTATATCGCGTGGGGTACGGAAAATGGAATAGTATCCGGTTACAGTGATACTGAGTTCGCACCCGACGAGCTTGTAACACGTGAGCAGGTGGCTGCTATGCTTTACAGATACGCACAGTATATAAACGCGGACGTATCGGTAGGGGAGAACACGAATATCCTTAGTTATAAGGATGCAGGCGATATAAGCGAGTACGCGGTACCCGCGATACAGTGGGCGTGCGGTTCGGGTATTATGAGTGGTTACACCGACGGTACACTAAGACCGCAAAATAACGCCACACGCGCCGAAGCGGCAGCGCTTACGGAGAGATTTGACAGTAAAATAAAATAAAATTAAGGAGGATATAAAAATGGCTGAAAACGAGAAAGAGAAGAAGAACACTCAAGAGGTAGATCTGGAGGATTTGGAGCAAGTGACGGGCGGCGGCGCGTTTGACAACGTACCGCGCGTACCGGAACACAAAATCGACGACCATCTTAAAGGCAAGACTTAATATCGGAAAATAAAACAAAAAATGAGGGTAATTTTTAAACAATTACCCTCATTTTTAGTGCTTTTTAAGTACTTTTACAGCGCTTTTCACACCATTTCAAGTGCTTTTAGCGTTATTTTAGCTGTTCTTATAGCGCTTTTTATGGTATTTTAGCACCATTTTAGGTGTTTTTATAGTACTTTTACGGTGCTTTTTAGCCTCATTTAAAGTGTTTTTGCTGCGCTTTTGTGGTATTTTAGTATTATTTTAGGCATTTTTATTGCGCTTTTGTTGTGTTTTTAGTGTTATTTTGGGTGTTTTTAGGTGTTTTTTTTGCGCTTGTTAGTGTTATTTTAAGCGTTTTTTGGTGTTTTTTAGGCGCTTTTTACTGCATTTTTAAGGCGTTTTCAGCCTTGTTTTCGATGTTATTTTCGGTGGCGCCGATTGCCGTTTTTGGTTTAACAGCATCAAACTCAGCGTCCTTTTTCATATTTTCAAACGCCACTGCCATCATCAATTTTATACGGTTGAGCTGATTTACTTCACTTGCTCCCGGATCATAATCCACCGCAACAATATTCGCTTGCGGGAACTGCCTCCTCAGCTCCTTGATCATGCCCTTACCCGTAACATGATTCGGCAGACACGCGAACGGCTGAACGCACGCGATGTTCGGCACGCCGCTGTTTATGAGCTCTATCATTTCGCCGGTGAGGAACCAGCCTTCGCCGGTGCAGTGACCGAGCTGAAGTACCTGCTTCGCGCCTTCGGCGATGTCGGCTATATGCTTCGGGGAACGCGTCCTGAATTTGTGGTTGCCTTCCATGATCTTGACAACGTGCTTACGGTAGCTCTCGATGCCCCATATCGCGAGGTTGCAGAGCATTGCTGTCGAGGACTTTGAGCCGAGGTTATCGCGCTTGAAATTATTGTTGTAAAGACAATACAGCATGAAGTCCGCAAGTCCCGGCATTACGGCTTCTCCGCCTTCCTGTTCTATCACGTCTATGATATTGTTGTTCGCGTCGGGGTGGAATTTGACAAGAATTTCACCGACCACACCAACCTTTGGCTTCTTGACAGTTTCGTTGATCTCAATCGCGTCAAAGTCGGATGTTATCTCATCCACGATTTTTTTCAGCTTAAGATTCTTACGGTTATTATGTACAATATCATTATACAGACGCTTCTGCCATTTTTCGGCTACGGCGTTTGTTTCACCCTTATGTACCTCATAGGGACGTATTCTAAGCGTTACCGCGAGCAATAAGTCGCCCCAAGTGCACGCCTTCAAAAGACCGTCCACAAGCTTCGGCGTTATGCTAAAGCCCGGATTACCCTCAAGTCCCGACACATTAAGCGAAATTACGGGCACGTTCGGATAACCCGCTTCCTTTAAAGCTTTGCGCAAAAACGCTATGTAATTCGTCGCGCGGCAGCCGCCGCCCGTCTGTGTAATCATTACCGACGTGTTATCGGGGTCACATTTGCCGCTGATGAACGCATTTACAAGCTGCCCCGTTACCATTATGGACGGATAACAAGCGTCGTTATTTACGCTTTTAAGCCCCGCCTCGACGTCCTCCGCCGTGGCATGCTCAAGAACCACCGCGTTATAGCCGTTGGCGCGGAGCACCGCTTCAAACAGTCCGAAGTGGGTGGGGGACATCTGCGGGAATATTATCGTGTGCTTTTCGCGCTCTTCCTTGGTGAATTTCACGCGATTGATCGTGTAGTCCTCGATCTTATGCGGCACAAAGTCGTTCGCGTCGCGTTCCTTTACAGCCGCCCTAAGCGAGCGAACTCTTATTCTTGCCGTACCGAGGTTTGAAACCTCGTCGATTTTGAGCGTAGTGTAAATCTTCTCATGCGACTGTATGATCTCCTGGACCTGATCGGTCGTAACCGCGTCAAGACCGCATCCGAAGGAGTTTAGCTGAATAAGCTCCAAGCGCGGATTTTTGATAACCTGCGCCGCCGACTCGTAAAGACGGGTATGGTACGCCCACTGGTCAACAACGCGTATATCGCGTTCAAGATGTCCCAAATGCGCCACGCTGTCCTCCGTAAGCACGGCGAAGCCGAGCGACGTGATCATATCGGGTATACCGTGGTTGATTTCGGGATCTATGTGGTACGGACGTCCCGCGAGCACAATGGCGCGCTCATCGTTCTCATCGAGCCATTTAAGCGTTTCTTCACCCTTTTTGCGTATATCGCTCTTATAGTTCTGCAGTTCCTCAAACGCCTTATCGGCAGCGGCGTCGATTTGAGCTTTCGTAAAGCCGTAATCACGGAGCGCCTTCATCATCTGACGCTTAAACGACGGTCTGTCCGCAAGGTTTACGAACGGATAAATATACTTCATATCCGCCGCGCGCACAGCGTCCATGTTGTTATATATGACCTCGGGATACGACGTTACCATCGGGCAGTTAAAGTGGTTTCCCGCGTCGGAGTACTCTATCTGTTCATACGGTATACACGGGTAGAATATCGTCTTTACGCCCTTATCGATCAAGTCCTGTATGTGACCGTGCACAATTTTCGCGGGATAGCACGCGCTCTCGGACGGTATCGAGTCGATACCTTTTTCGTACAGCTTATGCGTGCTTCTTCCCGATATTCTTACGGAGAAACCGAGCTCCGTAAAGAACGTGAACCACAGCGGATAATTTTCGTAAATATTAAGCACACGCGGTATGCCGATCACGCCGCGCGGCGCTTCGCTTTCCTTTAACGGCTTATAGCGGAAGGCGCGCTTATACTTGTAATCGAACATATTCGGCATTTGCTTTTTCGGCTTTTCAAGTCCCGCGCCGCGCTCACAGCGGTTACCGGAAACAAATCTGCTGCCGTCGGAAAATTCCGTAATTGTAAGCTGGCAGTGGTTATTGCACTTTTGACAGCGGGTGAGGGAGGTTTCAAACGTGAACGCGTCAAGCTCGTCGGCGCGAAGTATGTTACACTCGCCGCCCTGCCAGCGTTCTTTGGCTATAATAGCCGAACCGAACGCGCCCATAATTCCCGCTATGTCGGGACGAACGACATTCTTTTCGGTAAGCAATTCAAAGCAGCGCAAAATGGCGTTATTATTAAACGTGCCGCCCTGAACAACTATATTTTCACCCATTTGATTGGGATCTCTGAGCTTTATGACCTTATAAAGCGCGTTGCGCACTACCGAGTATGAAAGTCCCGCGCTTATGTCGCCGACAGTAGCGCCTTCCTTCTGCGCCTGCTTAACACGTGAATTCATAAACACGGTGCAGCGCGTTCCGAGGTCAACCGGATTTTCGGCTTCAAGCGCCTCCTTTGAGAAGGAAACGGTGTCAAGACCAAGACTTTCCGCGAACGTCTGAATAAACGAGCCGCAGCCTGACGAGCATGCCTCGTTGAGCATTATGCTGTCTATTACTCCGTTCCTTATTTTCATACATTTCATATCCTGACCGCCGATATCGATGATAAAATCAACGCCGGGGGAGAAATGGTTCGCGGCTTTGTAATGGGCGATAGTTTCAATTTCACCCTCGTCAATACGGAACGCCGTCTTTAAAAGCAGCTCACCGTAACCGGTGGTGCACGCGTTCGCTATGTAAGCCTTTTCGGGAAGTTTTGAATACAGCTCCCTTAAAATGGTTATTCCGCAGCTTATCGGATTTCCCTCATTTTTCGCGTAATAGCTGTAGAGAATGTCAAAGTCATCGTTAATAAGCGCCGCCTTTATGGTGGTGGAGCCTACGTCAAGACCGAGGAATAAGGGACCGTCAGCCTCGGATATATCTTTTGTCTTTGCCACGTGCTTTTTATGACGATCAAAAAACTCCTCGCGTTCCTCGTCGTTTTCAAAAAGCTTGCGCATACGCGTTATTTCCGTGTCAACAGACTTTGAGTTTTCAAGTCTGTCTATAAGAGAATCGATCGTGACGCTCTTTTCTTTGCCGTACATAAGCGCCGCACCGAGCGCGACGAACAGCTGAGCGTTTTCGGGCGTTGTAAACGACTTCGCGTTATCCTTAAGCGTTTCCTCAAACTGCCGCCTAAGCTGCGGCAAAAAGTGCAGAGGTCCGCCCAAAAACACGATATTACCCTTGATCGGACGTCCTTGAGCAAGTCCGCTTATCGTCTGCGTCACGACAGCCTGTAAAATCGAAGCGGCAACGTCCTCCTTTGCCGCACCCTCGTTAAGAAGCGGCTGCACGTCGGACTTTGCAAACACGCCGCATCTGGCGGCGATAGGGTAGAGGACCTTGTGGTTTTCCGCAAGCGCGTTAAGACCGTCCGCATCCGTTTTTAAAAGTATGGACATTTGGTCGATAAAAGAACCCGTACCGCCGGCGCACGTGCCGTTCATGCGCTGCTCAAGACCGCCGGACAGGTATAGTATTTTCGCGTCCTCGCCGCCAAGCTCGATAACAACGTCCGTTTCGGGCAGGTACGTTTTTATCGCCGTCTTATTGGCGATGACCTCCTGAACAAACGGAAGATCAAGCATCTTGGAAAGCAAAAGTCCGCCGGAACCCGTTATTACGACCGTAAAATCCTCATTTTTTACAACATCTCTTACCTCATTAAAAAGTCCTTTTACGGTGCTTTTAATATCGGAGAAGTGACGTCTGTATTCCGCAAATAAGGTATTGCCGCTTGCGTCCAAAAGAACCACCTTCACGGTAGTGGAACCAACGTCAATACCCATGTGAAGTCTGCTCATATATGTAACCCCCTTACAAATCGGCAAAGCTATATTTATATTTGAAAAATAAGTATATTTCAACAGTAATTGTCCTTGTATATTATATAATTTTTCAAGAAAATAGTCAAGGTAAAAAATAATCGAAAAGGTAAATAAGGAAGCGTATGCGTAGGGAAGAAATGCCTAGAGAAAATAAAATAAGTTTAAGTACGATAAATTGCCATTTATTATACTTAGACTTGCAAATTTACGATAATACTGCCTATGTCTGTCAATGTGCCGTGTTTAAGACATATAAGCTCCGTGCCGTGGTTTTTGCAGAATTGTTTTATTATGTCAGCGTCCGGATGTGTGTTTATATCTCCGTTTACCGCCAGCACGTTACGCTCGATCAGTCCCGACGCTCCGCCGATAAATCCATAGTCAAAATTTTTAAGGTCAATAAATCCCTTCCTTATTTTCAGCGCGTCTATTCCGTTTTCCGCGGCTGCCGCGTAAATGCCGTCGTCCGACGTTATGAGCGCGTTGCCCTTCAGGACGCAAACGCTGCATTTACTGTACCCTTGTTTTACGTTCAGAATTTTCTTTGACATAGATTTATATTCCGAAAGAATTTCTATCGCCGTATAACGAGAGCTGCATATAACGTAATCGTCGAGCGCGGCGACGTTGTACGCTATGTCGGCGGGATATTTTGAATTTAGTTTTGCGCTGCCTTGTATAAGCGTAAAGCCGTTCGGCAGCAGCTTTTTATAATGCGAATATGTTTCGGGCGCGCAAACAAAACGGTTATCGCCGAGATAATGTATCTGCATATCCGCGTGCGACGCGACAGCGTCGTACAGACAGTCAAGTTTTACCGTCGGAATAACCGTAGAGCCTGTTTTTTCTAAATTTTTTATCGTTTCGTCGTCTGCTCTGCAGTCAACTATTATAATTATATCCATATTTTTCCAAATAGTGTTGACTTGGTTTACATAATAATATTATGTAAACTTATTTCCTAAAAGTATCTAAAAATTCTGTTGCACACTGTGCCAAAACAGATACTCCGATCGGCAGCGCGTCCTCGTCAGCCTTGAATTTCGGGCTGTGAATGGGATAAACGGCGCCTATATCCTCGTTTCCGACGCCCAGCTTAAAATAAGACGACGGTACAAGCTCGCCGAAATACGAAAAGTCGTCGCCCGCCATTGACGCGGTTTTAAGCTCTACGACTTCCTTTACACATTTTAGTTTTTCCGCGCTTTTGCGCACAATATCGTTCATTTTGCTGTCGTTTACGACCGGCGGAAAAAGTATGTTAAAGTCAAGTTCGGCTTTTGCGCCCATGCTTTTTGCCGTGTCCGTTACGATTTCGTTTATAAGCTCAACAAGTTTTTTACGCGTGTCACTGTCCAATGACCGCGCCGTACCCGTCATTACAGCCGCGTCGGGTATGGCGTTCCTGCACGTGCCGCCGTGTATCTCACATATTGTCACAACGCACGGAAGATTGTACTTTTTCGGTATCTCGTGGCATTTTATAAGTATTTCCGCGGCAACGGTAAGCGGGTTCACGCACTTTTCTGGGTACGCGCCGTGACCGCCTTTGCCGGTTATCGTTATCTTAAAATCGTCGGGCGATGCCATGATAGAACCGTCCTTGACCTGTATATTGCCCGTCTTTTCAAGAGGTTCGACGTGCAGCGCGAACGCTCCGTCAACGTGCGGGTTTTCCATAACGCCCGCTTTGATCATCGGCAGTGCTCCCCCGTCCCCTTCTTCGGCGGGCTGAAACACGCATTTTACGTTGCCGTTTAGTGCCCCCTTTATTTCGTTCAACAACTTTAGTGTCCCCAAAAGACACGCGGCGTGTATGTCGTGACCGCACGCGTGCATATATCCCTCGCGCTCGGATTTTACCTCAAAATCACTTTCATCGTTTATCGGCAGTCCGTCTATATCGGCGCGCAATAGCACCGTTTTACCGCTGTGTTTTCCGTGTATCGTCGCGACCGTGCCAGTTTCCGTCACAATTTCGTACGGTATGCCGTACTCGGTTAGTTTACTCCTTATATATTCGGCTGTTTTTACTTCGTTGTACGCCGTTTCGGGGATTTTATGAAGAGCGCGCCGCACGGATATAAGCTCGTCCTTCATCGCGAACGCTTTTTCCTCTATCATTTTACCATCTCCTCAAACTCGTCCTCGCTTATAACGGTTATGCCGAGCGCGTTAGCCTTGTCGAGTTTACTTCCTGCCTCCGCGCCGGCAAGCACGTAATCTGTTTTCTTTGACACGCTTGACGACGTTTTACCGCCGTAGCTTTCAATAATCGCGCCCGCCTCGCTGCGCTTGTATTTGTTAAGCGTGCCTGTAAGCACAAATGTCTTACCCTCAAAACGGTTGTCGCGCACCGTGCTTTCCGTATCGTCAACGCATCTCACGCCTGCGTCCTCAAGCCGTTTTATAAATTCCTTGTTCTGTTCCTCCGCAAAAAATTCCGTTACGGACAGAGCCATTTTTTCGCCTATGTCGGGTATGACAGTAAGCTCGTCAGCAGTCGCGGCACGAAGATTATCAAGCGTCTTGTAATGCGCCGACAGTATTTTAGCCGCCTTTTCGCCTATGTGGCGTATGCCGAACGCGTTAATAAGGCGGTAAAGCGGATTGGTTTTGGATTTTTCGAGCGCGTTTATAAGGTTCTGTGCCGACTTTTCACCGAGCTTGTCCATATCCGCTATATCTGCGGGGTTTACATAATACAAGTCCGCTGCGTCCGTTATAAGACCGCGCAGAAGCATCTGCTCAATAATCGACGGACCCAAACCGTCTATATCCATCGCGCTGCGCGACACGAAATGTATAATATTCCTCTTCCTCTGCGCCGGACAGCTTATACCCGTACACCTGTACGCCGCCTCGCCTTCCTCGCGTACAACGAGCGCACCACATTCGGGGCAGTGCGACGGCATACTGAATTCAACTTCCTCTCCCGTGCGTTCATCTGTTACGACCTCGACTACGGCGGGAATAATATCGCCGGCTTTTTCAATCACGACCGTGTCGCCTATGCGTATATCCTTTTCGCGTATATAGTCAAGATTGTGGAGCGTTGCGCGTGACACGTTAGAGCCCGCGATACGCACCGTGTCAAGAATTGCAAGCGGCGTTAAAACGCCGGTTCTGCCGACCTGAACCTTTATGTCGCGTATCTTCGTCGTCTGTTTTTCGGCGGGGTACTTGTACGCTATAGACCAGCGCGGAAATTTTGCCGTATCTCCAAGCAATTCACGCGACGCGAGGTCATTTACCTTTACGACAGCGCCGTCAATATCAAAGTACAGTTCTCCCCTCTCCTCGCCTATTTCCTCAATTCTCTTGTACGCGTCCTCGATGTTCGCGTACTCGTTTTTGTCGAGAATTGTCTTAAAACCCTGCGCCTTCAAAAATTCAA
>CANPXG010000062.1 GCA_947585795.1 uncultured Clostridia bacterium
CAATGACCGACCTCGTAAGTGCCTCGGCTGGAAATCCCCTAAAGAAATTTATGTTGCACTTGCTTGACTTTCTGCCCAGCCCCCCAATTTCAACTCACACGCCTCATGCGAGGCGTGACGGTATTTGTCCCCGTTATGCCTTTCATTCCAAGATTATTTCAACTCACACGCCTCATGCGAGGCGTGACCATATTGTACTGGCATTTATCCTCGTGCTCTGCATTTCAACTCACACGCCTCTTGCGAGGCGTGACTTCTTCAGTGCGAATAACATACCACGAATGGGAAATTTCAACTCACACGCCTCTTGCGAGGCGTGACCGTGGAACAAAGATGACCGCAGAAGTTGATGATTTATTTCAACTCACACGCCTCTTGCGAGGCGTGACTTATCTTTCCACGCTTTCCAGGTGGTACACCACCCATATTTCAACTCACACGCCTCTTGCGAGGCGTGACGCTGCCGGAGCGGACGCAACAAGCGTAACCGTTATTTCAACTCACACGCCTCTTGCGAGGCGTGACTCAGATTTATTTGTTACGACGGCAACTTAGAAAATTTCAACTCACACGCCTCTTGCGAGGCGTGACAACGACTGCCATGCGTGATATGTCGCGGGTAATGATTTCAACTCACACGCCTCATGCGAGGCGTGACCTTATGCCGGCGGACGAATATTTTAATACGGTAATTTCAACTCACACGCCTCATGCGAGGCGTGACTGCGCCTATGCCCGGGGTTCCCGTGCAGTGCCTCATTTCAACTCACACGCCTCATGCGAGGCGTGACAAATGCTTGCCGTTCAGGACATTCTATTATACGGATTTCAACTCACACGCCTCATGCGAGGCGTGACTGACGTGATTTCGTGCTTTAATTCGGTTATGTCGAATTTCAACTCACACGCCTCATGCGAGGCGTGACTACGATGTACGTCTGCTGGAGGAAATATCTATTATATTTCAACTCACACGCCTCATGCGAGGCGTGACTTTTATTGAATGAACTTTAACGCTGGAGTGCGATTATTTCAACTCACACGCCTCATGCGAGGCGTGACTATGGTTATTGTATGGTAGTCGCGCGGCGCGGACATTTCAACTCACACGCCTCATGCGAGGCGTGACCCCTTTCATTTATTGAAATAATTATACACGAAAAATTTCAACTCACACGCCTCATGCGAGGCGTGACCAAAAAGCCGAATGTCGTGGATATGACAACAGCAATTTCAACTCACACGCCTCTTGCGAGGCGTGACTGTAAGGGGTGGGTGCATTATGGATTACTCAATTGATTTCAACTCACACGCCTCATGCGAGGCGTGACGGTGAAAAGGTTGATGATTTATTCAAGTATCACGATTTCAACTCACACGCCTCATGCGAGGCGTGACTATCATCGAAATAAGGAACGGTGACGCTTCTGCACCATTTCAACTCACACGCCTCATGCGAGGCGTGACAATACACGTCCCTCCCGTACTTGAACCTGTGAAATGCGATTTCAACTCACACGCCTCATGCGAGGCGTGACCATACTGAACAACAACGTTACCCATTCCCCACGCATTTCAACTCACACGCCTCATGCGAGGCGTGACGACCAGGTTGTGCGCCACTGGAATGATTATTGAAATTTCAACTCACACGCCTCATGCGAGGCGTGACTTGAACATCAATATGGTGGACTCCACTGTATTAATTTCAACTCACACGCCTCATGCGAGGCGTGACTCTTTACGTCTGCAAGGTTAATTTCATTCGCAGCAGATTTCAACTCACACGCCTCATGCGAGGCGTGACTCTTTCCACGCTTTCCAGGTGGTACACCACCCATATTTCAACTCACACGCCTCTTGCGAGGCGTGACTTTACCGTTTTGACAGGATGTACGTTTGTGTCGTTAATTTCAACTCACACGCCTCTTGCGAGGCGTGACGCAGAGGTATCAGTATTCAAACCGATTGCGTTTACATTTCAACTCACACGCCTCTTGCGAGGCGTGACTTCACCTATCGCCGCCTTTATGTCCGCGAATGATATTTCAACTCACACGCCTCTTGCGAGGCGTGACTTCGTGGTATTGCTCAAACGAATGCCCGCTCGGAATTTCAACTCACACGCCTCTTGCGAGGCGTGACAATGTACCCGAACATATTAGGGCCGAACAGCAAGATTTCAACTCACACGCCTCTTGCGAGGCGTGACCAGAGGCTTGCGGTACTTAAGGAATTAGGCTACGCATTTCAACTCACACGCCTCTTGCGAGGCGTGACAGTTTGTTAGTCTTGTAGACAAGGCGGCCAACAAATTTCAACTCACACGCCTCTTGCGAGGCGTGACTAAGAAGGCATATAATCTGAAACAGGCGCAAACGGATTTCAACTCACACGCCTCTTGCGAGGCGTGACGTATTATCTGCGCCTGCGCGTATGTCAGATTTTTATTTCAACTCACACGCCTCTTGCGAGGCGTGACCCTATCTTTCAGCACAAAAGCGGCGTGGTGGACGATTTCAACTCACACGCCTCTTGCGAGGCGTGACATCGCAGGCTTCGGAATAGGAATACGGTACATCATTTCAACTCACACGCCTCTTGCGAGGCGTGACTATAAATTCCTCGTGATATGCTTTTAATATTTTATTTCAACTCACACGCCTCTTGCGAGGCGTGACGGCGATCGTGTTTCGTAGTAGTCGGACACAAGCATATTTCAACTCACACGCCTCTTGCGAGGCGTGACAGTGCTTCCGATGCATCAAGCTGTGAGAGTACAAATTTCAACTCACACGCCTCTTGCGAGGCGTGACGGCTGAAAAAAATGTAAATCGGCGGGCGCAAAGGATTTCAACTCACACGCCTCTTGCGAGGCGTGACTTTCCACGCCTTCGATTGCGTGTTGCTTTCCATTATTTCAACTCACACGCCTCTTGCGAGGCGTGACTAAATCGCCGATGAAATCGCCGATGAAATCGCTCATTTCAACTCACACGCCTCTTGCGAGGCGTGACGCCCGCCCGTTCCGTAGTTTGTCCCCCCCGCCTCATTTCAACTCACACGCCTCTTGCGAGGCGTGACTTTCACCGCATCTGCGTATTAAGAAACTTCTTGATTTCAACTCACACGCCTCTTGCGAGGCGTGACTCTGTAACCTTGTTTTTGACGTTCACGAATCCTTCAATTTCAACTCACACGCCTCTTGCGAGGCGTGACATTCTACACCCACACCTGCATCCTGCTGTTCATATTTCAACTCACACGCCTCTTGCGAGGCGTGACCTTGTTCATCTTTCAACTTGTTCAGATTTTTTTGATTTCAACTCACACGCCTCTTGCGAGGCGTGACAATAACCAGTGCTTGACGGCATACCATCATCAATATTTCAACTCACACGCCTCTTGCGAGGCGTGACCGGCGTGGAGCGAGAGCTTGGCGTATCAAAAGAAAATTTCAACTCACACGCCTCTTGCGAGGCGTGACTGACAACGCCGCCGAAACGGCGTTGTACCTGCTGGGAATTTCAACTCACACGCCTCTTGCGAGGCGTGACCCTATATATTGTGCAATATACGGCATTTGCCCCGCAATTCGGCGGACTTTTACTTAAATTTAGCATATTTTGACAGAAAAATCAAGTTTTTCTCGGGCGAACCTTCCCGCATTTTTAATATTGCCCAAGGTTCGCCGCGCTTGTCATATGATCAGCGCACCCTCCGGATCGTACGTTTCTTTTGCGCCGATATGCTCGACACGCCTTTTCCAGTTGTTGCCGAGGTAATATATCCTTAAGCTGTCCTTGTCATGGTCGATAATATTTTCCAATTTATCTTTGAGCTTCAAAAATGTTGAATAGTCAACATCGACCTCGAAAACGGAGTTCTGCACGCGCTGACCGTAATTGACACATTCCTTGGCGACCTTCCTAAGCCTTCTTCTGCCATCCGCGTCGATCGTCGAAACGTCATAGCTAACCACACTCATCATAATTTCTGTTTCCTTTCTCTACTTCACGATATAGCACGGATATTCCTCGATTTCGCCGCGAATATACTTCGCGAGCAGCATACTTTGCGCGTACGGCAAAAGACCGAGCTGTATTTTTTGCTTCAAATACGGGTGTACAATATCTGTACGCTTCTTTTCCTGCCACTTCGCGAGAAGCTTCTTTTTGCCGTCCGTGCTCAAAAACACTGCTCCGCTGACCTGCGTTTCAAAATCCTTCGCGTTTAATATTTTCAAGTTTATCATCGTCAGAACAAACCGTTCCACTATGCAGCGGCTTTCCTCAACGAGGTCGCACGCGAGCGACGCGCGTCCCGGACGAACCGCGTGGTAAAATCCCATATAGCTGTCCAGTCCGACGCTTTCGAGTGCGGACGCGTAGTCGTTTGTCCATACGGTATACAAAAACGACAGCACCGCGTTTACCCTGTCCAGCGGGGGACGCTTTGTGCGCATGGCAAAATGAAAATCGTCCTTTTGATGCAAAATCAGGCTGTCGAAAATGTCAAAGTACGCTTTCGCTCCGCGACCTTCTATTCCAAGAATTTCATTTAAATCCTCGGTCGCATAAACGTTTTCTATGTATTGGTTCAAAAGCTCTATACAATGCGATAGGCTGCCGTCGTCATTTACCGACGGATAGTCCTTTAACGTCCGCTTTACAACGCTTCGCGTGTTTGCCATTTTTGCGGCGACTGTGTTTTGCCGAAGAAGCGCGGGAGGGTTTGCAAACTTTTCAAACTGCGCCTTACGCAATAATATATTGCCGTGCGACGCTCCGTGAACACTTGCGAGAAAACGTCCCTGCGGCGATATAAATGTTATCGGTATACCGTACTCCGCGCACTTTCCCATTAAAGCGGGAGAGCAGCCGAGATAGCCGAAGCAGTACACAGCCTCGATATTTGAAAACGGCAAGCGAAGCTGAATTTTGTTGTCCTTCCTGCACACAATGTTCTCCCCGTCAAGCGTCAGATATATGCTCTCGTCGGTTATGTACAGTGAGTTCAAAAGCTTTCTCATATACTCTCCTCCTTAACAAGACTGCGGACGGTATATTTTTTATTCTGCGGCACACATACGTCCTTCAGCGAACACCCGCTGCATTTTTGACCTTTAACGCGTGCCGGAATGTTACCGCTTTCAAGAATTTCGTTCATTTCGGAAAGCAGCTTTTGTAGCAAGGAATAATATTTATCATACTCCTCATTTAACTTTAGCTTTACCCTGCGATGCGTATCGCCGTAGTAAATATAACCCGTGCTGCTGCATTTCCATATGTAATCAGCGCATAGTTTTTGAGCGAAAACCTGTATCGCGTCTGTTTCGTTTACCGTTCCGACACTCGGCTGACGCGGTTTGTATTCGACTATGTTTACATCGAATTTACCGTCAAGCTGCTCAATATAAGTCCCCGTCTTGCTTTTTACAAATTCAATACAGTCCGCAACGCCGTACAGGTCAAGCTCATCGTTGTACAGCGAAACGGAGCTTAGCTCGATTTTTTCTTTTGAACGAAGCTCGTGCCTGCCGGAGTGAACGCGCTCGTGCATAATATTTGCCATTACGACGAACGCGTTTTCCGACCAGTCCTGATTTAATTCCAACAATCCAAACCGACGCGGACAGTACATATAATGCTGAATCGTGCGAATATTTACCGTCATAGCTTTTCGATAAGCGTTACGCCTTCGGGCATGTTTTTGTCTATTGTAACATCATAATCGTTGTATGATCTTGCGGCTTCCACGCCTGCCTTTTTGTTAACCGTCACCTTGTCAAACAAAACGTGCGACGGAGCGTTGCCGAGAGGACTTTCGTGCTTAAATACGATGAGCTTTCTCATGCACATTTTACCGCGTGCGGCGCTGTGGTCATGCTCGAACATATTGATGATCGCCGTCCACAAAAGCTCGAGGTCGTCCTCCGAAAATCCCGTGACCTTCTGCGCGAGCATTGCCGACACGTAACCCTCCGCCTTGTACAGTCCGTAGGGCACTATGCTTTTTTTGCCCATTTCCGTTTCGCCCGTTTTCATTCTCTCTTCCGTGGTTCTCGCCTGTCTTGTAATTGTGATGTCCTGCTGATATACAGGATCTATACTTCTCGCGAAATTGACCTGAACGGGACCGCGCACAATGCCGCACGGATCTTTACCAGTGTTCATTACAGCGCCGAACGCGCGCACGTCGAAATAATTTCTGCATATATAGCTGCGTGCTTTTTTTACATCGTCGGGATTTTTGCCCTCCTGTCCGGTTGCAAGACCTTCCGCCTCGTACGCCGCCTTGAACTTTGAGTTGAGCGATTTGTCGGTTTTAATAAGTATGTTATATCCAGCCTCGTCCTCCTTGCAAAGCTCGACATAATTGCGTATTTTTCTCTTGATGCACACATCCGTCACAATGCCGTGCGCGGTTTCGGGATCGACTCTCGGCATGTTGCCCGCGTCGGGATCACCGTTCGGGTTGCCGTTTTCAACGTCAAAAAGCGCTATAAATTCATATCTGTTTTTAATTGCTTCCATTTTAATTCTCTCCTTTTTAATCGTTATTTGTATTGTTCTCTTTATCGTCTTTGCTGAAAATATCCTGCCTCTGCTGATAGTAGCCTATCATAAATCTTCCCTGATCTTGAAGTGACAGTGTTGACGGAAATTCCGTTCCGAGCTTGTCCATGATTTCGTCCATTAGAATATTGCTGCTTACTGCGTAGTCATCCTTTTTCAAATGATGATTGGCAAGCATTATCAGCTTGGGGAATACCAGCGACGGCGTGGAACACGCGGACGCAAAATACGAATCCTTAATTGTTCTGTTCAAATCTCCCAGCGCGCTCTGCTGAATATGCTCCAGCACCGCGAACAGCCTTCCGCACAGGTACGCCTCGTTTGTGTTTGTTTTGTCGAGTGACACTTTTATCTCCTCCTTTTGTTTATTTAACCTTAAATTTCTGTTTATGCAAGCCTTTATAATTCCGGCTCGTGCATAATTTATTGACTTGTCGATTTTAACACGCCTTACTATCGTTTCAAGCAGAGTGTCGGGATAACGCGTGTTGTTAATTATCGCACCGAAAATCGCCGCGATAACGGGCGGCGGAATTTTTTCGTCCCTGCTCTTTGGCGACTTCATTTCATACAGTATGCGCCAAATCGGTATTTGTCTTTCGCCGCCTTCAAGCTTCATATCAAGCTGATGTCTTGCGGCGTTCTCAAAAATTTTCCCGTATTTGTCGCGGTATATGAATTTCTGCGCGATTCGCGAGCTGTTTGGCGCAAGACCGGCTATATAGAATGTGACGTTTTCATCAATGCCGTCGGTTGACAAATCAATTTCTTTGCCCTCGCTCAATGCCTTTAACGCGTTCTCAATAAGCTCGTCTGTCCTCTCCGCGTCGGCTTTTTCATCTCCGAAGCCGAACATACGCATAAGCGCGTCCGTTTCTTTGCTGTCATCATCTGACATCGCCCAAAATACAACGGTCATGTCGTCAAGATAAATACGATGTTTCGGATCGCTTATGAGAACATTTAACGCTTCGGTATAGCGCTTCATAACATTTTTGGATATTGAGCCGTTATACGACTGTGTTTTCCCGTACGATTCAAAAGCCGAATCGTTGAAGCTCACTATAAGACCGCCGGACGCTTGTCCGCCCTTGATTCCTTTTATCTTGTCGTGCAGCTTCGCGATCTCCGCAGGTTTACCCGTTACCGCGCACACGCCGTCGATTTGTTCGTCGCCCGCGCCCACGTTTTGTGCGACCTTTTGCATTATCTCCCCGTCCTCGTCATGCAGAGTGATTTCCGGATGACCGTCAAGGCAGAAGATAAAATACGCGCTCGGGTAGTCTTTCGCTATCTTCATAAGCTCCGCGTTTTCCGTTTCATTTTCCGGCACCCAGCTTTTCAGAAAATTCCTGTACGCCGTCACGATATCGGACGTCATGCCTTCTGTATACTCCAAATTCGCCTTGACAAAGCACTCATGCGATTTTTTTGCCTTATCGGTTCTGTCATCGGGACTGAATGTGCCGGTGCTCTTATCATAATTTAATCCGAAAATATACAGCGGACGATGCTCTATTATATTCGCATCAATTCCCGGCTTCTGGGTTCGCTCCGGCAGTACCGCGTCGATCGGTTCGAGCCTTCGCTTGCCTTTTTTATCGGGTTCTCCCTGTTTGCGCGCGTCATTAATATTGCCTATCGAGCCGTCGTTTCTGAGCATTATACGGTGAGTGATTTTCTGCGGCGATGTACCCTGTTTTGCGGCTTTTCCCGCTTTAACCAAAAAATCATAATAGTCGTTAAGCGCGTTTATTAACATATCATCGCCTCCCCGTACTTCGCGACGTCTATCACCCCGTCAACCATATGCGGACGGTAAAACATCGCGTCCGCCTCGTCCGAGAATTTGCGCGCATCCCAGTCGTTGTCCTTCGGGATACCGCCGTCGCGGAACTTCATGTGGTACAGCATGTACCCGAGATCAACATCGCCCTTTAACTCTTCGGACACCTTGTCCATCGGGAACTCGTCCACAAGTTCGATTTTGTCGACCGCGAACTCACGGCAGCCGAGAACCGGCTGTCTGAAAAACTGTCCCTTTTTCAACCGACGCAGCATTATGTTGTAGTGTTTTTCCTCGCTTTCGTCGTCGTGCTCACTCCTTATACCGGTGAGCTCAAAGTGGAACTCAACGCCGTACAGCACGTCTTTGAGAATCATACTGCCGCGCTGACTTCTGATTTCCGACGTGTACAAACCGACTCGCTCCCGTCCGTCCTTCATCTGCTTTTTCACGCCGGCGAAGCTCACTTTTTCCTTTACCTCGTTGCGGCGTACATTGATGAATTTGATCGGACTGAACACCACGATTTTGTCCACCACGATCCGCAGTGCGGGCTTCCAGTAGATACTCTTGATAAGCCCTTCCATAGCGCCCGGTGTCGGAACGTCGTAGCTCACTCTCTCCGTTTTCATTTCGGGGCGGGTAAAGCACGCGTACTGTCCGCTTACCATGATTTTAAATCCGTAACTCATATTACATATCGCCTCCTTTACAAAATGTAATTAAAATTTGCATTTATATCAAGTCCCGTTTCCCCATTGTAATATTTGGGTTCAGACAAAATATACATACCGTTTTTCTGTTCCACTATACCTGTTTTTATCATATCATCAAGCTCCCGCTTAGACACCGATGCACAGTATGGCTGCAGTTTTCGTTTGACGGAGAGCGCCCCGTACTCCAACTTTTCTATAAGCTCCGCGTTCTCCTCGCACGGAATAACTATGCCGACCGTTTCCGATTCTATAAAATTAAACGATTGCGCGTATGTGCGGAACGGTATGCCGTCAGGGCGCATTGCTCCCATAAGCTTCGTTATCGAGTTGCCGTCGATCGTTGTGTCGTCGGCGGCAAATATTCTGTCGTAGTACGCCTGCACCGCCTCCTGCGAGGAAATGTTTTCATACTCCTCGAAAAGCTTTTCCGTAATATCCGCTTTGAGATCCATTTCTCCCCTCAAATCCCCAAGCCTGAATACGACAACATTTCCGACCTTCATCTTACCCTCGCGGTTGCAGCGTCCGCCCGACTGAATAATATTGTCGAGTCCCGCGATTTCGCGGAACACCGACTTAAAATCCAAATCAACGCCCGCTTCGATAAGCGACGTGGAAATTACGATTGTTTTTAGCCCGTTTTTAAGATCCTTACGTATTTTGTCTATGGCTTTTGTACGGTCAGCGGGCATCATGTACGTCGATAAGTGGTACACGCTGCAATCGGGCGTGTCCTTGCACATATTGTACAATTCCCGCGCCGTATTTTTTTTATTGACGATAACGAGCGCGTTCTCCTCGGCAAGCGCCTTTTCCGCTATGGTCTGTATATCGCTTTGTCCGATATATTCGTATCTGCACTTGTCAAAACGGCTGAAAAGGCTTTTGTCCTTGACCGCGTTTTCTATTTTCACGTCCCGGGGCAAATATTTTTTGATAAAGCGAGTATAGTCGGGCATTGTCGCCGACATTAAAATTGCGGTGGAATTTAAATATTTGGTTATATACCCTATCGCGCGCAAACACGACTGAATATATTTAAGCGGCAGAGTGTGTATCTCGTCAAAGACAAGCACACTGTCCGCAAAATTGTGGAGCTTCCGCAGTCTGCTGCTCCTGTTGTGGTACAGCGACTCGAAAAACTGAACGTTTGTTGTAATGATTAACGGCGCGTCATAATTTTCACACGTCTTTTTTAACTTTTCGCCTGTTGTCTGGCTTTCCTCATCTTCTTCGGTCGGCTTTTTCTTTTTGTCGTCATCTTTGTCCTCGTCGTCTTTTTCGCCGTCGATATTATCAAAATCGTAATTTGAGTGGTGCTCCAAAATCGGCAGCACGTCGCCGAAGATGTCCCTAAAAAGATCTGCCGTCTGCTCGATGATTGATGTGTAGGGAATGACATAGATAATTCGTTTTTTATTATGCTTGATCACCGTTTCAAGGGCGGCTTTTATACTGCACAGCGTCTTGCCGCTGCCGGTCGGCATGTCCACAATATAAATATTCGCGTCGCCGTTTTTCATGCTTTCGTAAACCTGACTTTGAATACCGCTTCGCGCCTTTTGCAGATCAGTCACACATTCAAAGGAGTCAAGCTTCGCGCAGACCTTTTTATACGCGGCTTCAAAATCTCCCTCGATACCGCGCTCGGCGTCGGGCTGACAAAACCGTTCCGTGTCAATAAAATCCGCGTCTGTAAGGCATGAGTAAATGTATCGGGTAAGAAACGCGTAAACCTCAATCAACTCTTTAGCATCCGGTATTTCACGCAGCATTTTAAGCAGAGGATCGTCGGGAAGCCAATCTCCGATCTCTTCATCAAACGCGGAACAGTCATACTTTTCTCGCTTCAGCATGCCCCAAAGTGTAGGCTGCTCTTTATTATCGTTTTCTACTCCGCCGTCGGGCAAACCCGAGTGATGTCCGCCGATGCAATATCCGAGCATGTACGCATACAACTTCCTGCTTGCCATGCCTTTGTCGATAACGCGCACAGCTCCGGACCGCGCGTGCACGGTCTTTGCTCCCGCGCCTCGTATGTAATTCTGAAACTCGGGCGAATATTTGCCCAAATCGTGATACAGTCCGCAGCAATACGCGATCTCCTTAAAGTCCGGCACAGCATTGTCACAGCTCAGTTTTGCCGTCCCCTCCAAATGCTGCTTCACACTCTGCACCCTGCCGTCATTGGATGTATGGGCGATATAATTTTCCATTAGTTATCACTCCCTTGTTTAACAAATTTTATCCTCTTTATTATTTAATATATAGTATGATAGACTGTTTGTCAAGTTCTTTTTAATAAATTATTTTCAGCACTCTACAAAAGCATGTGAATTACATTTGACATGATAAAATGATTATGTTATAATATGATTGTTCTCGTGTTGGACTTAATAATGGGAAATACAGTTATTGAATTATATTGTCTGTATTTTTAAAGACACGTGAGTTGAAATTTTATAATTTATTATATTAAAGTCGCGTCCCGCAAGGGACGCGTGAGTTGAAATCCAATGCTTTGCGCCCGATAGATGATAATTGATAGTTAGGTCACGCCTCGCATGAGGCGTGTGAGTTACAATAAAACAAATATTAAAATCCTTGACAATACGTATAGCACGTGTTATAATATGATTGTAAGGAAGGCAAGACATGAAAGACAAAGATTTGGTAAAACTATTACTCAATAATGGGTGGGAAGAGATCCGAATACACGGCAGCCATCATATAATGAGCAAGGACGGAAAAATAGAGGTCGTTCCCGTGCATGGCAAGGATGTCCCGCCCGGCTTGCTGAACAGTATACTAAAAAGGACAGGGCTTAAATAGTCCGGCTCTGCTTGTCGTTTGAAAAGGAGGATTACTATGTTATTTGTTTATCCCGCTGTATTTCACAAAGAAGGTGGTGCGTACTGGGTGGAATTTCCCGATTTGCCCGGTTGCCAGACTTTTGCGGACACCGTCACCGAGGCTGTGTCATATTCCCAAGAGGCTTTGACGGGTTATATTCTTACCGTGCTTGAAACAGGATCCGACATTCCCGCCGCGTCCGATATTCAAACAATAAAACATGACAGCAATTCGTTTTCCACACTTGTGTCATGTAATATTAGCGATAATGAAAATATGAAATCGGTAAAGAAAACATTGACAATTCCCGCATGGCTCAATGAGCGAGCTGTCGCTAAAGGCATAAACTTTTCTCAAGTGCTTCAAGATGCTCTTATATCCAGAGTTTCGGGATAATGTCACGCCTCACATGGCGTGTGAGTTAAATTGCCGACGAAGCCGTACCCTTTAAGCGAAAGCGGTCACGCCTCGCATGAGGCGTGTGAGTTGAAATCCAATGGAGGGCAGATAAATGAAAATTAAACCGATGTCACGCCTCGCATGAGGCGTGTGAGTTGAAATTATGCGGTCTTTTTTCATATATAGGGGCTCCCGTTGGTCACGCCTCACATGGCGTATGAGTCAAAATTCGGCGGATGATTACAAACGGACAAGATCCGTCGTTTCCGCTAAGGGCGGATTTGAAAATACACGTAAAAAGTGCGCAGATGAACGCTAAAGCGTTGACAATTTCGGTGG
>CANPXG010000063.1 GCA_947585795.1 uncultured Clostridia bacterium
CAGGCGGCATTTGTTTCATTATACTTGCTGCAATAATATGAAAACCATACGTCATTTGTCCTTTTGCGATAGTGTGACGAAAGGCGCAGCACCCGACCGCAGTCGGCGCATTTGAGCAAGCCCGCAAAAATGTTGTCGTGTTTTTTCTTGTTCACGCGCTTGCGGCTTGTCCGTATTTTTTGAACAGCATCCCATACTTCTTGTGAGATAAGCGGTTCATGCGTGTTCTCAACTCTGAACCATTCCTCCTCCGGCTTTCTTTCGCATTTTCGATTTTTGAACGAGATCGTACTGTATTTGTAATGCACGCTGTTACCGATGTAAACCTCGTTGGACAGCAGACTTTTAATATACGCGTTCGACCATGTTTTTTCAATGTCGTTATTGATAACGTGGTCATATTCGCCGCTTTCGCGATGATGAAGCTGCGCCGGAGTCGGGATTTTGTTTTTATTCAGATACCCGCATATCTTAGCCGCACCCATTCCGTGCGCCGCCATATCGAATATCTTTTCGACAATCCAACGAGTTTCTTCATTCGGAACGAGATGATCTTTTCTCTCACTGTCCTTTTTATATCCGAGCGGCGCTCTTGCCGTCGGATGCGAGCCGTTTGCGAACCTTGCACGAAAAGCCGATTTTATCTTTTTACTGGTTTGCCTCGACTGCATTTCGTTAAGGATGTTCAGAAACGGAGCAATCTCGTTTTCGCCGTTCAGCGTGTCCACGTTATCATTGACCGCAATATACCGAACGCCTTTTGACGGAAAATAGAAATCCGTATATTGACCGGTAAGAACGTAATTTCTGCCAAGTCGGGATAGGTCTTTTGTAATAACGCAGTTGATTTTACCGTCCTCAATATCATCGATCATACGCTGAAAGTTTGGGCGGTCATAATTCGTGCCGGAGTATCCGTCGTCGATATACTCGCCGACGATCGACCAGCCGCGTTCTTTTACATACTGCGTCAAAAGCTGCCGCTGCGATGTTATGCTTGAGCTTTCGCCCTGCAATTCATCGTCCCTTGAAAGACGAAGATACAGAGCCGTATTGTAATTCTGTAACTGTTTCAAATTCGTTTGCCTCCTTTTCTTGAAACAGCTCACGGTACAATACATTGTTTGATAAAATTATTGTACCATACCGCGAACCGATTTTCAAGATTTTCAAAAAAAACTTCTTAAATCCCGTCGTTGTTTCGTTCATAGCGAATAACATTTTCAATTAAATGCTCCGTCGTTGCCTTGTTTTCAAAATGCTCTTTCAGAATGATAATGTTATTCCCGATTTTGCGCCGGTAAGTATTTTCGTCGGAAGAATACGGCAAATGTTCCTCGCCGTTTAACTCCCCGCATACAGCAGAATTGGATTGCATTTATGCTGCGCCTCCTTTTGGTTATTCAGAGGAACGTGTGTATTAAATACCCTCTACTATATGGAATAAAATCGGGGTTTTGTGAACCCTGTTTTGCGAATTTTTTTTATTTTTCAAATATCCCTCTAATGTGTAGGCGTTGAAAAGCACTGTTTGTACACGTCTGTTTTAAGGTTTGTTTGACTTTTTGAATTGTCCTCTCACTTATATGGAAAAAATCAGCGGGTTTGAACGGGTATTTGATGAAAAAAGTTAAAAAATATTTTTGCCGACTTGGGCTGAAAATAAAAAAGCCCCGTTTCGGGGCGTGGCTCAAAGGTGAAAACCTTTGTTCTTGGGGTTTGGGGAATTACCCCCAACAAGCAAGAATTTGACAAATACTGCAAATTCTCGTTTTTTAGTGTTTGTGTGTACGAACACACTGCTTGCTACAATTGTGATGTACCCCAAGCAGCACATCTGGTGTTGCGCGAGGCTCACTCGTCGCTTGCGTCGGCGAAGAAAGGCGCGGAGACTATGCGCGCGTTCGAGCCTGACGTTATCATCGCGCTCGGCGGAGGCTCGGCTATGGACATAGACAAAATCATGTGGGTGCTGTACGAGCACCCAGAAGCCGATTTTATGGATATGGCAATGCGCTTTATCGACATCAGAAAGCGCGTTTACACGTTCCTGCACATGGACATAATCTCCATTTAACGCTTTATCTGCCCACGGTAAGAGCGTTGGAGAATTTAAGTTATATTAACTTTATTACATAAGATACGTCTAATAATTTCAAATTGACATATTGCACAAACTTTTCAAAATGCATTGAAAATAAAATGAATAATACGATACTTTCGAGTTATTCGTGAAACCACATTTTTCAACATATTTACATCGTTTAGACATATTCATTGCATTTATCGTGACTCAAAGACTATCTTGCTGAAATCGGCATAAAACCTTAATTTTTCAACGTTTTTGTGCATTTTTTTATATGACTGAATATTTCGTTAGTATCGAGATATTGACTTTTTCCGGCTTTTGTGCTATAATATACTTATATATTGATAGTAGCTTGGCTTGCTGAGTGCTGTAAAATAATTTATAAGGAGTGTTTAGTATGATTTCGTATGACACTAATGCTTACTCGATGATGTTGGGTAACATTGCAGACGAGTTCATAAACGCTGTTTCTTGCATCGGTCAGTGTACGGGATGCAAATGCAGTTGCAAATGTTCTTGCCGCAACAGAGAAGAAGACACTTTTGAATGGGAGGGATTCTAAATGAGCGCTAATACTGAAATGTACATGGAGATGTTTGGCAACATCAACGAGCAGAATATGGCAATGGCTAAGTGTGCTTGCACACCTTGCAATAGCTGCACTTGTGCTTGCTCTTGTCGCGCTGTTCCTGAGTTTGATGATGTTGATTTTGAATGGTAAAACCACGACGTGGATAGGAGAACTTTGTGATAAGTGCTAATAATAGCGATTATGCAAAGATGCTTGGTAACATTAGTGATAGCATTTCTGCTACCGCAAAAGTGCTTGTATTTCGTGTAACACTTGTACTTGTGCTTGCTGTCCTATTCACAAGAACGAAAATGAGGAATTCGAATGGTAAATATATCACGTTTTACACATAAGTATGATGTCGAAGATGCGGTGGCTCTGTACCACTCATTAAGAATGAAACCTGTGTACTTATCACAAGATGCCTATAAGGGCTTGCAAACTTGGCTTGCAAGCCCTTCTTGCAATCAGATAAGTGATGCACCTGAATCCATCGCAAAAGAAGTAGCTGAGCTGGCAAGGTGGAAGATATTAACGCAATCTGAGGACGAAGATGACAAGGTCCTGCGTTTCGTTAAATCGCGTACGCCTAAGCCTGCAATCAGTATATGTTACTTTATACTCAGCGAGCAATGCAATCTTGCCTGCAAATACTGTTTCTTGGGCAACAATGATAAGAATAAGCGTCATAATTTTTCATCTGAGAATATGACAATGGAAACTGCTGATAAGGCAATAGAGTTTTTTATTCGTCAGATGAAGACATCAGGGTTAGATACCGAGGATAATCAAGCAGCCATCATATTTTATGGTGGTGAACCTATGGTCAATTACTCCGTCTTAAAATACGTTGCCAATAGGATCAACAGTCTTCGATCTACGGATAAATGTCTGAAAAATGCCGAGTTGTCTATGGTAACCAACGGTCTTCTTCTCACCGAAGAACGAATTGTAGAGCTTCGCGATTTAGGAGTATCCATTGCAATTTCAATTGACGGTTTTACAGAAGAAGCTAACGCTATGCGTGTAGATGTCGCCGGCAATCCTGTTTTCAGTCGAATTCTTGAAACATTGGACAAATGCAAGAAGCTGGGCGTTGATGTTTCCCTGTCAGTAACTCTGAGTGAAGAAACTGTCAAGGACACGCAGAATGTTTTGAAGTTGATCGACGAATACGGAATTAAGACACTTGGATTTAACATCATGATGTCAAGCGATACATTTGTACTTCCTGAAAGCTACAATGACTTGGCAGCACAGTTTATTATTGACGAGTTTGTTGAGCTGCGGAAAAGAGGTATTTATGAAGATCGCATGATGCGCAAGCTAAAAGCCTTCACAAAAGCATCGGTGTATTTCTCCGACTGCGGAGCGACAGGTGGAGGTCAAATCGTTGTTTCTCCGAACGGACAAGTAGGTATCTGTCATGGTTGCTTATTCGATAAGAAATATTTTATATCTAATATCTCCGATGATAATTTCGTGGCGATTAATGATCCTACATTTATTGAGTGGTCAAAATTGACACCACTGAATAATGAAGAATGTTACTCATGTCCTGCTCTTGGAATATGCGGCGGAGGATGTCCTATCAATGCTATGAACCTTAAACCTGGTAACACTATTCATTCTATTGATGAACGTTTTTGTGTACACTCTAAAAAGACACTTGAATTTTTTATAAATGACCTTTACAGACTTATAACGAAGGGTAGTGGTGCAAGTGAGTGATACTATTGATGTATGGGGCATTGAAACCAACAACCTCAAAAACATTGATATTAGCCTTGAAAAGCACGCTATCAACTTGATTATCGGACCATCAGGAAGCGGCAAATCCTCGCTTGCCTATGACACTGTGGCTCAGATTGGTCAGCATGAATTTATGTCTATGTTTGCCGATAATACCTCTGATCCGACTTATAAAGTTAAAGGCTATCGAAATATGGTCGCAGCCGTTCCGTTGAAACAGGCAAATTATAATAACAATATGCGGTCTACAATTGGCACATATTTTGGTATAAACAGATATATCGGCTTTGTCTTTTCTGTTATATCTGGAGTAAGTGAGGATTTCTTTGTCCTCAATAAAGAAAGCAATCTTTGTGAGGAGTGTCACGGATTAGGTACAGTCAAAGAACTTGACGTAAATAAGCTGATTAGTTTTAACACAAAGCTCAAGGACGATCCCGTAAGATGCTGGGATCGTTATAAAGACTTCTACCGTAGCATTATTATACGGTATTGCGAGGAAGCCGGCATTGATCCTAACAAGACATTCAGAGAATTGACCGACACAGAACGGCACACATTTCTTTACGGGGAAAGCAAAACCAAGTACCAAATCTCATACCACAAGGTCAACTCCAAATCAAGTCGCACAACCAAGTTCTATGGTGTTATGCTCCAAAAGCCACTTATTGTTGGTGTGAGCATAAGCGATAAATACTATTCTGATACTGTTTGCCCGTGTTGTAAAGGTAAAAAGTATGCTGCATCACATGATGATATAAAAGTCGGTGGTTTATCTATAGGAGAGTACATGATTACCCCTTTTTCTGATTTGCTTAAAATCAATAAATCTATCAGGAAAGCAAACAAAACTGTTTCCTTATCATTTGCGCTGGACATAATCGACACTTTTTTGCAAAGAGCAATTGATTTCAACCTCGGTCATTTATTTTTCAATCGTTCTATCCCTACACTTTCTGGTGGGGAACTTCAGCGCCTACGCATGGTACAAGTATTTAATACACAATTAACGGACTTGCTAATAGTCATTGACGAGCCGTTAGGTGGTTTATCAGGCAAAGAAAGAAAAAAGATTTGCGAAAGCACTATAGATCTTGCCAAAAAACATACCCTTGTTATTGTTGACCACAGCGATATTTTTGTCAAGTCAGCTCGAACAATAGTTGCACTTGGAGAAAAAAGCGGTAAAAATGGTGGTAGTCTTATTGATGTTCAGCATTATATCGAAAAACAGAAAGCCCCATTACCAAAGCCAAAACAAACACTCGGACCACCCATAAGAGTGATGCTTAACAGCAGGATATATCAGTATAAAGGAGTTGACATTGAACTATCAGAAGGTTGTCTTAACCTCATTACAGGTGCATCAGGAATTGGAAAATCCACATTGATTAGAGAATATTTCCCTCAATTCTTTGAGAATTACGCTTATGTAAATCAGCGCCCGTTAATGGGCAATAAGAATTCAAATGTTGCTACTTCATTGGATATAGCTACTGAGATATTCAGCACATTTGCAAAGCAATTCAAAAAGGACAAGAAATATTTTTCTAACAACACAGGCAATGAAGGATGCTGTCCGTCCTGTTTAGGTGCAGGCTTTATCGAATACGGAAGTGAAAAGACCTCTGTTTTACGCCTTGAATGTGCTGATTGCTCCGGTACGGGATTTAACAAAGATTTAGCCAAACACAAAATAAATGGAAAATCCATATTTGATGTATGGAGAATGACTGTAGATGAGGCAGCAGTATTTTTTAAGGATATAAATTCTAAAATAACTACCGCATTACAAGATGCTTCTTCTATTTTGCTCGGACATCTTCTTATTGGGCAACCGATCTCTACACTGTCAGGCGGTGAAAATATACGCATAAAACTGTTAAAGCTCCGTAGCTCAAGAGCTGATATTCTCGGCATAGATGAGCCATTCAAGGGCTTAAGTCTAACAGAAATACACAGTGTCGTAATGTTCCTTATTGGAATGATGTCAAGAGGAAAGACGATTGTCGTAATTGACCACAACGAAGAAGCGTTCCCATACTTCGCAAAACATATTGAGCTTACATTGGAACACAGTATACTCAAAGGAAAAGAATAATCAAATATGATGAAGGTCATGCCTTGCTATATGCAGGGCATCGCCTTTTTGTATACAGAAAACCACGCGATAGTCGCGTGGTTCAAAAGAGGCTAAAGCCGATGAGATAGACAGAAGAACTCCAATTTTGTATAATAAGATTGTGACCTGCCAGTTACAATCAAGGATACAAAATTTGGAGGATATTAAGATGAATAATCAAAATAATACCACAAACAGTTTAGCACACACGAAATGGAATTGCAAGTGCCATATCGTATTTGCGCCGAAGTACAGAAGGAAAGTATTTTATGAGAAGAAGAGAGCGGAGATACGGGAAATATTGAAGACACTGTGTCAATTTAAAGGAGTGAAAATAATAGAAGGCGCATTTGTGCGCAAGCCGGTAGAGATAGGGCTATTCCCGAAAAAGAAAAACCACCTGTACTTGCGGGGGAGGGGGATATTTATTTTATGCGATATGAATAAATTTTTTATTATTTAGCTCAACAATACACTAATTCCGCAAACACGCTCTCCTCCGC
The DNA here is from genome assembly GCA_947585795.1 of uncultured Clostridia bacterium. GTDB lineage: Bacteria > Bacillota > Clostridia > UBA1381 > UBA1381 > Hominilimicola. The sequence goes on from CANPXG010000063.1 coordinate 7,038, forward strand.
ATGCGATTTGCAAGTATTGAGCAAGCCCACCCATTTAAGAGGGTTTGTCCGGTTGAGTTCCTCCGTCGCTCCTGCCGACTTCATCAGTTCCGGCATCATCAGTTCTATCCGCTCCCGCGCCGTATTGTCGATCTCGTTCAGATGTTCTGTCAGTTTCCCGCAGAGCATAAGCCTGTTCCAAAGCCCCGGATTGTACTGTTTCAGATAATCCTCTCTCATCATCCCATACTTACTGTATGTCGGTTTCGTTGCGGGATAGGTCAGGTTTGGGAGATAATAGTCCCCATGCTTTGTATAAGTGAGTTCTTTCATAATTTTCCGTCCTTTCTGCGAGTTTTGTTCGCTGTCGTTTTTATTAGCGTATCACTTATTGAGATTATTTGCAATGATGTAACATTTTGTTACTCTAAAAGTCGGCATTTCCGACTTTTCAAATTATTGCCGAGAGTTGACGTTTCTCTGTTATATTGATTTTAGGGATAACTGTTTTGGCAACATCTTAAGCTGATACCGTTATGGAATTGAAATGACTGTCGTATATTTACAGCTTTAACAGCTTCAAATAAATCTCTCTGATTAGCTTCAATATTTCCGCCTGATTGTCCTTGATGTCCGACATATCCGAGACATAAATGCCTTCATCTGCGTTCAGCCACTTCACAATTTGATTTATGTTGTTGCCGTTATACCGAAGCAGACGCAGTATTTCTTTCATCTCCGACATGTCAAGCTTTACGATTAAGCCGTCGATTGCCATTTTACGCAGATATGCGCTCATATTGACGCATCCGCTCTGTGCCATCTTTTGTTGAATAAGGTCGTATTCGTCCTGTGAAACTCTAAGATGTATTCGTTGTTCTCTCATAATTAACATCACCTTCCCTGAATAAAATACATATTTTATCAAACAATGTACCCGTGAGCTGTGAAACCTTGTTCCTTAATTTAACTATACTGATGTAGAGATATAGGACACAGAACAGTTAGCACTCTGCGACTTGGAGACAGGTGGCAGGGTGTTTTCTTTTTTTCGTAACCTCTTGCATTTATCAACCAAAAGGTTTATAATAAAAATATAGTGATGGAGGTGCGTGGTGACAATATCAGATATGATAAGGCAGTTGTGTGAAAAAATGAATATCAGTTAGGTAGAGTTTTGCACACGTATCGGTCAGACACCAAATAATTTTAAAAAAAGCTGAAACGTGGCACGATTTCTTTTGGATAGATGGTGATGGTTGCGGAGACATTGGGCGTAGACTATGAGCAGGCGTTTGCTTTGCCGGATGGAATGAGAATTCAGATAAATAATACACGAGGTGATAGAGATGAGTGATTTTACATATACGCTCCCATTTACCAATGAAAAATTTATGAGCGGCATTCTTTTGATGTTAAAAAAGGACAACAAATACGATTTAGCCAATATGCTTCGAGGTGCAAGCGTACAAGTCGAACAGGGTGGATATTCATATTATGATGGACATTGGGGAAGAAGTGATGCATTGGCGGCGTACATTACTTTTTTTGTAAATCCCGAATATTTAGATGTTTTAGAAACAGATGAAAATAGGCAGATTCTAAATAGTATTTGCAGTCACTTGATTCCCCCAAATGTTGGTTTCGATGTGAAGAGCGTCTCATTCTCAATGGACTTAACAAAAGATTTTGAATTAGAAGATGATTTGATTGCTGACTTAGAAAAAAATTCTAACTTGATTTCTTATAAAGTTATTGGTGAACTATTGCCAGAAGACATTAGAATAAAAGGCTATCATATGGCTGAGGCATATACATATTTGTATTCTGTTGAAAACTCATTGCGCCTCTTTATTGAAAAAATTTCTAAAGAGAAATATGGTGATAATTATTTTTCTTCGCTCACTATTACAGCAGCTCTTAGAAGGACGATTAATGAAAGAATGAAGAATGCTGCTACTCAAAAATGGCTGGGTGTTAGAGGAACAGAATTATTCTATTTGGATTTTAAGGATTTGGGGTCGATTATTAATAATAACTGGGATCTTTTCAGTAAGTATTTTCCTAGTCAAGATTTCATTTTGCCTAAGTTAAATGATATGGCAGAGTGTAGGAATAAGATTGCCCATAACAGCTATGTAAACGATATTGAAAGAAATTTGATGAAAACTTATTATAATGTCATCCTAAAGCAAATATCAGATGTGATGAAATCGGAGTGATTGGGGGCAGTATGATTAAAAAAATCTTAGATGAACAGCAACTCAAAGCAGTTTGTGATGTTTTAGCAGAAACGGATTCTGGATATACAAAAACAGAACTAACCAGACTACTTCAACAGAGTAAAATTGAAATTGCTTCCGATGGGAGAACAAGTAATGCGTATGGATACTCATTGGGATTGAATAAGAGAGATTGGCTATACAATTGCTTGGCTAAAGAAATCAACAAAAGCCATTCTTTGAATAAAGTTTATTTGTTCTTGGAAAAGGCGTTGAATCCTGTTGCTTTTACAGATGAAAGGCATAGAGAGAAATATAAGTATCTGTTTGAGGGGACTAACAAAGCCCTCTTGTTGGCTGGTCTTGAAATCACGACAGAAGGGAAATTGATAGAAGTTGTTCAAGCCAAAACTCTTGATGAAGTTGATAGACGAGTGAATAGCCTACAGCGTCAATTATATAATAGAGCAATACACTGGGAGGTACAGAAATATTGTATTAAGGATTATTTACAAAAAGATTATTATGACGCTGTGTTCGAAGCTGCAAAAGGGTTGGCTGAAAGGGTACGAGAAATGTCGGGATTGACTACAGATGGCGGCACATTATTTCAAACGGCTTTTTCTAAAAATGACCCGTATCTGTTTTTTAATAGTATGCAAACAGATAGTGAGAAAAGTGAATTTACAGGATTGAAAGAGCTTATGGAAGCAATTTTTCATTTGGTCAGGAATCCGGCAGCTCATACTCCGAAGATAAATTGGAAAGTTGATGAGGTAAAGGCACTTGATGTCTTGACCTTGATTTCTTTTGCACACAAATATTTGGATGAGTGCCATAAGATGCCCGAAAAACCCTGATATAGAACAATTCCCCCTTTACTGGGTGCTAAAGGTATAATTCTAAATGACACTGCTGATAAACATTTAAATAATATTAGAAATATTTATAAAAGTTGGCGTGGAATCGTTCATGATAGTTATTTTCAAAATATGAAAATAAAGTTTTTTTCAGATAATTTGGTAATTGCCATAAAGGCCGGTCAACCAAATGTTGCAGATAAATTGCTGGAAGCTATTGGCTGGATTTGTTCTCATTTTTTGAAATGTGGATACAAGCCACGAGGCGGAGTATGTAAAGGCAGATTATACCTTGATGATATATTTATATGGGGATCTGGCTTAGTGAAAGCCTACAGGCTAAATATCCGAGGATAATCCTTGACGAAGAAGTCGTTAATGCTGCAAGCCAACATTTGTCTGATTTTCAAATATATACGGATTCTGACGGAATAAAATATTTGAATTATCTTAAGACATTCGGTGGAAATAAAAATTTATGGATTAAAGAGATTACAGAGATATTGGAAGGATTATATAAAGAATTTGAAATCGCCCAAAAAAATATAGGTGATGAGAATAGTTCTGACGACGATAAGAAAATATATGAAAAATTAAGATGGCTTATTAAGTTTGCAGAGGATAATTTGTCGTTTTGGAAGAAATATTAATTTTACAGAAAATATATTTGTGTTCATACAAGGAAGTATTGGTTATCAAGACTTAATATTGCTATATTATGGATAAGGGATGAATTCCATAATATGGATTTCATCCCTTGTAAATAGAAATGAGACAACCTGTATCATTAACTTATAAATACACAAATGACTGGGGAGCATACGACACTCCGAAAGAGGACAACTCTTTCGGAGTAGCATACCGAACAACATCTATCAGCTTGTAAGCGATAGCAGTCATTTTTCCTTTATAGTAATCAAAATAAAACTCATCATTAATGCCGGATTTCCTTTTTGTTTGTTGCCATACTTCTAACGGACTTCCCTCAATAATTTTTTCGACCTTCGCTTCCCCTACAACTTTCATCACAGGCGCAGTAGAATATATAATGATTTTTTCTACCGGTTCCTTGCATTTTATTTTTCTAAATTCATACTCCTTAGTTCCGTTGAAAATATTTTCAACATGTTCAGGATTAATCGATAATAATATTTTGCACATTTTTACCACCCATTTTTAATACCTGTTCAAACTGCGACTTTGATAGTTTGTTCTCATATGGATAAGTCTCAAACAAGCCATTTTCCTTTAAAGTTGCATAGTTTATGTTTTTTCCTTTACCAAAGTACCCATTATATACTAATACAATAACGACAAGATTCTTTTTATTATACCAATCATTTAACTCATCGCCGGAAAAGACTGTTTTGTTTCCGACAATATTTAGAAACTCATCTTTTGAGATGAGACAATGACCGGCTTTTTTGATTGCTATCTGCTTATAAACAGTACAAAACGAACTGACTACAGACTTATATTTTGCTATGCCCTCACCCGTATGTTTTCTGTATATTAACACCGGTTCATTTTCTTCATAATCCAAATCGTTAAATGGCGCTGCTAAAAATATCTTGGTAATACCGTTCGCTGCAGCTATTTCTTCTGTTTCTTGATTTGTGCCATACAGCTCGGAATACGGAAACAGCGTATCATGATATGTATCATTTATAGGTATGTATCCACACCTTTTAATATTAGAGCTTATGTAGGGAAAAGATGTGTAACAGTCCTTAAATGATAAGGTTCGTTTATCCTTTATATATACATTTTCGCCTCGGGTGTTTTTTCCGATACAATTAAATCCGAATTGACACAACATGCCAATTAGTTTTTGATGTTTTTCGAATACTGTAATATATATTTGATTGTATTCAGATCTTTGCCAATACTACAAAGAAACTCCTATCGCACCTTCACCTAATCTCATCCCTTGAGAATTGTCTGAAATTTTCAGTGTTCCTATTTTTATTCTTGGTTCCGGAGGTAATGCTCTATCCGTCAATTCTATTGCTTCGCTATATTCGCGTTTTAAGTAAATAAACGCTTTTATTGCGTCTTTCTCTTTATAAACAAAGGCTTTAGCGCCTTCTGCCGACTTTCTGTTAAACCATATTGGAAATTCCTCGTAGTCAGATTTTAGACTATCAAAAAATTCATCATCTACGCTACAGTCAGAAAAACAAATCCAATTAAATTTATTAAGCATATCCTTATCCCTCCTAAACAATTTCGGTCATATTATAAATACCCATATAGATAGCCATATTATTTCTATAATGTTATGCGTTATGCAAGATTTGACGTAATGCTTATTCGCTTTATGCCGCTGTTTTGCCCTGAGCAAAAAAATTAAAAATTGTTTTTTCATTATGTTATGGGCATCTAATAACGTATTGTTTTAGGCGGTATACTTATACAATAGTATCAAATCTAGGAATAGCGACAAGCGCCGCTGCGAGATAAATCATCGCCAAAAATGACTCAGCAAGTTTGTCGTACCTTGTCGCTATCCTCCTGA
>CANPXG010000064.1 GCA_947585795.1 uncultured Clostridia bacterium
GACTCAAAGGACAGCGTCGGCATTAAGGCTATAACCGACAAGCTCCACATAGAGGACGGAGTTAAAAAGCTGATGATCGACCTCCCCTACCTGTTCGGCGGCGGAGAGGTACTCGAAAAGGCGTACGTTGACGGTCTTAACGAGGCGTCAAAGCTCGCGCTCGACAATATCAAGCGGATTTACAATATTCTCTGCGAAAGGGGATATGAAAAGTACGTTTCGATAGACCTCGGTATGCTCGAAAGCATAAACTACTACACCGGCTCCATATTCAAATGCTACACGCACGGCGTGGCGTTCCCGATATGCGCGGGCGGCAGGTACGACAATCTTATGGGACAATTCGGCGCGCCGCGCGGCGCGGTCGGCGCGGCAATAGGCGTAAACAGGCTGATGTCGGTAATAACAAGTAAGGAGATATAACAGTGAGATATTTAACGGTTGCCCTCGCGAAGGGCAGATTGGCGGAGCTTGCTATGGAGATGTTTATTTCCATAGGCATGGACTGCTCCGAAATGAAGGAAAAAACGAGAAAGCTGATTTTTACCGACGAGAAAAACAAGATGAAATTCATTCTCGTCAAAGCCACCGACGTTGCAACATATGTTGAGTACGGCGCGGCTGACATCGGCATCGTCGGCAAGGACACGCTTCTCGAGGACAGCAGAAATCTGTACGAAATGGTCGATTTGGGTTTCGGCAAATGTAAAATGGCGGTGTGCGGGCCTGTCGAGCTAAAGGGCAAACTGCACTCAATGCCTAATCTGCGCGTCGCGTCCAAGTACCCGCACATCGCGGCGAAGTATTTCCAAGAGGACTGCGGTCAGACTATAGAGCTTATTAAACTTAACGGCTCGGTCGAGCTCGCGCCGCTTGTGGGACTTAGCGACGTAATCGTGGACATCGTGGAAACAGGCAAAACGCTTAAAGAAAACGGTCTTGAGGTACTTGAGGACGTAGTACCCTTGAGCGCGCGATTCGTCGTGAACAAGGTCAGCATGAAAATGGAGCGCGAACGTATCATGGATATTGTAGAAAAGTTTAAGGAGAGGATAAACGCATGAGAATATACCCCGCGATCGATATTAAGGACGGAAAGTGCGTAAGGCTGTACAAGGGACGGTTTGACGACGTGACGGTATACGGCGACAGTCCCGCCGACATGGCGAAAAAATGGGAAGCGCAGGGCGGCGAGTACATACACGTCGTAGACCTCGACGGTGCGCTGAAGGGTCACGGCGTGAACGCCGACAAAATACGCGAAATATGCGAAAGCGTCAGCGTGCCGGTGCAGACGGGCGGTGGCATACGCACGACCGAGGACATAGAGGCAAAGCTCGCGTGCGGCATAAGCCGCGTCATAATCGGCACAAAAGCCGTGAGCGACAGTGAATTTGTAAAAAGAGCCGCGGACAAATACGGCGACAAAATCGTGATCGGCATCGACGCGAAGGACGGTATGGTCGCGGTCGAGGGTTGGGAAAAAACGAGCGATTTTACGGCTGTCGAGTTCGCGAAAAAAATGGTCGCGCTCGGCGTTAAAACGATCGTCTACACCGACATCGCGACCGACGGCACGCTTTCGGGTCCGAACGTCGCGGCGATGCGTGAAATGGCTGCGGCGGTAAACGCCGACATTATAGCGTCGGGCGGCATCGGCTCGCTTGACGATATACTATCGCTAAAAGACACAGGCGTTGAGGGCGTGATAGTCGGAAAGGCACTGTACGAGGGTAAAATCGATCTTACGAAAGCGGTCGCGGCAGCGGGAGGAAAGGTATGAAGGCTGTAATTTTTGATATGGACGGGCTCATGTTCGACACGGAGCGCGTCTTTGTCGACGCGTGGAACTACGCGGGTGAAAAGATAGGAATAGGCAAGGCGGGCTATATGATAATGCGCTCGCTCGGTCTTAACAACGACATGGTAAGAAAGGTGTGGCACGACGAGTTCGGCGACGACTACGACCACGACGCGCTTGACCGCTATACCGAGGAATATCTTGAAAATTATTACGCCAAAAACGGAGTGCCCGTGAAAAAGGGGCTTTACAACCTGCTTGAATATCTTGACGCGCACGGCTATAAAACGGCTGTTGCGTCCTCCACAAAGACGGCGGACGTTATGAAGCGGCTCCAAAGCACGGGTGTAGAAAAGTACTTTTCGGCGGTGATAGGCGGCGACAAGGTGAAAAAGTCAAAGCCGGAGCCGGACATATACCTTGCCGCGTGTGAGGCGATAGGCGCGTCACCCACAAAAGCTTACGCGCTTGAGGATTCGAGAAACGGACTTTTGGCGGCGCATAACGCGGGGTTAAAGCCGATAATGGTACCCGATTTGTGGCAGTCGGACGAGGAATTTGACAAGATACTTTACGCGAAAGCGGTTGATTTGGACGAAGTAAAGACGCTTTTTGAAAAGATGGATTTGAAGGGGTAAAAATGGCGGAAATGAAAAATGATTTTTCCAAGGGCAGTATATTGTCGAACATGGTTTCGCTCGCGCTGCCCATGACGCTGGCGCAGCTCGTCAATGTTCTCTACAACGTTATCGACAGAATATACATAGGCAGGATCGGCGGCGGCGCGACGTTGGCGCTCACGGCTTTGGGCGTGTGCCTGCCGCTTATCACTATGGTGACGGCGTTCGCCAACCTTGTCGGTATGGGCGGCGCGCCGCTTTTTTCAATTGAACGCGGCGCGGGGCGGCGTGACGAGGCGGAAGCCATTCTCGCGAACAGCTTCACGCTTTTAATTATTTTGAGCGTGCTGCTCACGGTGTTCGGTGAGATATTTAAAACGCCGCTTTTAAGGCTTCTCGGCGCGAGTGACGACACCCTCCCCTACGCCGTTTCTTACATACGTATTTACTTTATCGGAAATATATTCGTGATGATGACACTCGGACTTAACAGCTTCATAAACGCGGAGGGCTTTGGTAAGATCGGTATGATGACCGTCGTTATCGGCGCGGCGCTCAACATAATTCTCGATCCGATTTTTATTTTCCTTTTCGGTATGGGCGTTTCGGGCGCGGCGCTCGCGACGATAATATCACAGTTCGCGTCCGCCGTGTGGACGTTCCGCTTCCTGCACAGCAGCAAGGCGGACATCGTCATAAACTACAAAAAGCTCAAGCTCGCGTCACGGCGCGTAAAACGTATACTTGCGCTCGGACTGTCCGGTTTCACTATGGCTGTCACAAACAGCCTCGTGTCCATGGTCTGCAACTCGACGCTGCAGCGGTGCGGCGGGGACTTATACATAGGCGCGATGACGATCATAAACTCGGTGCGTGAGATTTTTTCAATGCCCGTAACGGGCTTCTCGCACAGCTCACAACCGATTATCGGCTTCAATTACGGTGCGGGCGAATACGGGCGCGTCAAGCAGGCGATACGTTACCTTTCGATAATACTTATCGTGTGCACCACGGCGGCGTGGGCGGCGATTTCAATTCTGCCGCACTTCCTCATAGGAATATTCAGCGACGATCCCGAGCTTATCGCCGTCGGAGTACCGTCTATGCATATATACTTCTTCGGTTTCTTCATGATGGCGCTGCAGTTCGCGGGACAAAGCACGTTCACGGCGCTCGGAAAGTCGAAACAGTCGATGTTCTTCTCTGTGTTCAGAAAGGTGATAATCGTAATTCCGCTTACGCTCCTTCTGCCGCATTGGTTTGGGGTGAACGGCGTGTTCATCGCGGAGCCGGTATCCAACTTTATCGGCGGCGCGGCTTGCTTTACGACTATGATGCTGACGGTCTACAAAAAATTGTGACCGCATTAAAAACGGGGACACTAAAATTTTAGTGTCCCCATTTTGTTTTTTTGTCAGAGCTTTACGCCGCCGAGCCAAAGGACGTTTGTGTAGCCCAAATACTCCAAGCTGCGTACGGCTTGAAAGCTGCGCTTACCCGTCGCGCAGTATACGATTATTTTCTGCGACTTGTCGGGTATAACGTGTTTTGCCAGCGCGCCCACGGCAAGGTAACAGAGATTTACCGCGCCGTCCAAATGCGATTTATTAAACTCGTCCTCCTCGCGCGCGTCAACGAGCACCGCGCCGTCTTTTACAAGCTCATTTGCCTCGTCAAGCGTTATTTTAACGGTCGGCTTGCTCTCGATTTCACCGACGTCGTCCTTGTTCGGTACATATACGCTTCCCTCGGTTTCAATCCTGTATACTATCACGCCGTGACCGTTTACCCTTGCCGCAATTTCGCTTTCTATTGTAACGTCCGCGCCGTTTGTAATATCCCTTGCGGATATGACCTTACCCGTAAGACCTACCTCCGCAAGCGACGCGTTAATGTCAAGCACGTTTTCACTTCTGTTAAGAAGCGCGACCGCCTTGACGCGCGAATTTTTTTCTCCCAAATCCTTTATCCACACCTCGCCGACCGTTTTACCGTCCGCGTCCTTAATTTCCTTCGCGACATACGCCTGCAAACACGCGCTGTCCTGGTTTATCGCTATAAGCTCGCGGTTTTTGAGTATTTTAAGCGTTTCATCACTTATTTTCGTTAGGTCGCAGCCTATCATCAGCGGCGTCGACATCATGCACCACATCGCGAAATGCGTCTTTTCCTCCTCATGCGTCATGCCGCCGTTGCCGAGCTGCATCATGTCGAGGTCGTTCACGTGTCCCGGCGACGCGTAACGCGCGAGCGGCTTTATCATATCTATCTGGTACATCACCGACTCAAAATTCGGTGCGATGTCCGCGCCGGTGCGCCACGAGTCCGCGACCTTCGCAGCCCACGGTCCGGGGAACTGCCAGCGGCAGATGTTGTACACAAGCTGTCTGCCCGTTTCGCGGCGGATGTCGTCTATAATATTTCCTATCTTCGTGTACTGCTCCTTTTCGTCAAGTCCGAGCCGCACGCCGCCGCACCAGTCGACCTTTATAAAGTCGTAGCCGCAGTCAACGAGATACATCCTAAGATCCTCTTCCTCGTGACCGTACAGCCCCACGTTCACGCCGTTTTCGTCCTCACTGTCATAATAGTGACCGCACGTGTTGTCGCCGCCGTCACTGTAAATACCCGCCTTAAGTCCGAGTGAGTGAGCGTGATCGGCTATGACTTTTATACCGTTCGGAAAACGCTCACGGTGGAACAAAAGCTTACCGTCCGCCGCGCGTCCGCCGAAAAAGCCGTCGTCCATATTAAAATACGTGTAGCCGTAACCGCTAAGTCCCGTTTTCACGAGCGCGTCCGCCTGCTCCTTCATTATCTCCTCACTTATATGCGTTCTGAAACAATTCCACGACGCCCACCCCATAAGCGGCGTTTTCCTGTACAAATTACCGTTCATACCCGTTTCTCCTTATCGCGTTAAAGTTACACTAATTTTACCACACACCCGCAAGGTTTGCAAGAAAAATAACCGAAGCGTTTCGCCTCGGTTATTTTTTTTGTCACGAAGTTTTTCCTTTTTTAACGATAAGTACCGCGCATACGATAAGTAAAACCGCGCCCGCACCCGCGCATACCGCGTAAACATTCAAGCCGCCCTTTACCGCGCCGTCGGGCAGCGACGCGCTCTCAAACACGAGCGTCCTGTCGTACCACTGCTGCTTTCTTATGCTCCACGCCGCGCAGTCAATATCCGCGTCCAGCGCCTCAACGGGCACGGTATACGTGTACCTTCCCTCCGCGTCGGGAACAAAGTATACGCAGTCACCGTCCGCCGCGCTCGCCGCGTCCTCGCTTTTACCCATGTACAATTTCTCGTAGCCCGTACCGGAAAGCGTCATCACCGCCGACATTTCGCCGTCATTTACCGTAAGAATGCAGTCCACGATTTTAAACATCGACGAGCTTGACGTTACCGTTACGGGATAAGTGCCGTCATTGAGTTTATCCGCCGTTACGGGCGCGCCGTCCGCCATACACGCGGGCTGTAAAATTAGCAACATCGCCGCAAATACAAATACTGCAAATTTTTTCATACGCCCTCCGTTTTACTTCACCTGACTTATCGCGTCGGCGACGTGGTCAACAAACATTTGCTGTACCTCCTCAAACTCGCCCATACCGCGAAGCACGCACTCTACCTCAAAGCCTTCTTTCTCGAACTCCGTTTTCCACGAGCCGTCCTCATCGCCCGCCATATCGTTGTTCGCGTGGTCGCCCGCGACTATCATAAGCGGCTCGAGCACTACCTTTTTGTACCCGCCTTGCTTCACCGCCGCAATAACGTCCTCAAGATTGGGAGTGGCTTCGACCGTGCCTATAAAGTAATTTTCCGCACCGTCAAGCGCCGACACGGTTTCCTGAAGCTTTGTGTACGCCTCGTTTGCCTCGTGCTCCGTGCCGTGTCCCATAAATACGATCGCGGTTTCGTCACTGTCATACTCGGCTGTTTCGGCGACAAGTGCTTTCGCAAGCTCCTCATAGTCCGCGTCGGACGTGAGAAGCGGCGCGCCTATGGCGACGCTGTCAAACTTATCGCGGTACTCCTCGACCGCGCTTACAACGTCGTCGTACTCGTAACCACTCATAACGTGCGTCGGCTGCACGATAAGCGTCTTCACCTTGTCCGAAACGAGGCGGTCAAGCGCCTCCTCGACATTGTCAATTTCCGTGCCGTCGCGCTCCTTGAGCTTGTCGATAATTATTTGGCTCGTGAACGCGCGTCTTTGCTCGTAATCGGGGTACGCGGACGCAATGGCGTTTTCAACCGCGCCTATCGTCTTTTCACGGCTGTCGTTATAGCTTGTGCCGAAGCTTACGGTGAGTATCACTCCCTCACTTCCTTCTTCGGACTTCGTACCGGTACCGTTCGCGCCGCAGCCTGTAAGCGTCAGCGCGCCCAAAAGCGCGGCAAAGATGAGTGTGTGTTTGATTTTCATAATGATCTTCCTTTCTGTTTGTGTTTTTATATTTTAATTTTTATTAAAATATCTTGAATAAAGCTCCTCGTTTAGGTCAAACAAATTACGTATAACGTCCTCCCTGAACACGTCGGTGCTGTCGCCGCAAAACTGTACCGCGCCGTCCTTTATACCTACGGCGCAGTCGGAGATCTTTTCGGCAAAATCCAGCTCGTGCATGGAAATTACCGCCGCGATCTTTTTCTCGTCCACAAGACGGCGAAGCGTTTCCAAAAATACGATTTTGTGGTGGATGTCGAGGTACGACGTCGGCTCATCAAGTATCAGCACCCTCGGTTCCTGACATATCGCTCTCGCCAGCATGACGCGCTGACGCTGTCCGTCACTTATCTCGAGGAAATCACTGTCGGCAAAATCCCCTATGTTTACAAGCTCTATCGCCCTGTCTGCCGCGTCTTTATCCTCACTCGAAAGTTTTCCGAAATGTCCCGTGTACGGGTAACGCCCCGTTTCGACGACCTCGCGGCACGTCATAAGCGACACGCGCGGTCGGTCTGTGAGCAAAACAGCAAGACGCTTTGCCCTCTCGCGCGGGGGGATACCGTCCGCGTCCAAGCCGCACAAGGACACCTTGCCGCCGAGCTTTTTAAGTTCGAGCGCGAGCGTTTTTAAAACGGTGGATTTACCCGCGCCGTTAGGTCCGATAAGTGTCATTATTTCACCGCCGCGCACGCGCAGGCACACGTCGTTCACGATAGGCTTACCGTAACCGGCGCAGAGATTTTGCGCGCTTATTTGCTCCGTCATACCTCTCCCCTCCTTCGCCTCAGCATGACCGCTATGACTACCGGCGCGCCGAATATCGCCGTGACCGTGCTTATACTAAGCTCCGTCGGTGAAAAAATGGTGCGCGCTATCATGTCGCATACCATACAGAATATCCCGCCGCCGAGGAAGCACGCCGGTATAAGCCACGCGGGCTTTGACGTTTTAAGTGTTACGCGCGCTATGTGCGGCACGGCTATACCGACGAACGACACGGGTCCCGCGAACGCGGTCACGCACGCGGCAAGCAGTCCCGACAGCGTTATTATCGCGGCGCGCAAAAGCTTAACTCGAACTCCCATGCTTTTGGCATACGCTTCGCCCAAACGGTACGCGCCTATCGGCTTTGACAAAAGCATCGTGCATATAAGTCCCGCAATGACCGCCGCCGCGGCGGCGCGGACGTTGTCCATACTCATACCCGAAAAGCTTCCCATCGACCAGCTGTGCAGATTGACTATATCGCCCTCGTCCGCGAACGTCACCATAAAATCCGTCAGCGCGGAACAGATGTAGCCTATCATCACGCCGCATACGACGAGCATGGATATTCCTCTCACCTTCTGCGAAACCGCGAGTATCAGTCCCAGCGACAGCATCGAGCCGACAAACGCCGCGCCTATCATCGCGCCCGACGTTATCTGACCGAAGCGTCCCGCCGCGCAGATCATCACCGCCGCGACCGTGAGCTTCGCGCCCGACGATACTCCCAAAACGAACGGTCCTGCGATAGGGTTATGGAAAAACGTCTGTAAAAGGTACCCCGACAGCGCGAGCGCGCCGCCGAGCAAAAGCGCCGCCAACGCGCGCGGTATGCGTATTTTCCACAGTATATCACCGGCGGCGCCGCTGCCTGAAAATACGCCGCGCAGTACCTCACGCGCGCTTATATCCGCGCTGCCCGCGAACAAATTTACCGCAAGCGATGCCGCTGTAAGCACCGTAAGCATTAAGAGCACAAAAACACACCTCTTATTCATCGCTCACACCGCCCTCGAGTTTGTACAAATACCGCGTTTCTCCGCCCGTAAACGCGGCGTTGAAGTCGGATATTACCTCGCCCGTTTTAAGCGTTTCCTGAAACAAATTACTGTCCATGCACCAAACGTCACCGTTTTTGACGGCTTTAAAATCAGAGAGCAAATTGCTTTTCGCCGTAAGCTCGTCCATAGTGCGTATTTTACCGCCGACGGTGGCGTTGTATATTATAACGTCCGCGTCCTTTGCGCGCTCGTAAAACTCCTCCGGCTCTATGGCGACCGACGAGGACGACTCCTCTCCGCCCACGCCTTTTAATATGTTTTCACCGCCCGCAAGCTCGATCATTTTCGTTATGTAGTCGCCCGATTTACGCGTGTAAATGCGCCCGTCCTCGCTTATGTAGAAGAATACGACCGTTTTGCCGCTGTCCTTCGCGCTTACCGCGTCGAGGTAGTCCGTCTGCGCGTCAAAAAGCTCGTCCGCCTTTTCGCTCTCACCCATCATTTCACCGTAGAGCTTTACCCATTCGCTCCTGCCAAGCGGGTGCGTTTCGTAGCTTGAATAGTCCACAAACACCGTTATACCCAGTTCCTCAAGCTTTTCTCCCACCTCGGGAGCGTGACCTATCATCGTGGATTGTATGGAAAGCGGACATTTCTCCGACAAAAGCAGCTCGTAATCCGGTTCGCTGTACTTGCCCGCGTAGAGCATATCGCCCTTCGCCATAGCGTCCTTCGCGTAGTCTATGTACCAGTCGTCCTGCTTTGTGGCGGAAAAACGTATATTCGCGCCGCAGCCGAGCGCGTCGAACATACTCATCGCCGCCGTGGACGCAAGGTATATATTATCCGTCCCGCGCTCTATGACCTTAGCGTCCGTTTCGGGCGTGTCCGCGCCCTCGGGCACTATAAGGTATCTGCCGCCGTCGGCTGCCGATATAAGCGAATATCCGCCCTCGTAGCGGTCTATCGTAAACTTGTCCGCGTACTCCAGCTTGACGCGCTCCTTAAACGTAAGTCCCTCTATTTCGGGCGCGTTTTCGGGCAATGACGCGGATTTACCGCACGAGGAAAGCGCGAGCGCCGTTAAAATTAAAATCGCAATTCCTGATTTTTTAAGCATTTTTACTCCTGTGCCTCCTTTCAAGTATCACGGCGAGCGCAGCCGCCGCCACGGCGATCACGCCCACAACGAAAAACGACGTTCCGCCGCGCACGGACCTTACGGTAGCGGAGTCAAAGTAAAGCGAATAGTCTATCATATGCGGCTCACTCATCGCGACTGTTTCCGCGCGAATCGGTATTTCCTCGTCAAGCGCCGGCACGTATATGTCAAACTGTGAATTTCCGCCGTCGTTTACGGGATAGTACGACGTTTCCCCTACGTCCATACGGTCGTAGCTCGGACTGCTCCACTCTATGCGCGCGTTCATTTCACCGTCACGCACGGTAAGCTTCACAGGCGACGTAATTTTCGCCTTACCGCTGCCGCCCGAGAGATTTACGTCTATCATGTACTCGCCGTTCTCCGTTATTTTTGTCATTTTCATCACCTCTCAAATTTTTACAAAAAAATACGCCTTACTTCGCGGAGTAAAGGCGCAGCGAAAAAACGTATGCGCGCAATGTGCGCGTATACATTTTTCACGTACTGCCAATTACTCGTGGCATTGAAATCAAATCAAAATGATTTCCGTACCGGCGCGCAGGCAGGTTTCCTGGCTTAAGTATCATCACGGACAAGGACCTTCCCGATTTTCTCAGTGGTATCACCCTTGCCGCTACACAGTTACAGTGACGAGTTCGCACGGGACTTGCACCCGTTTCCCTTTTCACCGAATCCGGTTCCGCGCTTTTTCGCGGAATATTCGGCACCTGCCGCCGTTATTGATTTTTCAACATTCATCTGTCAGCACTCTTTGAGCGCGTTTTCCAAATCCTCTATAATATCGTCCACGTTTTCGATACCGACGGACAATCTTACAAGGTCGGGACTTACTCCCGCCGCCTTCAATTCCTCGTCGTTCATCTGTCTGTGCGTCGCACTCGCGGGGTGCAGCACGCACGTGTGCGCGTCCGCGACGTGCGTAGCTATCATAGCCACCTTAAGTCCCTTCATAAACTTTTCCGCCGCCTTGCGTCCGCCCTTCACTCCGAACGACACAACGCCGCACGTTCCGTCCGGCATATACTTTTTCGCCGTTTCGTAATACTTGTTCGATGGAAGTCCGGGATAGTTTACCCACTCTATCTTATCGTGCTTCTCCAAATACCGAGCCACGGCAAGCGCGTTTTCACAGTGACGCGGCATCCTCACGTGCAGCGACTCCAGCCCGAGGTTCAAAAGGTACGCGTTCATCGGCGCTTGTATCGAACCCAAATCACGCATAAGCTGCGCCGTCGCCTTCGTTATATACGCGCCCTCAAGACCGAACTTTTCCGCATACGTCACGCCGTGATACGACTCGTCGGGAGTTGTAAGCCCGGGGAACTTATCCGCGTGTGCGAACCAGTCGAATTTACCGGAATCCACTATACAGCCGCCGACAGCCGCGTCGTGACCGTCCATGTACTTTGTGGTCGAGTGAGTTACTATATCCGCGCCCCACTCGATCGGACGGCAGTTAATGGGTGTCGCGAACGTGTTATCCACGATAAGCGGCACGCCGTGCGCGTGCGCCGCCGACGCAAACTTTTCAATATCGAGCACCGTAAGCGCCGGATTTGCTATCGTTTCACCGAAAACGGCTTTCGTATTCGGCTTAAACGCCGCATTAAGCTCCTCCTCCGTACAGTCGGGATCCACAAACGTAAAATCTATACCCATTCTGCGCATGGTGACGTTAAACAAATTATACGTACCGCCGTATATCGCCGACGACGCCACCACATGGTCGCCCGCGCCGCATATGTTGAACACCGAGAAAAACGATGCCGCCTGTCCCGACGACGTGAGCATCGCCGCACTGCCGCCCTCGAGCGCGCATATTTTCGCCGCGACGTGATCGTTCGTCGGATTCTGCAGACGCGTATAAAAATATCCGCTTTCCTCAAGGTCAAACAGCTTACCCATCGCCTCGCTTGTATCGTATTTATACGTCGTGCTTTGAATGATGGGTATCATTCTCGGCTCGCCGTTTTTCGGCGCATAACCCGCCTGTATACATTTCGTTTCCTTTTTCATCGTCTTATCCTCCGGAGTTTTATATAATGTGTCTATTATATATTATTTCACCAAATTATGCAAGAAAAATTTTATCCCCTCACGCTCAAAAAAATGTTATATATTACCGATACGCGGGTAAGTATATATAAAATATTATGTTTTTGGAAGGAATGAATGTAAATGATCAACGGAAATGTTATTGTGGGACAGTCGGGCGGACCGACCTCTGTAATCAATTCCAGCCTTGTGGGGGTATTTAAAACCGCCAAGGACATGGGGTGCCTTAAGGTGTACGGAATGAGAAACGGTATCGAAGGTCTTTTGACGGGACGGTACGTTGACCTCTCCGACTACATCAAAAATGACCTCGACATCGAGCTTTTAAAGCGTACTCCGTCGTCGTTTTTGGGCACGTGCCGCTACAAGCTTCCCGAGTACAGCGAGGATCCGGGCGTGTACGACCGTATATTCGACATACTGAAGCGGCTTGATATAAAGCACTTCTTCTACATCGGCGGCAACGACTCGATGGACACGATCAAAAAGCTTTCAAATTACGCGAAGGACATAGACTCCGACATAACGTTCATGGGCGTGCCGAAAACGATCGACAACGACCTCGCCGTGACCGACCACACTCCGGGCTACGGCAGCGCGGCAAAGTACATAGCGGCGGCGATGAAGGAGATCATCCGCGACGCGAACACCTACCCCACCGACTCTATCACGGTGGTTGAGATAATGGGCAGAAACGCGGGCTGGCTCACGGCGGC
>CANPXG010000065.1 GCA_947585795.1 uncultured Clostridia bacterium
GCTCCTCGTCCGTTTCCTCCAGCAATATCCGCATCAGGTATAAAAGCTTAAGCCTTTGATTAGACTGCCTCATTGTCTGCGCCCCCGTCCTTCGTTTTTTTCAGTATACCACGAAATTTACGCGAAAGCAATATTACCAAAGTGTCTTTTCGCCCGTGCGCGGATCGACGTAGCAGTGCTTGTTTGTTTTGATATCCCGCATACCCGTGTTCGACGGGTATGTGTCATAGCCCCGATTCTTGCACCACTGTTTTATTTCAGCATCTTCCTTCGCGGACTTGATAAACTGATAAAGTATGTAGATTATTCCTATTGCTATAAGCATTATAAAAAACCTCCTTGTCAAACGATGGTGACGGCATTTTTCGAAGTCGCATCGCCTGTTTTTCTTTGTTGTACTTATAATATCACATTCAGTGGGCGAAAAAACGGACAGTGGTAATATTTTCCCCAAAAAATAAGACGCCCGATTTTTGTCGCGCGTCTTATTCTTTCAGTACATATTCACGTTTCGTTACCCACGCATACAACAATCAACATCCTTTACTCCTCCGGTTCCGTACTTGTATCGGGCGGGACGGTATTGTTGGCGCTTATCGTCTTCGCAATTTCGGAAAGAGTCTGATTTCTCAAATTTTTATCGTCTATGTCCTCCGCAAGCAAATCCGCGAGCAGGTTGTCGTTGTTATGTATAAGCTTATTCTGAAGCTGGATCGAAGCCTTTATCGTTTCCGTGTACATACGTATAAAAAGCGCACCGATAAAGTCCACCAAAATGCCGCTTATCGCGCCGGTAAGAACCGCAATGTTGTATTTGACGGGTGAAATTGCGAACATAATTACTGCCAAAATTATGATAATCATGCCCGCCAAAATTGTGCCTATGCCGAGCTTAAACACCCAGCTCAGTTGATTGAGGTTGACGTCAAAGAAGCGTTTAAAATCACTTTGGCTGTTATCAAACCTAATTTCCGCCTGCATTTTCGGCGTTTTCGTTTCCGCGTTCATAACGGCTATTGTTTCGTCTATCTGCGCGCGGCGCGAAACGAGTGATGTGTGGCGCGTGTCGTTGTTTATGCTTGCGAAAATATTGTACAGCGCTCCAAAAAGGATAACCACGGCACCCGCTGTCGTCAATAGCACGGGGAATAGGCTTGATACGGCTGATTGATTTGGCAGGCCATCCATGCGCACACCCGATATGATCCCGCATACCGTAAACGCGACACCCACAAGCGTAAAGATTATCATGTTAACGGGGAATTGGCGATTTTGCGTCTGTTTCATTTCATTGGCAAGCTTGTCCCGTTCGTTCATAAGCATTTTTTCGTATTCCGTGTTCTTTTCCATACACGCATCCTCCTTCGCACCTGATTTGCTTACATTATAACACGATATAAACCGAATTTCAACTCCGCCCATGCAATCCCCTTCGCGGCGCGGCGGATTTTGTTTTAATGTAACCGTTGACATTACAACGAAAATGATGTACAATATTGCCGAGGGGTGGTAGAGATGAAGATTACATCGAGATTTACCGTGGCGGTTCACACGCTGCTTGCGATTTACGTTCTCGGGAAGGAATACAAAATGACATCGGAGTTCATCGCGTCGAGCGTCAGCGTAAATCCCGTCGTGATACGGCGCACGCTTTCGAGCCTTAAGGCGGCGGGAATAATCGACGTAAAGGCGGGAAGCGGCGGCGCGGCGCCCGTAAAGGACGCGGACGAGATTACGCTTTACGACATCTACACGGCTGTCGACTGCGTGGACGGCGACCTGTTTAACTTCCACGAAAACCCCAACCCCGAGTGCCCCGTGGGAAAGAACATCCACGCAGTGCTGGATTCGCACCTCGCGGACGCGCAGGCGGCACTCGAAAACGAGCTTAAAAGCGTCACGCTCGCCGACTTAATGAAACGGCTAAACGTGCTGTTATAAAAATATTTATAAAATTTTCGTTGTAACTATTGACATTACAGCGATTACGTGTTAATATATGGTTGTAATCATAAAGGTTACAACCATATACTATTTTTGGAGGTCTTTATTATGAAAAACTATAGCAAGGTAAACGTAACGGGAACGGACAGAGTTGAGCTGCACGACACGCTCGGACTTACCGGCGCGGAGGTAAGCGTAAACTTCATGCCCGCGGGCGCGGGTGTGCCGTTTGTTCACGCGCACAAGAAGAACGAGGAGATTTACATTATCCTCGAAGGCAAGGGCTGCATGGAGATCGACGGTGAGAAGGTCGAGCTTGCGGCGAATGATTTTCTCCGCGTTGCACCCGAAGCGAAAAGACAGCTTTCCGCGTCGGCAGACGAGCCGATCAAGTACCTGTGCATTCAGGTAAAGTCAGGCTCGCTTGAGGAATACACGGCGGGCGACGCTGTTATGGCGTAAAACGTTGTGCAGGCGCAATAAAAAAAAGAACTAAGCTTTAACGCTTGGTTCTTTTTTACATTTTAACGTTATTCCAGCACGTACACGACGCAGCTTTTTCTGCCGAACGAGTCTGCGCCCGCGGGGTAGCACAAGTCGATCCTGTTGCCCTTGATTGCGCCGCCCGTATCCTCCGCGACCGCCACACCGTAGCTCCAAGAGCCGTCGGGAGCTGTCACGTAAACCCTTGAACCGAGTGGCACAACGTCCGGATCGACCGCGACGATCCCGTAGCGCAGCGCCGTACCCATTGCGGACATGGCGAAGCCGCCGTTTTCCGAGTGTGACGCGGAATATGCCGTAGCGGTCATGGTGATTTTCCGCTTATATTTATAGCCGTTTATGCTGCCGCCGTCGTCGCTCACGTCCGACCTTGACGGCGCGGGCGTAGCCGCGGCGGTGCCTTTGGCGATAATTTTGTTTCTCGGTTCCTGAGTTATATTTTCGCCGAGAACAAGTCGTTCGGACTCCTCTCCGTCCTGATATGTAACCTTATGCTGTATTTCTTTTATTCCGTCCTGACCTTCATCGATGACCTTCTCCTGACCTTGCGGCAGATTCGGATCATCGACGTACTCAACGCCTCGCTCGATCGTTTCGGTGGTGACCTCGTCCGACCGACTTATCGACACCAACTCGATCGTGTCGCCGTCGGTGTTGATTTGGTCAAGCTCGCCCGGGATATATCCCGCCTCAATGAGCGCGTCCTTCGCGTCCGCCTTTGTGACGGTCACGACCTTTTCGTCGCTGCCGGATTTGATCGTTACGCGCTTGCCGCGTTTTATGACGATATCGTCGTTGTCCTCAATAGGCTTACTCGCCGGCACGTTCAGCCTGTCTGTTTCCCCGATGTCAAGTCCGCGTTTCGCAAGCACCTCCTCGACGCTGCCGCCTCTCGTCCGAACGGTCTGCGTTTCGTTTAAGCCTGTGAACTCGTTTATTTCCGTAATGGTGATTTCCTTCGCTGCGGCGTTAAAGACGGTGCCGCACACGATTGTGATAGCGGCAAAAAGAACGACAACAGCCGCGATCCTGTTTCTGCGTCTTGCTCTAAGCTTAGCCAAACGCCTTTCCTCGCGCCTCTTTCGCACCTTTAAAAGCTCATAACGCTTTGAATTTTTTTCCTGTGTAGTCATAAAAAGTTGATCCCCTTTCATTACTCAAATTCCAGTATACTACAAAAATATTACAATGTCAATAGTTTTATTACATTTTTATTACAAAAAAGTTTCAAATATTTCAAATGTTTCAAAACAAAGACACGACAATATTTTTTATTTGCGTTTACTACTATATATATGAAAATAAATTGCGTTATATTACAGAAAAGTCGGTAAAAACCAAAAATATTAAATGTTTTTGGCGTTAAAATACGGAAAAATAAGTATGTATACCGACAAAGCTCTTCGGAAATAATAGGTAACAAATGAAAGATTATGGAGTGTTCGTATGAAAGAGTTGACAAAAAAGGTAGTAATATTGAACAATTTCACGTCGCCGTATGTAAGTCAGGCGATAATTGTGTTGAAGGATTATAACCCCAAGCTTGAGGGTAAGGCGATCGAGGACGCGGAAACGATCGTAAGCCGCTACATCGAGCGCATACAAAGAAACGGGCAGCCCCCGAAGGCTGCCCGTAAAAAGGGAAAATTATTAAAAATCTGCGTTGGAACGGCGCTTATAATCGTGTTTTTCGCCGCCGTAAAGTACTTTTTTAGTTGAATTTAGAGTCTATATAATCTATATAATCCGCGTACTTGGACGAAGCAGAGGACGAAGCGTCATAGGTGAAATCGTAGTAAACGGACAGTCCGTTCCTTACGACGCACTTCCTGTGATGCACGGAATTGCCGACGGTCGCCGTCACCGAGTACCACTCGCTTCCCGCGTGCATTTCGGGATCGTCCGAAGCGCCGATTTGCGATATATACTCCTTCATTAAATCCTTAGGCTCGCCGCCCTTGGCTTCCTGCGTCACCACCATAGTCGCGCCGCCGAGCGAGTCGGTAAGGTTAAGCTTTTCGCTTCCGGACGTCGGATTTGCGCGGAACGACGACGGGTAAGGACAAGTTACGTTCGCCACGGTAATTTCCGAGTACCCGTCCTTCATCGCCGCTGACGGCGACGGTGACTGTGAGATCGGCACCGTTGTCTGCGCGGCGCTGTTTACGGGCGCGTCGGTGTTTACGGGAATGTTTACCGTGTCGCCCGACGGGAACATATTGTATCCTATAAGCACGCTCGCCAAAGCGATAAGTATTATTATAATGACAAAAATAAAAGGTTTGCTCCTTTTTTTCTTGCGCTCTTTACTCAGAGCCTGTTTTGCTTCCTTTTCCGCAAGCCGTCTTTTTCTATTTAAACGTTCAGCTTTTAACTCTTCTATTTCACGATGACGCGCGGCTTGGCTGCTTTCCTTACTCTTTCTGACCGATTGACCGCACCTGTCGCAAAAACGCATTCCTTCTTTAAGCTGTCTGCCGCAATTTTTGCAGTACATCTAAACCCCTCCGAATTTACTTCTTTCATCCATTATACTATATATTGTGTTCGATTGCAAGAGATTTCTGTAATTTTATTACATATAGATTACAAAAAATAATATTTGCATGAAATATTTGTAATAATAACGCAATACGAAGGATTTTTTCGGGACGGATAAAGTTAAAAAATTTCTATTGAAATAGGGATAAAGATATGTTATAATTATTGTATAATTCACTATGGAGGTAATAAAATGAAGAAAAAGATAATAGCCATTATCATGGCGGCTGTGACCGTAACGGCGTGCGCGTCTGTTTTCGCGGACGATACAATAAAAGTATTTGTGAACGGAGAGCAGGTAAGCTTTGCCGAGCTTGACCCGTACATAGACAACGATCATACTCTTGTGCCCATGCGCGAGATATTTGAGGCGCTTGGCGCTGACGTGGAGTGGGACGGCGAAACAAGAACGATCATATCGTACGATCCCGTAAGCGACGTGAGCGTCACGATGCAGATCGACTCGGACGTGATGTTTGTAAACGAAACTCCGATAGAGCTTGAAACACCGCCGACCATCCCCGCGGACTCGTCAACGACGGTCGTACCCGTAAGAGCAGTTGCCGAGGGCATGAACAGCGTCGTAGGCTGGGACGAGGCAACGCGTACAGTCACGGTTATAAAGGAAATCGCGAAATAATACGTGAGATTAGATAAAAATACCGCCGAAAGGCGGTATTTTTTTGCAAATGTTCTGTTTTAATATGTCAACAAGCTGGGAATATCAACATTCAACGCTTTTGCCAATGCGACTATTTCAATGTCGGTAACAAATCGTTTCCCACACTCAATTCGTTGTATCGCGTTTTTATCAACATCAATACCCAAAATTTGCAGTTTATCCGCGAGTGCGCGCTGCGACATTTTGGGCTGCATAAGAAGTCTGTATTTAGCAACATTTTTACCGCAGATATTTAATTTCCCGTTTTCAGACTTATTTTTAAACATAAATACCCCCGTTTTGACATTTAGTACTTGTCATTTGCTCTATTATATGCTATAATACATGTAATATTGACATTCAGTAAATGTCAAAACAGGAGGCGCTTTTATGAAAAAACGAATTTTATTGTGGATAATGATGTTTGCCGTTTTGTTTGCTTGTCTGCCTGTGAATAATGTATCAGCCAAATCAATTAATGACTCTGATGTGTTTTTAAAACAACAGACAAACTATACTTGCACTTTGGCATCAGCCGCTATGATGCTCAGGCGAAGAGCTATATTGGATAATGGGAATTGGGCGGCGATAACGGAAAATTCTTTGCGAACTGTTGCGTGGAGTGAAAGTGCGGGATTGTATTTCAATTTTACATATAACGGAATGAAAGTAGGGCATGGCTATTTTTCCAATATAAAGCAACAACTTATTTCTATGCTAAACCAACACCCCGAAGGTATTGTAATATATAATACATCGCAGCCGCATGCCGTATTGGTAACAGATTATGACAGCTCAAGCGATACGTTTTATTGCGGAGATCCAATGAAAACACCGGGGCGTATAAAACTGTCCGCTTCAATATTAAGCGGAAGCGGACAATCCGGCAAATTATCAGGTTGTTCGGCTTATTGGTATATAACTAACAGAAGCGGCGGCGGAGCTAACAATCCTACGGCTGCTTTCGATTCCTGCACGGGCGGTATAGGAAGTATAAATGTAAGCGGTTGGGCGTTTGATAAAGATAACACAGGGCAGGCATTATCTGTTCATGTATATATTGGTGGTGAAGCCGGAACGTCCGGCGCGGAGGGACATGTAATTATTGCAGACCAATCAAGACCTGATGTAAATAAGGCATATGGATGCGGGGACAATCACGGATTTAGTTCAACAATTCAAACGAAAAAAACGGGTACTCAGGTTGTTTCTGTATACGCGATAAATATAGGCAGCGGAAGTAATACGCTGATAGGTAAAAAAACCGTAAATATTGAAAACCCAAGTCCCGTGGGTGCATTTGACAAATGCTCGGCAAATCCCGGAACTGTAACTGTCCGAGGGTGGGCGTATGATCCCAACGACAAATCTGCTCAAATTGACGTTCATGTGTATGTGGGCGGACCGGCAGGCTCCGCCGGTGCGGAGGCAGTAGCCATAAAAGCCAACACGTTACGTACCGATGTTAATGCCGCCCACGGAGTAGGGGATTATCACGGGTATGAAGAAACGATTGCCGTCAGCAAAACAGGCTCTCAGCCGGTTTACATTTACGGAATAAATGTCGGTAACGGAGATAATGCACTGATAGGCAGCAAGACCGTCAATATTCCGCAGGATACAGAGCCGCCGCAACTTACAAATCCTCAAATAGTTAATCTGAACAGCGGTGGATATACGATAAAATGCACAGTTAAAGATAATGCAAAAGTGGATAAGGTGCTGGTGCCCTCATGGACGCCGAAAGACGGTCAAGATGATATTATATGGCATAAAGCGACTATATCGGGAAATGAAGCAACCTGCAGAATAAATATTTCAGAGCATAACAATGAAAACGAGATATATTATTCTGATGTATACGTTTACGATAAAGCCGGAAACGAAACTTCTTATAAAAATTTCGGAGCAATAGCCATTCCAAAACCGCCTTTTACGGTGACGGAAACCGACAGCACATTTGAGGTGCATAATGCCACATCCGATACTCAATCCGCGACAATCGTTATTGCAGATTATTCTGATGGCGCTCTAAACAATATCACCACCGAAACGCAGACCTTCGCTCCAAACGAAACAAAAACCTACTCCCACGGTGCAAACGCGAAAGTATTCGTATGGGACAGTCTTACGGGCATGAAGCCGCTTAGTGAAGCGGAATAGCAAATCCATTACTCCATAAAAAATCCCCGTCCGAATAATCGGGCGGGGATTTTTATCATCCCTGAGTATTATAGCTGTAGTTGGGGGCTTCTTTGGTGATGTAGATGTCATGCGGGTGGCTTTCCTTAAGTCCCGCGCCGGTAATTCTTACGAACTTTCCGTTTTCCTTGAGGTCTTGTATAGTCCTTGTACCGCAGTAACCCATACCCGAGCGCAGTCCGCCGAGCATCTGGAACACTGTGTCGGAGAGGGGACCCTTGTAGGGAACGCGTCCCTCCACGCCCTCGGGCACGAGCTTCTTCGAGCCTGTTTGGAAGTACCTGTCCTTCGAGCCCTTTTCCATTGCCGCGAGCGAACCCATACCGCGGTATACCTTGAAGCGTCTGCCCTGAAAAATCTCAAATTCACCCGGGCTCTCGTCACAGCCCGCGAGAAGGCTGCCCATCATAACAACGTCGCCGCCCGCCGCGATAGCCTTTACAATATCTCCGCTGTACTTGATACCGCCGTCGGCAATGATGGGTATTCCGTACTTTTTAGCCACAAGACTTACGTCGTAAATAGCCGTGATTTGCGGCACGCCTATACCCGCGACAACTCGCGTGGTACAGATCGAGCCGGGACCTATGCCGACCTTCAGGCAGTCCGCGCCCGCGTCGATAAGTGCCTCGGCCGCTTCGCCGGTAGCGATATTACCCGCGATGACCGGCAGGTCGGGGAACGCCGCCTTGATTTCCTTTACCTTATTTATTATGTTCTTACTGTGACCGTGCGCGCTGTCGAGAGCGACCACGTCCACACCCGCGTCAACGACCGCCTGAACGCGCTCGAGCGCGTCCGTCGTAACGCCTATCGCCGCGCCGCATAAAAGCCTGTCCTGCTTGTCGCGCGCGGTATTGGGGTACTGTACCGCTTTTTCTATGTCCTTAATAGTAATAAGTCCTTTTAAATGACCTTCATTATCGACTATCGGAAGCTTTTCGACCTTCGCGCGGGAAAGGATCTGCTGCGCCTCCGTGAGAGTCGTACCGACAGGAGCCGTAATAAGATTTTGATCGGTCATAACGTTGGCGATTTTTTGCGTAAAGTCCGTTTCAAATTTGAGGTCACGGTTTGTTATAATGCCTATCAGCTTGTTATCGCCGTCAACGATAGGCACACCGGAAATCTTGAAACGCGCCATTAAATCGTTCGCGTCTTTCAAAGTGCGTTCCTTGGTAAGACTGAACGGATTTGTGATAACGCCGTTCTCGCTTCGCTTGACCTTGTCCACTTCCGCTGCCTGCTGCTTGATAGTCATATTTTTGTGGATGATACCTATACCGCCTTCGCGAGCCATCGCTATCGCCATAGAAGATTCCGTAACAGTGTCCATGGCTGAGCTCATAAGCGGTATATTAAGTGTGATGTCTTTTGTAAGCTGTGTTTTAAGATCGACCTCGTTCGGGGTAAAGTCCGAAGCCTGAGGTATAAGCAACACATCGTCAAACGTAAGACCTTCCTTGGAAAACTTATTTTCCATTTTCTACAACTCCTCTCATTAGTATTTTTTTAATTGATTTACAAACTCCATATATTAAAAAAGCGTTCCCGTCCGTTTGTACGCAACGGGGCGGCGCGGACGGGAAACCGCGCAGTTTTCCGTCTTGAGTTTATTTAGATAATTATAACAAATTGCGCTGTCTTTTTCAAGACCTTTTATAAGAAAATTCTCCTTTATTTTAAATGATTTTTATATTCGTTCAAAAGCGCGTTAAGCGACGTTAAATCCGTGATTTTAAAAACCTCGCCACGCAGTCTTGCCGCGCCGGGAAGTCCTTTTATATACCACGCTATATGTTTCCGCGCCTCTTTAATACCCCGCGCTTCACCCTTGTAAGCGACAAGCATTTCCACGTGCTCCGTCATTTGCTCGAGCCTCATAAGCGGTGTGGGTTCAAAAGTGACCGCACCCGTTTCAAGATACTCGTTTATTTGCCTGAAAATAAACGGATCACCCTCGCTCGCGCGTCCGACCATGACCGCGTCGCAGCCGGTATAGTCAAGCATACGCTTCGCGTCACGCGCGTCGCGTATGTCGCCGTTACCGATAACAGGTATTGACACGGCTTCTTTTACTTCCTTTATAATGTCCCAATCCGCGCTGCCGCTGTAAAACTCCTCGCGCGTCCTGCCGTGTACCGCGATTGCCGCCGCGCCGTTTTCTTCAAGTATACGCGCCGTTTCTACGGCGTTCACGCTGCCGCTGTCGTAGCCCTTGCGTATTTTTACCGTCACCGGTACGGGCGATACCGCGCTTACTTTGCGTACTATTTCACCCGCGAGGCGCGGATTTTTCATAAGCGCCGAGCCGTCGCCGTTGTTTACTATTTTAGGCATGGGACAGCCCATATTAATGTCTATTATATCCGGCTTTGCCTTCATGACCTTCGGTATTACCTCCGCCATTATGTCGGCATCGGAGCCGAAAATCTGCAGAGCGTACGGACGCGCCTCGTCGTCCGTGTACATAAGCTCCGCCGTTTTTTTATCGTTGTAGTAAAGTCCCTTGGCGCTTATCATTTCGGAATAGACAAGTCCCGCACCGTAGCGGCGGCAGATTTTACGGAACGGTAGATCCGTCACGCCCGCCATTGGCGCTAAAAACACCCTGCCTTCGGGAAGCACTGTTTTCACTTTGTTTATCTCCTTTTCGAGTACTCGATGATCTTGTGGTTATTCGAGAAGAACTGCAAATTCGCGTCAAAATAGATATGTGAAGCGCCGTTTCCTTCGATAAATTCACCGTTCTCGATTTTATTCG
The DNA here is from genome assembly GCA_947585795.1 of uncultured Clostridia bacterium. Classification (GTDB taxonomy): domain Bacteria; phylum Bacillota; class Clostridia; order UBA1381; family UBA1381; genus Hominilimicola. The sequence goes on from CANPXG010000065.1 coordinate 10,617, forward strand.
TGCAGTCCCACGTCGGATCCACGATTATCCAGCGTCCGTCAACGTAGACCTCATTCCACGCGTGGTTTTGTTCGTCCGTAGCCGACGTTTCCTCATTCCACTCGCTGCCGCCGCCGCTTACGCCGAGCGCGTAGCCCGAAACGACATTGCACGGTATCTCTATACTGCGGCAAAGCGCCGCCATGAGCGTGGCGAAGCCCAAACATACCGCCCTGCGTGTCTTTACGATCTCAGTCGCGTAGTAGGGGGGAGTGTCTTGTGAGCCAAGGCTGTCAACGTCGTAGTACATATACGAGCATATCCAGTCGTGCAGCGCGAGAACCTTGTCGTAGTCGTTCGTAATACCGGCGGTAAGCTGTTCGGCGATGGACTTAATGCCGGCACTGTCGGACTGTATCGAGGGAGTGCGTTTGAGTGAGTCGCTTATCGACTTATCCTTCTCGTACATTTGCCTGTTATTTTCAAATACGGGCGAGGGAGCGAGCTCCCAGCCGCCGTCGGCTGTTTTTTGCAGCGTTACATAGTTATACACCCAGCTCTCAAACTGACCGTAGGGCTTGCTTCCGGTGTATATCGCAAGGCTCATGGAGAGCGAGTCTGTATCGGGAATGTCCGCTTGCTTGTTAAACTGACCGCCGGAGTTTGCGGAAAACGAAACCTGATCAAGGGTTTCGCCGTTTTCGTCGGTAAATTCCGCGATAAGGTGCGACTTACTCCTTGAAGCTGTCGTGCCGAAAATATCGATCACGTTGTAATCGACGACAATACCGATATTTTCCTCGGGATAGAATGTCAGCATCGGGCTGTTTTCTATGTAAGCGTTCGTCGCAACGTCCGCGGGATCGATCGGCGGCTCCTCGTGCTTTATCATCGCTATTATTTCCGACGGCGACGGTATTCGGTCCGTAATCTCCGACAACCGTTCCGACGTGTCCGTTACGCCCTCGGTGAAACTCGGATATTTCTCCGCGAGCCAAGGCGCGTAGTCGGCAAAATTTAAGAAAAAGTCCGTCTGTGAGTTTACCACGCATAACGCTATCGCCAAAACGAGTAAAAACGCGATAAATCTTTTAAATTTCTTCATATTGACTCACCGTTTGATAAAGACATTTGTTTACTGTGATAATGTAAAAAAATGCCGCGACCTAAGCGCATTCTTAAGCCGCAGCATCTTCCGATTGGAGGCGCCACCCGGATTTGAACCGGGGAATAAAGGTTTTGCAGACCTCTGCCTTACCTCTTGGCTATGGCGCCGTTTCTGCTTAGTAATTACAAACAACAAAAGACGCACGTCAAAGGCGTCTTTTGTTATTTGAAACATGGAGCGGAAGACGAGATTCGAACTCGCGACGTTCACCTTGGCAAGGTGACGCTCTACCACTGAGCCACTCCCGCGTATAAAACCATAATCTATCATATGCAAGACTATGGTTTTTGGTGCTTCCGGGTGGAATCGAACCACCGACACAGGGATTTTCAGTCCCTTGCTCTACCGACTGAGCTACAGAAGCAAATGGCGACCCGGATGAGGCTCGAACTCACGACCTCTAGCGTGACAGGCTAGCGTTCTAACCAACTGAACTACCGGGCCATTTCCGCCTCCTACGAGGCGTACTTACGCGTCCGTTTCACGTCCGCGTACTTACCAATGCGTTTGCGAAGCAAACGCATACGTGGTGGGAGTTACAGGGCTCGAACCTGTGACATCCTGCTTGTAAGGCAGACGCTCTCCCAGCTGAGCTAAACTCCCAAATAGTCGTTCCTAATCAGCGACTTAATTATTATAGCAGACGCTGTCTTGTTTGTCAACACTTTTTTTTCACTTTTTTTTCAATTTATCTGATATTTATCTT
>CANPXG010000066.1 GCA_947585795.1 uncultured Clostridia bacterium
GGAGGTTTTCTTATACTAAAGTGTTTTTTCCTACCACCAGTTGAACTGGTGGTTTTTGTCATGCCTATTCGGCGCCAGTCAAAAATCCCCGTTTACGGTGCAAACGGGGATTTTTTTGTGTCAGTGTATAAATTCGAGCGATTTGATCGCGGTATCGATTTGTGGAAGCAGTACCTCCTTAATGCTTTTCACCACGCCTTTTACGCGTTCCTCATACGTGCTGACTCTGCTGTTTACGATAAGGCGAAGGTACGCGTAGCGCATTTGCGCGAACACGTTCATGCCGTCGACCGCTGCCTTAAATTGCTCATTAGTCAGACCTCCGAAATACTTTTCGTTAAGCTTTTCGACAAGTCTTTTGCACATATCCGCGCTTATGCCGAGATACCGCATCGTGTCCGCGTCGCCGCGCTTGGGCATCTCCGTGTACGCGTAATAAATATTGCACAGGTCGTATATCGGGTGTCCGCACATTATCTCGTCCATGTCGATAAGCAGCAGCTCGCCGTTTTGGATCATGATGTTGCGCGCGTGCAGATCGCCGTGAACCATAGTGTCCCTGTCGGGTATCGCGTCAAAAAGGCGCATAAGCTCGCTGTATTCTTCGTCCGCCAGATGATTTTTTATCTTGGCGAACGTATCGCGGTACAAATCGTTTGCGCGGGCGGAAATAATATCGCTCACGTCCGTCGAGTGCACGGTCTTTACAAGATTTATATATTTTTCCGCGTAGTCGTCAAATTTTTCGGGATGGGCGGTAAGCGCGTTCGCAAGCGTGTCGGACTTTATAAGCTCGAACACCACGCCGTAACGGTCGCCGCACTTTACCATGTCGTATGAAATCGCCGTCGGCACGCCCTTTATAAACGCCTGCTTGGCGTAATTCATCTCGCGCTTTATCGTGTCCGTTCCGGCTGACTTGTACACCTTCACAATCGTTTCATCGTCAATGCGGTACACTATTCCGAACCCGCCCTCGCCGATTTTTTCACAGCCGTCAACCGATATTTCGCGCAGCGCCTTTTCTATGTCGATTATCTCGGAGAATCCTGTCATTTCAAATATCTCGTACACCTCGGGCGACGCGTTTATGACCTTCGAATTATCTACCGTCTTTTTGAGCTTTAGTATAACTCTAAGCCCCGCGCTCGATATGTACTCAGTACCCGAAGCGTCGAGTATAACGCTTTTTGCGTCCGTTGCTTCAACGAGAGAGAATATATCTTTTTCAACCTCGGCGGCGTTGTTTGAGTCAATTCTGCCGCATAATTTAACCGTTAAAATACCGTCATTATATGTATGTTCCATTTCGTTTCTCCTCATAATTTAATTTAAAGTAATTTTACCCCACTTTGCGGCGAAAGTCAAGGCCGCGGCATAAAACGCGCTAAATCAGGCATGAATTTATCTTGAAAAGTTATACGGAGTAATGGTACAATATAATAAAGGAATATTTACATAAGGAGGATCTTCAATGAATAATTTAGCGAAACGCGTACTCGCCGCGATTGCCGCGTCGTCGGTTATTTTGACCGCCGCGTGCTCGGGCGGCGTAACGCAGGAAAAGGAGGAAGAGCCTCCGCCCGTTTCACTTGAAACGCAGGCGCTAGAGCTTGACGGTGTTTCTAACGCGCGTCAGCTCGGGGGCTATGTGTGCGCCGACGGTAGGAGGGTAAAGGACGGAGTGCTTTTAAGGAGCGCCGCGCTGTCCACGCTTACTGACGAGGGTGCGAAAACGCTTGCCGAAACGTATCATTTAAGGTATGTGTTCGATTTCAGAATGGATTCGGAGCGTGAAGCTCAGCCCGACAAGGAGGTCGAGGGCGCGGAAAACGTGTGGCTGCCGGTGTTTACGTCGTCACTGTATGACGGTGAAACAATAGCGGCGATCATGGAGGCGCGTCAATCAGGTGATCCCGAACAGACGTATATCGCGCTCGCGAAGCACAAGGGACTTTCGACGATATATTCAAAAATGCTCCTGACTGATGAGGGTAAAAAGGCGTACTCGGAGTTTTTTGCAAAGCTCCTCACAGTCGAGGGCGATGAAGCGGTTCTGTGGCACTGCACACAGGGTAAGGACAGAGCCGGAATGGCGGCAGTGCTGCTATTGTACGCGCTCGGCGCGGACGAGGAAACGGTAAAGCAGGACTATCTCCTGACAAACGACTCGTACAAGGATTTGATAGCACAGAGTGAGGCGCGTGCCGCTGAGCTTAACCTTAACGAGGATGAAACGAAGGAATTCGTCGGCACGGCGGCGGCTGTATACGAGGACTTTCTAAACGCCGCGCTCGACAGCGTTAAAGCGGAGTACGGCTCGGTTGAAGGTTATCTCGCCGACGGCCTCGGCTTGACGGATAGCGATATAACGGCTCTTAGAGATAAATTTCTTGAGTAAAACAAAAAAACAGACCTTAAGGTCTGTTTTTTTGTGTCAGTTTGCTTCGACGGATTCGTTGCGTACGGGGAAGTCAAAATATGTGTCGGGGTACGGCTCGTCCGCAAGCGTGAAGTGCCACCACTCCGTGTCGAGTGGCTTAAAGCCGTTTTCGAGCATTATATCGCGCAATATGTTTCTGTTTTGTATCTGCTCGGCGGTCAGCTCGCCCGTGTAGTCGGGATGGGAAAGCTCGCCGAAGTAGTCGAACGTGCCGCCCATGTCGACTTCCTTTTCCGTGTCCATGTCAAAAAGCGTGAGATCGACCGTGCTGCCGCGGCTGTGTCCCGATTTTTCGGCGATGTAGCCTTGGTCAAACAGTACCGACTTGTCAAGCTCCGGATAAAAATACTCCTTCATGCGCGTGTCGTCGGTGTCCTCCGCCCACTCGACAAAGTTTTGAACCGCCGTCTGCGGACGGTACGCGTCGTAGATTTTAAGTCTGTAACCCTTCTCCACCGCGTCGTCCGACGCGTTCTTGAGCGCCGCCGCTTCCTTAGTCATGAGCGCGCACGGCTCCTCGTAGCCGTCGATCCTGTCGCCGACAAAATTGTACGTGGAGTAGTAGCGTATTTCAAGTATTACGTCCGGCACAGCCTCGGCAAGTGAAACGAAGTCCGACGCGTCCGTTACAGACGTGTTTTCGTCGGGCGTGATAACGCGTGAGGGTACGTCCGAAGCGGCGCATGACGTTATTATAAGTGCTGCCGCCGATAAGGCGGTGAGTTTTATTATTTGTTTTAGCATATTAATATCTCCTTTTTTTGTAATTCGTATGCTATCTTATAACCACGGCGTGAGTTAAATTTCCAAGCCACGTCGAGCCGTCACCGCGAAGCGTCGAAAGATCATTTACTATAACGCTTCTCGGTTTTATAATCACGCCCGGTTGGTCGAGTGGTACGAGTGAGCTTACGTCGTTTATTGTGTAGTAGAGCCCTTTGTCCTCGCCGAGGTACATCATCTCGTGTCCGTTAAATATCAGTATCGCGCCCGCCGGAAGCGTGTCGAGGACGGCTTTTTTCTCGTCGTCCGTCATATCGCTCATAACGGTAACGTCAGCCGGTATCGCCGCCTGCCATGTCGTGTTTCTCGGAATTTCAAAGCCGAAGCAGCGGTAGATCTCGCGTACGTAAGATGAGCAGTCCTGTGAGTTCATCATGCCGCCCCAGCCATAACGGTCGCCAAGCGACTTGAACGCCTGCGTGACGACGTTCGCGGTCGTGTACGGGAGGTAGCCGACGTTTACGTCGCGGTTTGCGGGGATGAGCGCGTCCTTTTGGTAAAAGATGCCGTCCTCGTCCCTTGCGGGCATTTTAACGACGTAGTTGTTCCACGGGAGTCTGTATGATACGGTGGAGGTTTCGTCCGCAAGCGGCAGCACGGTGCCCATGGTGAGTAATTTTTCGTTTAAGTCCGCGTCAGCGCTCGATTCGAGGTAGACCTTTTCGCCGGTGACGACGAGGAATTTGTCTAAGGTTAGGTATTCTTTCCACTCCGCCTTGTTTTTGCATATGCCTATGTCCTCGGTCGGTACCCAGCCGGAACAGCAGCGGCTGTGCGCCAGTGTGAATTTGCCGTCAGCCGTCGTGAAGAGGAGTACAAGCGGTTCGTTCACGGCTACGCCGGTCGAAACGAGATCGTCCCATTCGGGATCCGTGGGATCGTCGGAGAGGTAGTCCTCGTATGGGTATGCCTTCATGAGAGTTCTGTTTATCGCGAAGCCGAATCGGTACGGCATGCTTGCCTTTACGGGGGATTTGCGTATGTTCTCGCGTATCGCCTCGTAGTAGGTTTCGGGGACGGGTTCGCCGTTTAAGTAAAGTCCCTCGGGTGATGTGAATTTCGCGTTAAGATCCGCAAGTTCCGTGCCGTTGTACGATCCGCTAAACGCGGTGAGGTCGTTCATGTTTGTGCCGTTGGCGCTGAGAATTGTGCGGTTAAATTCCGCGATTTCGTCGTCGCGCATAACAACGTCGTTCGAGCAGTTTTCCTTGTTGTGCCAAAATGACGCGACGCACATGTCGTTTGTGACGTTGGGTGCTTTGACGGTGCTGTCCATGTTTTCTATCACGTCGCCCGCGCCGCGCGTGTAGTCGGATACTATGAGTTCGCCGATGGGCTGCAGGTTGTCGTTCCAGCGGAACAGCTTCGCCTTTGCCGCGTCGTCGGGTGCGAGTGAGTCGAGCACGTTTCTAAGCCCGTTTTCATCAAGCTTTTTTGCGTCTATGAGCGCGCCGTTATTGTTGTAGTAGGCGCATATGTACTTGACGTCGTCCGCGTATGACGCGGGTGAAATCGCGGTTGCCGCCGTCAGTGCCGCCAAAAGGCATGATATGAGTTTTTTTGTATATTTCATAGTATTTTCCTCCATTTGATTTTGGTTACGCCGTGAGGTTATTATACCACATTTACGTCCGTAATTCAAATATATTTATGTCAAAAAAGGGGCGTTTCGTGCCATAAAACCGCCCAAAAGAAAAGGGATACCGCGCTAACGTGAAAAAAGAGTAAGGTGTTAGTGTGCGGTATCCTCGCTCCCTAAAAAACGGGAGGTGGAATTGAAAATAAAAATTTATGTAGGTCTATTGCAGCATGGATGTGAAGAGATCGCAAGGGGTTTTACGTATCTGTTCTAACCGTATCAATAATACTTTTAACAATATTTCTCGTACCGACACTGTTCCACAACCTCGTCACCCAGCAGCGTGATCACTTTTTGCGGGCAGCGGCTGATGCAGCGGTAACACATTGTACACCTGCCGCCCGCGTCAGCCTTGCCGTTTTTGACGTAAATATTTTTCATCGGGCAGAGTGACGCACAAAGTCCGCAGCCTGTGCAGTCGGCGCTTATTTTCAGCTTGTCGGTGTAGCCTGCCGTCTTTTTGTAAAACCAAAGCCGCTGTCCGAGAAACCCTGCCATATGAGCAATCCATGTTATACCGTCCTTGGGGTATTTGCCATGCTTGATTTGCTCCGCGATACGCTCGATCTTTTTATCGGCTTGCCTGATTATTTCCCTGTTCTGCTCAATGCTCTTTTTCAGGAGCTTGCTGTCGCAGACGGAATCCGGCATTTTAATATGCACGCCGCCCAAAATCGTCGCGCCGTACTTTTTGAAAAGCCGTGCCGTGCAGCCCGCACCGTCACCACTGAAGGCGCCCATGGTGGCAACACACAGTATTTTCTTGTTTTCCCAGAGAAAGCTGTTTCTCTTGATAAAGTCCCTGACCATGTGCGGCGCGTTCGAAAATTGCGTCGGATAGCCGAATATTACGGTGTCGTTGTTTTTTATTTGACGGGTAACATCCGCGGCTTCCAAAGGCAAAGCTGCCGCGGTTTTGTCCAACAGTCCGATTAGTTTTTCAACACAATGCTTTGTGTTCCCCGTTCCGCTTAGGTATATTCCGATCATATGTTACTCCTATGTGTGTCGGTAGTGTGGTTATATGATGATTATATTATAGTGTTTATGTATTGGTAATTATTTTTGGCTATCTGATTTTTGTTGCCGCGGGTTTGCCTGAACGAACGTACAACAGTTACTGTTAGCATCGGACATTTTATAATGCGTGTGCAATATTGATAAGATTTTGTGAATGACTTCTAAGTAATCAGATGCTAAAACAACACCTATCCCATCAAATACAATTGACGCACTTGGATCCGATTCCTCGGTTGCTTTAGCAGCAATTTCTAGCAGTTGCTTAAATTTATCCTTAATAAACTGTCTATCGCTGGCTTTTTGTGTTTCTATTGACAATACGGGGTTCGCATTTTCCTGTATGACACCGCAATATACATTATAATACTCAGTTATCTGATTGAGAATTGTTTGATATTGAGCATACCATCTATGGTCTGTGTCATTAAAATAAAATGCTTTTCCCGGCACATGTATTACAAAATTCTGTGTACTTTCAGGATACCGCTGCAATGGAATTTTACGCAAAAAACAATTAAATCTGCTTGGGCAGTTACCGCAACTTAGTGTATTAAGCAAGTTATTATACATAATCATATTTCCCTATCTTTATTATCTACATAATGTAATTTTTGTAATTGTAGTGTATTATAACATACTTTCTACAATTTGTCATTATCAATTTTTTATTTTCTGCTTAAAGCAGTAATTTTTTTACGCTTGCAATCCCTAAACCCGTATCAATCAATACGGCTCGCTCCGTTCCGCAAAGCAAATAGCAGTGTGTTTCCTTCCAATGTTTGTACTCGCTGATTGCAAATGTTTGCGCGTCAATTTTTTCGACAGTAAACCAATTAGATTGCATGATGTTTCCCTCTCTATAGTTTTAATTCGCTTCTTGGCAAGCCGGTGTTTCATATCACAAACGGCAAAGCATGATATATTCTTCCTCGTTTTCGTCAACAATTTCAAAGCCGCATTTCAGGTACATTTTTACCGCATAGTTTTCTTTTTGAACAGAAAGTGACGCTTGGCTGTATCCTCTGTTTTTCAAAACGGCAAGCATTTCTTTCGTTAAAGCAGTTCCTATGCCAAAGCCGCGATATTCCTTGTATAAGGAAATGGCAAAAGAGGGCGTATCGTCATCAATATGCCCGTAATCGTCCATAATGCGTATCCAAACGGCACCGACAATTTTATCATCCACTTCCGCAAGCAAGCCTATATCATCCTTTTCCTGCCCGAAGTCGGATATGTATACCTGCAATTCCGGTTGATTGATAATGGATTTTGGCGGTGCCGGTATCCCTTTTGGCACAAAAATAGCCTCATACAGAAAATCTTCAAGTATGGTATATTCTTCCTCCGCTATTTCTCTGATCGTGTAGTCCATGGTTACCTCCGCGATTTGTGGCTCCGTGCAATTATAAAATCATTATAACACAGCACAGCCATTTTTTCAATGCGTTTTCATCTAAAAGAAAAAGGATACCGCGCTAACGTAAAAAAAGAGTAAGGTGTTAGTGTGCGGTATCCTCGCTCCCTAAAAAACGGGAGGTGGAAATGGAATGTGTTTGATTTACTTTTCTTGAAATTCTTCACTGATCTGATGTAAATGGAACACAAATACCCGTCTTAGGGAATAATCTTCGTCAGGTTGAACATTTTGATGCGTTTCAATGAGTTCATATCTACCAACAAAATAATATTTATTATCTTTCTTTTCAAAAAGCAAAAGAGGTTTATTTGTTGCCTTATGTGTGAGCACAGCCATATTTAGATCGTACATAGGATTAGTTATCGCATCTTGATCTCCCTTAGTACCTATTCCGGTGTACATGCAATATGTATATTTATTTTTGGGGTAAAAATAATCCTTGTATATATCATCTACATTGAAAAATAGCAAAATAGCATTAGTCTTCGTCGACTTAACGATACCCTTTTGCGTATCTCCACCAAATACTTTATTAATTTCATCTCTGCCATCGAATTTGTGACGCTTATTTAATTTTATCATAAATCACTATACCTCCTAATGTTATGTAACCAAATGAAACCCATACTATTGCTTATTATAGTTGATAAGAAATATGGAATATGCTTATTTTTTTCCATTGGAAAATTGCTCTGAAAACTCAAGTAATTTCATAAAACCCTCCGGATCTTGCATAAACCCGCCTAACAACTGCATTTGTAGCGCTGTGTCCGGTGAAACTTGCGGTTGTGCAGTCTGCATACTCTTGATAATTGTGCCGATAGTTTCTGCATTAATGCTTTTGATTTCTTTTTTTACATCATTAACAGAATCTAAAATCTGGTATAACATCGGCATGATCACAGCCGATGTATTCTTTGTGGGCTCGTCATCTATCAATGTGTCATCAGTCGCTTCTGAATAATCAAAAGATTCTATGGTCTTTATCAATCGTTCCTTTATTTGTTCAACATTGTCCAAATCAGTTAAGTCGTATTCAAGAGTGCGTATCGTCGTTATGTCAAAGGGCAAATTTTCACCTTTGCTTTTTAAGTGTATGATTGGCTTTTTAGTTCTTGCTCTATATCCCATTTCATAAAAAACATTGGGATTATGTTCCGTAATATCTGCAATTACCAATTCGGATTTTTCAAGATGATCAATTATAGTTTGTGTAATAGAATTGGCATCATTTAATTTGTCAACTCGTATCGGCTCAAAATCACAGTCTTCACAAACGGGTTTGATAATATACTTGAACAATTTGTCCGCATTTGTTCTTGTATCACTACCTTCCGCGCCTATCGGCGAAATTACAAAACATTTTTTCATATTCTCACTCCTCGCCTTTATTGTGTATATCCCTCTATCAATTTTTTTGATACTGCCATTTCTGAGCAATGTATTTATCGAGCCGGAAAATTGCCCTTCTGTGTAATCTCTTAAATTGACTTTTGCTAAATATTTTTTTATGTCCTGAATGCTATGCTTTCTCTCATCAGATAATAATTCCAAGATTTTTTCTTGTATTCTTGAACTTGTTACCATTATAATCAGCTCCTTTTTTAATATATTAGCACACGTTTCCGCTTTTGTCAATAGGTTTTTTGCAAGATTACAACTATTTCTTGCAGGGATGCAAGAAATAGTTGTAATTAATAGGCTTTATTTGCGTAAATTTCATGTAAATATGCAAGAAATGTGTGATCCTGCTCGTCCAATAGGTATCGTATCGCTTCGTCGCATTCAAAATTATGTATAATGACGTGTGCATAGCTATTTATTACCTAATTTTTCATTTGTTTTTCACTATAAAGTCCCAGTCTTGAATATTCTTGTTTGGTTAATACCATACAGTTGTATAGTACCTTTTCAAAAAAATCAGCAATGTTGACCTCGGGATTAGAGTCAAAGAACGATACAACGTTTATATCACCATTCCTCAACAGGTTATAATTAACATCTTCGTCGCGCAGATATTGAAAATATGGTATTTCTCCGGGTTTTGCAATATTGTTATACTTTATGTTTAATACAGGACTATCATTTATGAAATTGAATGGTCGTCTTTGACCAGCTCTATAAGATATTAAATCATCTCCTATGGGAATTTTTCGCTCGTGGGGTGTATAGTATTCCGGATGTTCATAAAACCCAAACTCCGATTGACCTATCCCAATATATAATCCCCCTGTGCTCATGTGATGATAGTAACACTCCCAGTAAAAACCGGATGAATCGGCTCTGTATGGATTCATTCTGTAAGCAATCATCATCCGAAATAAGCTTTTATCAGGGCTGTCATACTTAAACATTGATTTTATAGGTTGATAGAAAACAGTATCATAACCAAAAAAATGTATCAAATCTTTTTTAGTTAGTTTTGGTTTGAATTTTTTGTCTTTATCAATTACAAAATATCCGAATAACGACTCATCATCGTAGTAATAGCATATTAACGTGCAGTATCCATCATCATATATCTCCCTATAACATTCCCCAACACCATTATTTATTAAGGGCAAATCCTCTTTGGTGACAGACTTTGGAATTCCAAATAATTCGTCCACAAACTCTTTGCTTACTCCTACGCCTATTTTTTGCAGATTTTTTTCTGCTACGTGTCTTTTATATGCGGGAATTTTTTCATAGACGTTTCCGAATAAACCTATTACAGTTATTCCAACAATCGCAAATACTGTGGCAACTACTTCTAAAATGTTTTTCCACAGCTCCGCTTTGGCATCTTTTTTGATAAATAATGATACGGTCTTTACAACAACGAACAATAACGCCGCTAAGATAATAATCAATATTATTAAACTCACGTTATATTTTCATTCCTTTCTGTGTTTAATCGCGGTAAGTTTCTCTACTAATATTATCATATTTTGTGCTGATTTTCAACATAAGAAAACAAAAACCAGCACATATGTAATATGCCACGGTTTCAAAAATATTTATCGATACATAATAAACCCAAAATATAATTTTTGGTGGTAATTTGGTGGTAATTTGGTGGTAAAATCGATATTGACACCATGTTAAAAAAGAAAGAAACGACTCGAAAACATAGATTTCAAGCCGTTTCCACACTGGCGCACCCGACGGGATTCGAACCTGCGGCCTCAAGAGTCGGAGTCTTGCGCTCTATCCAACTGAGCTACGGGTGCGTACAAACGTATTTTACCACACGCGCCCTGTATTGTCAATCAATAAATCATCTCTATACTGCTTCCCGTGCTGCCGCGCTTGACCAGAATTTTTGCCCTTCCATGCGCCCGCAAAGTTAATGCAAGTCACAAAAACTTAATCATTTTGCCGAATACTTTTCCTCAAACTTTAGCAGTATAGCTGACAGCCGTTCGTCCAAAAACGCTATTGCCTTCTCTCTGATTTTTTGCGTAACTCCGTAGTACGCTTCGGCTATACTGCCGGTAATTGCAGCCAATGTATCGCTGTCGCCGCCGAGTGATATGGCGTTACGTATGGCGTCCTCAAAATCCGTGCTTTCCAAAAATGCCGCTATAGCCTGCGGGACCGTTTCCTGACAGGTTTCGTTAAAGCGGTAGCTGTCCCTGATTTCGTCGAGAGTAAAGTCAATCGAATAATAGTTTGTCGTAATATAGTTTCGAATCTCAGCCATGTTCATGCCGGATCTTGCGAGAAACACGGCGGCCGCGACAGCTTCCGCGCCTTTTAAGCCCTCGGGATGGTTATGCGTGACCTCCGTGACAGCCATTGACAGCCGCTTCACTTCGTCTATGGAATTTCCGACATACCCGCAGGCGCTTACCCGCATCGCGGCACCGTTCCCGTAGCTGTTGTAAGGCGCGGGGGCATCGGAATATATCCATCCGCCAAACACGCCGCCGTATCCGCAGTCGGGATATGATCTTCCGATGCCCTGCATTGATTTTACAGCCTGTTCGCTCAAATCGCTGTAGTCGAATCTACATTTCATCAAAGCGTCACACACCGCAAGCGACATTACGGAATCGTCCGTAAAAAAGCATTGCTCCGTAAATAATTCAAAATCCTTTAATTTGTGGTTGTTCCACTCAAAGCGTGAGCCGACTATATCTCCGACTATTGCCCCAATCATTTAAATATCCCCGCTTTCGTTGTTAGCTTCCGCCTTAAGAATTTGTATTGCTTTTTTGTATTTTGCAAGACGTTCGGTCGTTTTTTCGTTTATAGAATCAAGCCTTGATATGTCACTGTTATGCGCCAAATCCGCAAGCTTCACCGCTTTTGCGGTAGGATCATTTTTTATCCTGCCGATATATTCCATATACGGTACGGTTTCATCGTGCGTAAGCAACCGGAGAGCGCCGATAATTTCTTTTCCGAAACCGGCGTTTTGCAGATCCGCCAATGTTATGTCCGTATCCTCCGCCACGTCGTGCAGCAGCGCGACGCATACCGCCGCCTCGTCTGTCATTTGCTCCGCTAAGTGTATGGGGTGGTATATATACGGTATCCCGCTTTTGTCCACCTGATTTTTATGCGCCTCATACGCTATCTTCATCGCT
>CANPXG010000067.1 GCA_947585795.1 uncultured Clostridia bacterium
CTGTCACGCGAAGCGTGACTGGGGGATTCCCCGTAGCGGCGCCCCTTGCGGGCGCCCGCCACAACCGGCGCACCATCCCGCCCTTTTTTTATTTCAACCACAGAAACGGAGATGACTCTCATGTCAAAAACCATAGCGGCGCTTTCCACCCCGCCGGGCACCGGCGGCATAGCCGTAATACGCGTAAGCGGCACCGATGCCATAGCGACGGCGGACAAGATATTCCAAGGCGCCGCCCGCCTTTCGGACTGCGCCACGCACACCGTCCACTACGGCTTTATAAAAAACGAGCGCGGCGAAAAACTGGACGAGGTACTTGTCACCGTAATGCGCGCGCCAAAGACGTTTACGCGCGAGGACGTTGTGGAAATAAGCTCCCACGGCGGAGCCGCGCCGGTACGCGCCGTACTCGACGCGCTTATACGCGCCGGAGCGCGCCCCGCGGAGCCGGGCGAGTTTACAAAACGCGCCTTTTTAAACGGCAGGATCGACCTGTCGCAGGCGGAGGCGGTGATAGACATAATAAACTCGACAAACGACCTTGCGCGGCGCAGCGCCCTGTCGCAGCTCGAGGGCTCACTCTCGAAGGAGATACGCCTGACGCGCGAAAGGCTTGTTTCGCTTGCGGCGCGTATGCAGGTAACGATAGACTATCCCGACGAGGACTTGGAGGACATAACGAGCGAGGAGATCGCCGAAACGGCGCGCGAATGTGAGGACAAGGTAAACGCTCTCCTCCGCACGGCAGACAGCGGAAAAATAATACGCGGCGGCATACGGACGGCGATAGTCGGCAAGCCGAACGTCGGCAAATCATCTCTCTTAAACTCCCTTGCCCGCGAGGACAGGGCTATCGTCACCGACATAGCCGGAACCACGCGCGACGTGATAGAGGAATATATAAACCTCGACGGCATACCGCTTATCCTTTTGGACACGGCGGGAATACGCTCCACCGAGGACGAGGTTGAAAAGATAGGTGTTGAAAAGTCGAGGAGATCGATAGACGGCGCTGACTTCGTCATTGTCATGATAGACGGCACGAGCTTTTTCGACGACGAGGACATCGAAGTGCTTCGCGCGACGAAGGACAAAAACCGCATCGTGCTCATAAACAAGACCGACCTCGGTCAGAGCAAGTATATAGAAGCGGTGAAAGGGCGCGCGGCGGGAAGCCCCGTGTTCGAGGTAAGCGCCAAAACGGGCGCGGGACTTGATAAGATAGCCGAGGAAATACGTGAAAAGTATAACCTCGGAGCAATTTCCGCCTCGGACGGAGCTGTCGTCACCAACATGCGCCATAAGACGGCGCTGATAAAGGCGGGCGAGGCGCTTGGGCGCGTCCGAGAGGCGCTTTCTATGAATATGCCGCAGGATATAGCCTCGATCGACCTTAACATAGCCATAGACGCTTTGGGCGAGATCACCGGCGAAACCGTGTCGGACGACGTGGTAAACGCCATATTCCACGAGTTTTGCGTCGGCAAGTAACAAAAACTGTATAATTATTCACTCTCACCGCACAAAATTTCAAATAAGTATTGCCAACCGCGCGATTTTTTGATATTATAGTAAATAATATGTAAAAATAATATTCAAAACAGCGGGGTGGAAAGTATGAACGATTTTATAAACCGCATCATGGACACGTTTGTGACGGAAGGACGCTGGAATTGGTTCGTAAGCGGACTTGGCTACACGATGCTCATAACTTTGTTCGCGGTCATATTGGGATGCATAATAGGAGTTTTGATGGCGCTGATGCGTCTGTCGAAGAGTAAAATACTGAGAGCCGTTTCCGGCGTGTATATAGACGTTATACGCGGCACGCCGACGATGGTCCAGCTTCTTATAATAAACTTTGTAATACTCGCGCCGATAAACGTGCCGGCGTGGATAATAGGCTCCGTCGCGTTCGGAATAAACAGCGGAGCGTACATAGCGGAAATTGTGAGAGGCGGAATACTGTCCGTAAACGTCGGACAGACCGAGGCGGGACGCTCACTCGGTATGACCTCGGCTCAGACCATGCGCAGCATAATCATGCCGCAGGCGATGAAGAATATTCTTCCGGCGCTCGGCAACGAGTTCGTAGTGCTCATCAAGGAAACGGCGGTCGTCGGAATGATAAGCAATATCGACCTTGTCGGCGCGGCGAGAAAGGTGCAGGGACGCACGTATGACTACCTTGTGCCGCTTCTGTCGATTGCCGTTATATATTATGTAGTAATAAAAATTATCAGCCTGCTTCTGAACAGGCTTGAGCAGGGCATGAGAAAGGCGGACAAGAGATGATAAAAGTAACCGGATTAAAGAAAAGCTTCGGCGACCTCGAGGTGCTTAAGGGCATCGACGAGCACATCGAAAAGGGCGAAAAGGTCGTTGTTATAGGACCGTCGGGCAGCGGAAAATCGACGTTTCTGCGCTGCCTGAACCTGCTTGAAATACCGACCGAAGGCGAAATTTTGATAGAGGGCGAATGTATAACCGATCCCAAAACGAACGTAAACAAGATACGCGAGAAAATGGGCATGGTGTTCCAGCAGTTCAATCTGTTCCCGCACCTGAGCGTTAAGGACAACATAACGCTTGCCCCGATGAAGGTGAAAAAAATTCCGAAGGAGGAAGCTGAAACGAGAGCCGTGGAGCTTCTTGAAATGGTAGGTCTTGCGGACAAAGCCGACTCCTATCCGGCGCAGCTTTCCGGCGGACAGCAGCAGAGAATAGCGATTGCCCGAGCGCTTGCGATGGATCCGGACATAATGCTCTTCGACGAGCCGACGTCCGCGCTCGATCCCGAAATGGTCGGCGAGGTTTTGCAGGTCATGAAAAATCTTGCGGATGCCGGTATGACGATGGTAGTCGTAACTCACGAGATGGGCTTCGCCCGCGAGGTGGGTTCGCGAGTGCTGTTCATGGACGGAGGATATATTCTCGAGCAGGGAACGCCGGAGGAAGTATTTTCTGATCCCAAAAATGACCGCACGAAGGAGTTTTTAAGCAAAATACTGTAAATATATGTAATTTTGAAACGGTCACGCGCAAAAAAGACGCAAAAATCTTTCAAAAAGCGTGCAAAAACCTTCAAAACACGGTAAAAAACCACTCAAAAAGGGTGAAAAAACCTTCAAAAGTGGGTAAAAAACACTTCAAAAAGGGCGAAAAACCCTTCAAAAGTGGGTAAAAAACACTTCATAAGAGGGTGCAAACCCCACCCAAACGCGGCAAAGAACCGCCAAAAAAAGGGTGCAAACCCCACCCAAACGCGGTAAAAAACCACCGAAAAAGGGTGAAAACCCCGCCCCAAACGCGGTAAAAAACCGCCCACAAAGGGTGCAAAACCCGCCCCAAACGCGGTAAAAACCGCCCCAAAAGCGGCAAAAACCCGCCCTCAAAGGGTGCAAAAACCCGCCCAAATGCGGTAAAATCCCGCCCCATAAGCGGCAAAAACCCGCCGAAAAAGGGTAAAAACCCCACCCAAACGCGGTAAAAACCGCCCCAAAAGCGGCAAAAACCCGCCGAAAAAGGGTAAAAACCCCACCCAAACGCGGCAAAAACCCCGCCCCAAACGCGGTAAAATCCCGCCCCAAAGGGTGCAAAAACCACCACAAAGGGTGCAAACCCCGCCCCAAACGCGGTAAAAAACTGCCTAAAAAGGGCGAAAAAACCAACGTTTAAAGCGTCTTTTGACGTAAAATATATCAATTTTAGGAGGAAAAACAATGAAAAAAGGTTTAATTAAGGTATCAGCCATTTGCGCTTCGGCGCTTATCTGCGCGGCAGCTCTCACAGGCTGCGGCAACGATGGCGGCAAGCTGGTAATGGGCACAAACGCTGCATTTCCGCCGTTTGAGTTCACCACATCCGAGGGACTTGTGGGCGAGTTTGACGGCATCGACGTTGCAATAGCGTCCGAGATCGCGTCCGACATGGGCAAGGAGCTCGAGGTCGCGGACATGGACTTCGACGGGCTTATCGCCGCTGTCAGCACCGGTAAGGTAGACATGGTCGCTGCGGGCATGACCGCTACCGACGGACGTAGGAAAAACGTTGATTTCTCCGACACTTACTTCCTTGCGTCACAAGTAATGGTAGTGGCGGCGGACAACACCGACATCACTAAGGCGGATGACCTCAAGAATGATAAGAAGGTCGGCGTGGTGCTCGGCTACACGGGCGACAACATCGTTACCGATGACCTGCAGATACCTGAGGATAAGATAACCCGCGCAAACCGCGGTCTTGACGTCGTTCAGGAGGTCAAGAACGGTAAGCTCGACGCTGTCGTTATCGACTCCGCTACAGGTAAGGCGCTCGCCGAAAAGAACGGCTTGAAGGTCGTTGAGGATCCCGACGCGTTCGAAACGGAAGAGTACGCTATCGCCGTAAAGAAGGGCAATACCGAGCTTCTTGACAAAATCAACGCTACTCTCGCGGAGCTTAAGGCTTCCGGCAAAATAGACGAGCTCGCCGTAAAGTATAACCAGTAATATATGCGTATAGACCGATATATCAGCGGCTGCGGTTACGCTTCGCGAAGTGACGCGAAGGACATAATCAAACGCGGAATCGTGGTCGCGGACGGCAGGGTGTGCACTAAACCCGACGATCAGGTTAAGGAGGACAGCGTGGTACAAATAGACGGCACCACACTGTTTTACCGTA
This sequence comes from uncultured Clostridia bacterium, assembly GCA_947585795.1. GTDB lineage: Bacteria > Bacillota > Clostridia > UBA1381 > UBA1381 > Hominilimicola. The sequence continues at coordinate 4,666 of CANPXG010000067.1, forward strand.
AGTACGTATATCTGATGCTGAATAAGCCAAAGGGCTACGTCAGCGCGGTCACGGACAGGCATTACCCGCCTGTGACCGACCTCGTCGGCGAACAGTACAAGCCGTTTAACGTCTATCCCGTCGGACGGCTCGACCGCGATACCGAAGGACTGCTCCTGCTCACAAACGACGGACAGTTCGCACACGCGGTCATGTCGCCGCATAAAAACGTGCGCAAACGCTACTTCGCACGGCTTGACCTGCCTATGACGCAGGAGGACGTGGAAACGTTTGCGTCGGGTATGGAGTTCAAGGAGTTTACCGCACAGCCGGCACGGCTCGAAATCACGGACGATCCGCATGAGGTCTACGTCGAAATCGCGGAGGGCAAGTACCACCAAGTAAAACGCATGACCGCGCGGTGCGGAAAGAGCGTCAACTACCTTAAACGCGTCGCTGTCGGCGCGGTGACGCTCGACGAAAACCTTGCTTTGGGCGAAATACGCGAGCTTACGCTTGACGAAATCGCGTCGCTCTATCCCGAAGCGTACCCACTTAAACATAAATGAAAAAAACAGCCATTTGGCTGTTTTTTCATTTAAATTACATTTTCGCGACATTTCTCGACAAAACTCATCATATATGATACAATGACATGTGCGGAGAAATCCGCGGGAAAGGCAGAGATAAAAACGTAAGGACGGTTAGTCGCTTCTCCTTAATTGCGGAACAACATTGTTTCAGCCATACAAAGGAGGGCGATGCCTATGAAAAAATGGGCTATAAAAGCAGCTGTAATGTTGCTTATAATCGCTATAATTATTATAGCGTTTGCGCCATCAGCGCAATAAAATAACCGATCCAAAGTTTAGCCCACCGAGGATCGGTTATTTAATAACTTTTTCCGAAGCGACTAACCGTTTTTACGCTCTGCCTCTTCCTTTATATAGATTATATCACCTTTTTGCGCTAATGTCAACAAAAAAATGCGGCAGCGACGACGCTTTCTCGAAATTTTTGACAAAAACAAATTTTATATTGTATATTCCGAAAAATTATGTTACAATGGTCTATGAATTCAAATAGAAAGGACGAATTTATATGAAAAAATCAATAAGCATAATCGCGGCTCTCGCGCTTTGCGCCTCCGCGACCGCTGCGTTCGCGGCTGACAAGGCGGCGGGCACGCCCGACGTGTTCGTCAACGGCACGGAAATATTTTTCGACGATCAGCCCGCACAAATCGTTGACGATTTCACTCTCGTACCCGCGCGCGGCGTGTTCGAGGCGATGGGCGCGACGGTAGACTGGGACGCGGAAAAGCAACAGGTCGAGGTCGAGAGCGCGGATCACAACACGATCGTGCGCCTTATAATCGGCGATTCCACGATGAAGGTCTACGACATGAGTGGACTTTTCGGCACGCTGCTTTCGGGACAGGACTTTAAAGCCCCCGAAACGCCGGTAACGCTCGAAGTAGCCCCGCAAATCCTGAACGACAGAACGATGATCCCCCTGCGCGCGATAAGCGAGGCGATCGACGCGGACGTTAAGTGGGACGGCGGCGCTTACGCGGTCAACATAACCACGGCGGACGCTCCGACGGCGGAGGACTACGCGGGCATGCCCACACTCACGCTCAGCGCGGGCGCGGACACGGTCGCGGAGGGCGAAACGGTTGACGTATTCGTAAACGTAAAGAATCTTCCCGCAGACCGCTATGTTTCGGGTATCACGGCAGCAGTGAACTATGATAAGGATAATTTCTCATATGAAAGCTCCAGTTTAATGAGTGGTGACGCTGAAATTCCGAGTGCGGTTTCTTCTGATAATGCGGAATATCGAGAGGGAGTTATGAAAACAAACTTTATCACAGTCGATCCCGCAAATGCCGCTAAGTCAGACGGTAAAATTGTAAAGATTTCTTTTAAATCTTTAAACGGCAAAGAGGGAAAATTCGAGTTATCTAACACATACAGCACCATATCGGGATATAATATATCACTTCTGTTGGGTGTTGGCGATAGTTTAACGGACACTTCGCTTTTAAATGGCAAAAAACTGAATATTGACACCACCTCTGTTGTCATAAACGCTGGCAAATAAATGTTAAAACACACAAAAAAGCGGCATATTTTTATGCACTTTGACGAAATCGTATAAAATATAAAAAAACAATTGAAATTTACATTGAAATACCTTATAATGTAGATATATGAATGTAACTTGTATGTGTGTCGCGCGAAATTATACAGACACTCAAACAAAAAACAAAAATTTATCAAGAAAAGGGGTAAAAAAAATGAAGAAATTCACAAAACTATTTCTATCATGCGCTCTTGTATCCGCGATGGCTGTAACGGCTGCGGCATCTGCTTTTGCGGCGGCGCCGTCAGAGGCTACGTATGCTATCACAGGCGATCTTACGGGTACATACACAACGAGCTCTAACGACATCACGAGCCTTAAGGTTGGCACGACCGATGTTGAACTTGAGGCAAATTCTCAGGTAACGTTCATTGTTTACAAAGAGGGCGCTGACACGACAGAGCTTAAGGCGGAGGATGTTCTCGGTATCGATCAGGGAACGACGGTTCAGCCTGAAAACAAAGGTCTTAAGGCGAATGGCGTAGAGGAAACAGAAGGTGTGGCTACAAACTACATCGTTAAGGTTGGTTATACGCCCAAAGGCGGCGATTTCACAGTTGCTGAGGGTAAATTTACTGTAGGTAAGGCTGCTACTCCGGCATACATTGTTGGTGACGCTGATGCTGACGATGATATTACAATCGGTGACGCACAGACGGTTGCTGCATATCTTGTAATGACAGAAGCTGATAAGGAACTTCATCCTTTAGGCGCAGGTTATGATGCTGACCTTGACGGTGATCCGACAATCGGTGACGCACAGTCAGTTGCTGCATATCTTGTAATGACACCAGCTAATCAGGCTCAGTCGCCTATCGGCAAAGCTCCGGCTGCTAACTAATTCAAATCACGATAATTAGCTACACGATGTAGATAATTGTATAGAAATGAAAAGGGGAGATAATTAGTAATGAAGAACAGAAAGATTATTTCATTCATCTGTGCGATTGCTATGGTTATGTCTGTATTTGCGGGCTTTACCACAGTAAACGCTGCAGGAAGCAAGGGAATTGGTCTTGAAGCGTCGCTGAATGACACTGCTACGGAGCTTACTGTTGTTGTTAAGGCTGTAGGCATGACTGACGGTGTATCAGCTGCTGACGTACGTTTCAACGTTCCTGAGGCTCAGGTAGACAAAGACAAGATTTCTTATGTATCAACACTTGAGAGTGGTGACGCTGAGAAATGGGCAAACTTCACGGTTAATGACGGTCAGTTAAAGATGAACTTCTTTGAGAGTGCACCTGTAAAGTTCAAGGACAATGTTCTTGCAACTATTACTATTCCGTTCACTTCTGCGCTTGACAAGGACTATACGATTACCCTTGGTGACAAGTCAACCATTAAGGATACGGTTCTTGTAAAGGTTGGTGACGGCGATGATCAAATGGAAGCTGTTTCATCTAAGGCTGCTAATCCGATTGCTAAGACAGAGAAGCCCGAGGGTGGCAAGCCCGGTCCGTTTGAGAGCACAGAGCCCGAGCCACTGCCTCCGGTGGCAGACAAGAAGGGAATCCAGCTTGCGGCAAGCCTGAACGACACTAATGACGTTCTTACAGTAGTTGTTACGGCTTTGAACATGCCTGATGGTGTATCAGCTGCTGACGTACGTTTCAACGTTCCCGAGGCTCAGGTAGACAAAGACAAGATTTCTTATGTATCAACACTTGCAAGCGGTGACGCTGAGAAGTGGGCAAACTTCACGGTTAATGACGGTCAGTTAAAGATGAACTTCTTTGAGAGTGCACCTGTAAAGTTTAAGGACAATGTTCTTGCGACTATTACTATTCCGTTAACAACACCGATTACAGGTCTAACAGAGATTAAGCTTGGTGACAAATCAACCATTAAGGATACAGTTCTTATAAAGGTTGGCGATGGAACAACAGAAAATACAATGGTTGCGACATCAGTTCTTGTTAAGCCGAGCAAAGAAAATGTTGGTTCGACCGATGTAGCTCTTGAGGACTACATGGGTGAAGATAAGGCTACAGGCAAGTCTGCTGCTGAAGTTGCTAAGGAAGCTGAGGCTAACGAAGGTACATACGGTGCTCTTTGGCTCGATGTTCAAATCACGAAGGACGACGGCAACGGCGGCAGAACAGATGCTAAGTATGGCGATGACTTCGTTGCGTTGTACGACCTCGACGGCGACGGTACACCTGAAGAGCTTACAGAGAAGCAGTATCGTGACCTTATTTCGGGTAACATCGCGGGTGTAAAGATGTCTGATGTAATCGAGAATCTTCAGTACAGAGTATACGATACAGCTCAGAACGTTCAGATCAACACGAACCTCTTTGCTGAGAAGATGCCGACTTCACTCGTAAACAAGAACGAGAATACGGAAGTTGAGCAGGGTGGTACGAGTAGCGATAAGACTGCTGCAGCTACAATGACACCGAAGACAACCAGCAAAAACGCTACGGTTGGCAGCCCTGTAACGGAACCGTTTAGAATAACGCTCGCCAAGAATAAGAAGGGTGAGTATGTTCCGAACAAGACAAACCTTGTTATTAATGTAGACGGTGACTCGTATGATGCATTGTCAGCTACAGGTGTGTCTGTTGCCTATACGTATGACGACAACGGAGAGGATAAGAAAATAACAGAAAGAATTCTGCTCTCTGATGCTGATACGGATGTAACACTTAAACATGAGGCTAAAAACAATACTTATACAGTAACGTTTACACCGGTTCTCGCAACACCGAGCGATAAGCCGATCAAGTATACCGTATCGTTTACGGACGGTAACGGTAATCCGATATCGAGTACGTTAACGTACAAGGCTAGGGAAGCAGCAAGCGGCAATACCGGCAGCAGCGGCAATACCTTCGGTAGCGATTATGGCTATGGATTGGGTACGTTCCCGTTCCCGTTGATCGATCAGAATGCGTCGAAGTTCACTGACCTTGGTACAGTTCCTTGGGCTCAGGAAGCTATAAACGCTCTTGCTGCAAGAGGTATTATCAGTGGTAGAAGTGACACGATCTTCGATCCTAACGCGAATATCACGAGAGCTGAGTATTGTCAGATCCTTGTTGGTGCAATCGGTCACATGAATGACAGTGCGGACGTAGTATTTGCGGACGTTCCGACAGACGCTTGGTTCTATCATGCGGTTGCGGTAGCAAGCTCGCTTGGTATAGTTGAGGGTTACGGTGACGGTAACTTCGGTCCTAATGACCTGATCAAGAGACAGGATATGGCTCTTATGACCATGAAGGCAGGTCAGTCGTTAGGTATGACGTTCTCGGCAATTCGTACGATGTCGTTCGCTGATGCGGGTGAAGTTTCTGACTACGCTGCAACAGCTGTTCAGACGTTGGCTGACGCTGGTATCATCAATGGTGTATCTGATACAGAGTTTGCTCCGAAGGATCACGCTACAAGAGCTCAGTCTGCTAAGATCCTCTATGATACTTTCGTAAGAAATTAATTCTTAGTGAATAATTTTAAAGAACAGTCCTTCGGGACTGTTCTTTTTTGTGGTGGTGGTGGGGGAGGCATTTTCTCCACACCCCTTTTGCGTACTTGTCGTTTATGTTACACCATACATTTTTATCCTTGCTCCCACTTTTGGCCTGCAATAGAAAGGACTGATTTGAATATGAAAATCATTGCTGTTGCCGCAGTTACTGCCGGTGGAAAAACAACTATTGTGAACGAATTGAAAAAGCGATTACGAAATTCCCAATCTTTACATTTTGATGATTATACTTTTGAGGGTGAAGTCGATAACTTTTATCAATGGGTACTTGACGGAGCGAATTATCAAGTTTGGAATTTGAAACCTTTAGAGGAAGATATTTTGAGAATCAAGGCAATAGGAGGATGTGAGTATCTTATATTGGACTATCCCTTTGCCTATTGTCATGATACAATTAAACCGTATATTGATACAGCTTTTTTCATTGATACTCCACCGGATATATCCTTAGCAAGACGAATTCTAAGAGATATGAATGATGCCACTGCGGATGAGATACGTTGTGATTTGGAAATGTATTTAAAATATGCGCGAATCGCCTTTGTCCAAGTGCAAAAAGATATTTTGCCTTCCTCTGACTATGTAATAGACGGAACGCTGAATGTGGATGAAATCACGAATG
>CANPXG010000068.1 GCA_947585795.1 uncultured Clostridia bacterium
GCATAATCCGCCACGGACGCACAAGGCGGATAAAAAAATCAAGGAGGAGAGAACGACATGAAAAAATTCATTTCTGCAATCATAACTCTTGCTATGATTGCGTCAATGTTCACCGCGCTCCCAGTATACGCCGAGCCTACAGGCGGCACGGGTGAAACCGGCGACACGTACACCGCGCCGGAAAGCCCGGCTGTGACGTACAACATGAACGTTGACTGGAAGTTTAAGAAAGCGTCGGGAACGACGGTTTACCCGCTTGCGGAGGCTCAGACAAGCGTAGAAAAGGACGGAAAACAGTTCTACGCTGTTGACTACGACGACACCGACTGGGAAACAGTATCAGTACCGCACCCGATAAACGCGGAGGACACGTTTGACGGCGCGGCTACGGATTCGGGCGAGCAGAATTATTACCGCGGCTTTATGTTCTACAGAAAGCACGTGACAATTCCCGAAAGCGACGAGGGTAAAAAGATGTTCCTCGAATTTGAGGCGGTAAGACAGTCTGTTTACCTGTGGGTAAACGGACAAATGGTCGGCTACTACGAAGCTGGTATCGCGCCGATAGGCTTTGACATTACCGATTATGTAAAACCCGGTCAGGAGAACGTTATCGCGGTCGCGACGGATAACAGCGCGTCGCGCGGCAACAACAACGAAACACGGGAAACAAAGCCCGGCAGCACTCCCGGCGCGGCTGACGGCAGCGGCTATCAGTGGAACACGGCGGACTTTAACGAGGTTCAGGGCGGTATCACAGGTAACGTAAATCTGTACGCGAAGGGTAAGATTTACCAAACGCTTCCGCTTTACAACAACCTAAAGACGACCGGTAACTACATCTACGGCTCAAACTACGACATAGACGCGAAATCCGCGACGATAAACGTCAAAGCGGAGCTTCGAAACGAAACTGCCGAGGACGCAGATGTAACGCTTCAGGTAGATGTAGTCGGTATGGACGGCAAACTCGCCGCCACGTTCAGTCAGGAAGGCACGGCTGCCGTTCCGCAGGCTGTAAAAGTAACGGCTAACGAAGCGCTTAACGATGCACAGCTTATTTTTGCGGAGTACGACGGCAATAAGCTTGTAAGCGCCGCGCTCGGCGACAAGGTTACGCTCGCAAAGGATGCCAACGGCGTTTATGAAGTACCGTCATCGATCGTTTCCGCGTCCGGTACCGTAAAAACGATGGTATGGGATTCCTTAAAAGACATGAAGCCGATGAACGCATCGTTTGAACCTGCCGAAGTGACAATCGGTCACCACCTGAACATGGTTCCCGATGACGCGTATGAGGACGATCCCGCCGCGACGGATATTTCCCCCGAAGGAGTATCTTACATAACGGCTTCGGCTAAAATGACGAATATGCGTTTCTGGAGCGACAAGGATCCATACCTTTACACCGTTTATACAATTCTTAAGGACAAGGACGGCAAAGCGATAGACGTTCAAAAAACCGTTACGGGCTTCAGAAAGGTTGACTATAACATAAACGACGGTCTGCTTATAAACGACAAGAGCACTTACTTAAAAGGCTACGCTCAGAGAGCGACGAACGAGTGGGCTGTTGTCGGCACGGCTAACGACTGGCTCACCGATATCGATATGCAGCTTCTTAAGGAATCAAACGGCAACCACATCCGCTGGATGCACGTTGCACCGAAGCCTGTCGAGGTACGAAGCACCGATAAATACGGCATACTTGTAACCTGTCCCGCGGGCGACAAGGAAGGCGACACTGACGGCAGATCGTGGGATCAGCGTGTCGAGGCTATGCGCGACGCGATGATTTACTTCAGAAACAATCCTTCCGTACTCTTTTGGGAGGCAGGTAACAACGCGATAAGTCCCGCGCATATGCAGGAAATGACCGACTTAAAGGCAAAGCTTGACCCCAACGGCGGACGTTTCACGGGCAGCCGTACAATAAGCAGCAAAGAGCAAATCGAAGCTGCCGAGTATGTCGGTACAATGCTTAACAGAAACGCTTCGGCGGCAAAGACTTCAATGCAGTCGGCGAACAATAAGTATATGCCTATCATGGAAACGGAATACGCGCGTGACGAAGCGCCAAGACGTGTTTGGGATGATTTCTCACCGCCGGATTACGATTATAAGAACTGGTGGCTCAACGGCGCGAACAAGGTTGACGACTACGATATGTGGGACGAAACGTCCGAGGACTTTGCGAGAATAAACGCGTCGGCGTACAACGAGTTTTGGGCGGGCAGAGTCGGCGGCGGCGGAAGCGAACTGTATGCGGGTGCCGCTATAATGGTATGGTCCGACTCAAATATGCACAACAGAAACATGCACTCAGAAAACTGCCGTACATCGGGTAAGGTTGACGCGGTAAGAATTAAAAAGGAAGCATTTTACGCGCTTCAAGCCGTACAGTCCGATACACCGGCGGTAAACATCGTCGGTCACTGGAGCTATCCTTCGTACATAAAAGACGATAAGGAAAAAGGCAATTACTGGTACGAGGACAGAACGTTAAAGGATGGAAGCCCCGTTCACTGGGAGCCGAACGGCAAATTCCTCCAAAGAGATCCTACCAAGAAGGACGTATATGTGATCGGTTCACCCGATATAGTCAAGGTAGAGCTTTACATAGACGGAAAGCTTGAAAAAACAAACGTAAAGCCCGAAAACAATTTCGTATACAAATTCACGGAAATCGACGTTACACAGGGCGACGAGGTAAGCGTAAAGGCGTATAACGACAGTGATATTATGGTTGCCGAGGACAGCATAAAGAGAACCGGCGAGCCGGCTGAGGTTCGTCTTACTCCGGTTATGGGACCTGACGGACTTATAGCGGACGGCTCCGATGTTATGTACTTCGACGTTGAAGTACTTGACGAGGACGGAAACGTATGTCCTCTCGATTACAGCAGACTTGACCTTAGCCTCAGCGGAAACGGCGTACTACTTGGCGGCTACACAAGCGGCGTTGGCGCTCTGAACACAACGCATAAGAACTACACTTTTGCCGAGTGCGGAAGAAACAGAATATTCGTGCGCTCGACGAGAAACGCAGGTCCGATAACATTGGAGGTTACTCACGCGACGCTTGGCAAAGTAGAGGCAAGCATTAATTCCGTTGCGTTCGATAACAGCGTTGACGATGCGACAGGTCTTTCAACAACAATGCAGCGCGCGTTCAAGGCAGACGAGAAGCCTCCCGTTGTGGAACAGAAGGTAGAGGCATTTAAGCCGCTGGCTGCTCCCGTAAAGGCTGACTTCAGCGAAAACGGCAACACTGAAATTGCTAAAGAGATCGACACAAACGTTTATTATACTGTAAAAGTAAACGGCGAAGATCTTGCTCTTGCGGGCGAACTTCGCGCGAGGGAAGGCTCCGCCGGACAGGGCGTATTCGGACCTGTAAAGCCTGTACTGGAAAAACTTAAAACTTTAGGTGCAATTAGCGACTATACCCTTGGCGGCAGTACTCTTACAATGACATTTACCGCAGGAGGACATACGTATAAAGTTGCAGCCGATACGAATGCGATATATAAGGATGGAGAAACGAACGGAACAGAGATAATCGAAAACGCAATGGCAATCGGCGGAGATTTGTTTGTGAATTACAGCGCCGTATTCGGAAGAGATTATATTGACGGCGTAACATTTGCCAAAGACGCGAACGCAAAAACATGCACGATAACCTACAGTGCGGCTTCGGGTGCTTCTGTTGACAGCTTTGAGCTTATGGGCGCAGACGATATTGAATTGACCGCTGTTGAACCGAAGGATCCCGCAGACTGCGAGGAACAAGTCCTCAATCTCACATATGACGACAAGCCGAACGGATGTCTTACAGTATCCGGTGAAAAAGTAGCAAATGCGTTTGAACAAAACATGGGTACGACGCTTCAAAAGGAAAGCCGTATTTCGTTTGACTTCCGATTTGATGAAGCGTCGGGAAGCATCAGGTTTACAAACAAAGATGATAAAACCGGTCCGAACATGTCGTTCGACGGTACTAATTTCAGAACACAAACTGGCAGCGGCAAGAATGATTATCAGAATTTGGGAGCTATAGAGCTTAACAAGTGGTACAGATTTGTCATTGAAGGCAAAATGGCGGTCACTAATCCTTCGGCTGTAGGCAAGCTGTACAGTCTTGAAAGCGGTGAGCCTGTTCTGATTAAAGAAACGCCCGGAATGAATCTGAGGAATTTCGGCGGCACCAACAGCAAATTGGCTGATTGGCTGGAGGTAAATCCCGGAGTAAGCATTGATAATCTAACTGTCACATCACTGTATGCAAACTCGGTAGATGTTTCGGCTGTAAAGACCGACATAAAGGCAAATCAAAACGTATTGCTGTCGGCGACGGCAAAACGAAATAACGCGGCGGTAACCATTCCGGAGTTTGAATGGTCAATCTATGACACGGAAGGAAATCTGCTTAACGACGATACAATAAAAATTGAAAACAATATACTCTTCACAACAGTCGAAACGCAAACCAAGTCTATTGTTGTAAGAGCTACCGCCAAGACACCGGGCAGTCCGTACGGTGAGGTTGAAATCAATATAACCGCTATAGACACGTCCCAAGATAAGCTTAACAGTATTGAGCTTACGAGCGATAAGGATTATGTTCGTCTCGGAGAACCGGCTCAAATCACCGTATCGGCAAAGATGAACGACACGGATGTCACGGTGGAGGACGACGATATAGTATGGACCGTTCTCAATGAGGCGGGAGTACGTGAAACGGGTAATACGTGTATTACCGTTAAAAACGGCAAAGTAGAGGTAACCGAGGACGTAATTCCGCAGAAAATAACCGTAAGAGCGTCCAACAAGTCGGGCAGTGCTTACAAAGATATTAAGCTTGACGTTAAGCCGGGAACAATGATTCTTAACGGCGAAGAAGGAAACAAGGACGAATTTGTTTCCGGTGACGCGTGCGAGGAAGTTGTAACGGGACGTGAGCTTGAGGAAGGTTCATGGGACGGCTCCGGCTACTATAACATAACCGCCGCCACAGACTTTGTCGGCTTCGAAAGTGACAACAGTGATAATGTTCTCTACAGCGCGGACCTCAAGTTCGGCGGCGAGGGCGCAGGCTGGACTGTTTGGAACAACGGCAAAGGCAAGCAGGGTATGCAGGTTACTTATAAAGGCGGTAAGCTCGGCATAGTAAGAGATGGCAGCAACACAAATACATACTGCGATGTTGACACCACATCATGGTACAATGTTCAGATCATGTGTTCAACGGGTAACGATAACGCATACGCTAACCTCATAGTATATAAGTATGTTGACGGTAAGCGCGTGGACCCCGAAACGGGTGAAGCGGGTAAGCCGTATGTAGTGGAGGGTATTCCGATGAGAAACCTCGCCGAAAGCCAGGCAAACCATATGGAAATTCAGGCAAACACCTGCGTTGATAACGTGTACTGTGCGAAAATAGTTCCCGACGAGCTTAAAGCAAGCGTTGATAAGGACACAATGTTCGCGGGCCAGTCGATACAGGGTACCGCCACGGCGCTCCGCAAGGGCGTTCCGTTCGGAAACACGCTTGCGGGAGTTATCAGATGGGTCGTATACAACGCGGACAACAGCGCTCCGCTTGATTCTGAGCTCATTACTGTTAACTCGCAGTCGGGTAAGATGACTGTTGACGCGATGGCAGAACCTCAGACGGTATACTTAAGAGCACAGACTTATGACGGCACGCTTCATGATGAGGTTAAGATTACAATTCAGTCAGGCGACATATTCGCGATAAATAAGATTGGATTTAATGACGATTACTCAAAGGTAACGCAGCTCAAGGTAACAAAGAACTTCGCGTACTCCGACACGGTAACCTTTATCGTAGCCGTATACGACAGCGCGGAAACAACGCTTAAGAGCATTACGACAAAGAAGATGTCGGCGAAGAGTATAGCACGCGAGGAAATGTCGGCGATAGCTATGGACGCCCCGATGCCCGCAGGCTTCAATAAGGACAGCGACGTTCTCTACGTCTACGCAATGACCTCGAACAGCGAGAACGAAGCCGTAACGGAGGATGACGGCACAATTACGGCAACGCTTAGCGGCAATGAACTGTCGTTTGCAGCGAAACCCGCATTCGACGCATCAAGACCTGTTATCGTAATGGTCGTAAAACCCGACACGGTAACAACAAGCGTTCAGGACAGCGATGTGGTTTACATAAAACAAATGAACGGCGCAGACCTCACAAATCTTACAACAATCAATATTCCGAACGCTGTATCGGGCAGCTACATCATCAAGATGGCAGGCAAGATAGACGGCATATCGGAAATCAAGACAGGCATAGTAACAAAAGAATAATACAATAACGCTGAAAAAGGGGCTTTTAAGCCCCTTTTTCGTTTCTGACCACAAAAATAATAAAAAGATTTTATTTTGTAATCTTTTAACAAAATCTATTGAAAAATTTTTTCCCGTATGATATAATAACACTATATATAGACAAACCGAGGAAAGAAGGTACAATATGAAGACATTTAATACGACTGATATACCCCGCACAGAACGAATAGATAAGCTTTTGGAGGACTTGTTCGCAAAGATGCCCGAAATTGAGGCTGACAGAGCCGTACTCCTTACGGAAAGCTACAAGCAGACGGAGGATTTGCCGAACGTAAAGCGCCGCGCCATGGCGTTTGAGCACATACTTGAAAATATCCCCATAACGATCCGCGACAACGAACTCATAGTCGGCAGCGCGACAAAAGCTCCGAGAAGCTGTCAGGTGTTCCCCGAATACTCGTATGAGTGGCTTGAAGCCGAATTTGACACGGTTGAAACGCGTGAAGCCGATCCGTTCCACATAAGCGAGGAAACAAAACGCGCGCTGCGCGAGGTGTACCCGTACTGGAAAGGCAAAACGACGAGCGAGCTTGCGACGGCGTACATGGCTCCCGAGGCGAGGCTTGCGATAGATCATAATATGTTCACGCCCGGCAACTATTTCTACAACGGCGTAGGACACGTTACCGTTGACTACGGCAAGGTCGTACAGATAGGCTTTAAAGGCTACATGGAGATCCTTGAAAACGAACTTAATAAAGCTAACGTCTACGACAGCGACTACTCAAAAAGACACGAATTTTTGGAATCGTGCCTTATCTCGTGCCGCGCGGCTATAAATTACGCACGCCGCTACGCTAACCTTGCGTACGAAAAAGCGCAGAAATGCACCGATCCCGTACGTAAGCAGGAGCTTATGCAGATTGCGAAAAACTGTGCGAAGGTGCCCGAAAACGGCGCGGACACGTTCTATGAGGCGTGTCAGTCATTCTGGTTCGTGCAGATGCTCATTCAGATGGAGGCAAGCGGTCACTCGATTTCACCGGGACGCTTCGACCAGTATATGTACCCCTACTACAAGACGGATATTGAAAAAGGCATACTGACGCGCGAGTTCGCTCAGGAGCTTCTTGACTGTATATGGATAAAGCTGAACGACCTCAATAAGGTTCGCGACGCGGCGTCGGCGGAAGGTTTCGCGGGTTACAGTCTGTTCCAGAACCTCTGCGCCGGCGGTCAGACGCGCGACGGTCTTGACGCGACAAACGACCTTTCTTTCCTTTGTATTCAGGCTTCGATGCACACGCGTCTCCCCGCGCCGTCGTTCTCGGTGCGTATCTGGAACGGTACGCCGAACGAGTTTATGATTAAGTGCGCGGAGCTTACACGCACGGGCGTCGGACTTCCCGCGTATTACAACGACGAGGTTATTATTCCCGCGCTCATGAGCAGAGGCGTCACCTTGGAGGACGCGCGCGACTACAACATAATCGGATGTGTTGAGCCGCAGGCGTCGCATAAAACCGACGGCTGGCACGACGCGGCGTTCTTCAACATGTGCCGTCCGCTGGAGCTTGTGTTCTCGAACGGCGTTGACAAGGGCGTGCAGGTCGGGCTAAGAACGGGCGACGTGCTGCAGATGAAAACGTTTGACGAGTTCTACGACGCGTACAAGGCGCAGATGAAGTACATGATACAGCTCATGGTAAACGCCGACAACGCCATTGACGTTGCGCACGGCGAGCGCGGACAGCTTCCGTTCGTGTCGATGATGATCGACGACTGTATCGCGCGCGGCAAAACGATACAGGAGGGCGGCGCTCACTATAACTTCACGGGCCCGCAGGGCTTCGGTATCGCGAACATGACGGACGCGCTGAACGCGATAAGAACGCTCGTATTCGACAAAAAACTTGTGTCGATGGCTGAATTTAAGGACGCTCTTTTACATAACTACGGCAGAGGTCTTACTCCGAAAGCGGCTAAGAACGCGACGGCGGAGGTCGTTAAAAATCTTGCGGATATGGGTAAACCGGTTACAAAGGCGCAGATTGAGGAAATATGCAGAATGTTCCTTGCGGGTACGTCGTCAAAAGAGGACGTTGCACGCTATGACAAGCTGCTCGAAATGATAGACGAGCTCCCCAAATACGGCAACGATATTGAAGAGGTCGATCTGTTTGCGCGTGATGTCGCGTACGTATACACGCGCGAAGTCGAGAAGTATTACAATCCGCGCGGCGGTCAGTTCCACGCCGGACTGTACCCCGTTTCGGCTAACGTACCTCTTGGCGAGCAGACGGGCGCGACACCCGACGGCAGACTCGCGAACACGCCTATTGCCGACGGCGTAGGCCCGCGCAGCGGCAGCGACCGCCTCGGCCCCACAGCTGCGGCTAACTCCGTTGCAAAGCTCGACCACGGTATTGCGTCAAACGGAACGCTCTACAATCAGAAGTTCCACCCGTCGGCGCTAAGCGGTATAGAAGGACTTAAAAACTTCGTTTCGTATATCAGAGCGTACTTCGACCAAAAGGGCATGCACATGCAGTTTAACGTCGTAAGCAAGGAAACGCTTTTGGACGCGCAGAAGCACCCCGAAAACTACAAGTCGCTCGTTGTCCGCGTGGCGGGCTACAGCGCACTGTTCACAACGCTTTCACGCTCACTGCAGGACGACATAATCGCGAGAACGGAACAGGCGAATTTCGTTGACTAAAGCTGTAAAAGGGATTTAACATGGAAAATTACTTAGATGCAAAAGGGCGCATATTCGACATACAAAAATATTCCATACACGACGGTCCGGGAATACGCACGATCGTATTTCTAAAGGGCTGTGCTTTGCGTTGCCGCTGGTGCTGCAACCCCGAGTCGCAGGAATTTGACGTTCAGCCGATGATGTTCGAGGGTAAGGAAAAAATCATGGGTAAGGACGTTACCGTCGCGGAGCTTTTGCCGATCATACTTCAGGACAGGTTTTACTATGTAAGAAGCGGCGGCGGTCTTACGCTTTCGGGCGGCGAGTCGCTGTTGCAGCCGGACTTTGCGCCGCACCTTTTACGCGCGACCAAGGAACTTGAAATTAACACGGCAATAGAAACGACCGGCTTTGCGAAGTGGGAAACGATACAGAAATACCTCCCATACCTCGACTACGTGCTCATGGATATAAAGCATATGAACAGCGCGAAGCATAAGGAATTTACGCGTCAGCCGAACGAGCTGATACGTGAAAACGCACGTAAAATCGCGGAAAGCGGTATGGTAAACCTCACGATACGCGTACCCGTAATACCGACGTTCAACGACACGCCGTCGGAGATATACGATATAGCGATGTTCGCGGCGTCGCTCCCCGGAGTCGAGCATCTTCACCTGCTCCCGTACCACAGGCTCGGTCAGGGCAAGTACGAGGGCTTGGGCAGAGAGTATCTTATGGGCGATTTGCCGCTTATACCGAACGACCATATGCAGCTTTTGCTCGAAAACGCGAAAAAGAGTGGTCTGAAATGCCAAATCGGCGGATAATGGGGGACACTAAAACAAACTTACAGGGGACACTAAAACTCAAGTGTCCCTTTTTTGCGAAAAAAATTTCAAATAAAAATGTAAAATATACTTGACATTTTAATCAACGTATGCTATATTGAAAATGTAAAGTGCATTTTACATTTTTGCAAGGGAGATGATAATTTGACAGTAGCGTTAAAGGACGCGCGAAAGCAAAGAGGAATAACGCAGGAGGAGCTTGCGAGGGCGGTCGGCGTGACGCGCCAAACGATAATATCGCTCGAAAACGGGCGCTACACCGCGTCGCTTTTGCTCGCGCACAAAATCGCGAAATTTTTCGGCGTAAAAATCGAGGACATTTTTATATTTGAGGAGGATGAGTAAAAATGGAATTCAAGAGTAAAACAATGACAAGAATAGTAATTATGCTGCTATACGTCGTGATTGGCGGCGTTATGTGGGCAGTGGGAACGTTTGGCAAAAATCCGAACGACACAATATCGGCAATGGGCATGGCGATGGCGGTATGCGGAGCGATAATGGCGGTGAGGAACATTATCGTGATACGCGACCCCGAAAAGCTTCAAAAGCGCGAAACAGCCGAAACCGACGAGCGCAATGTAATGCTCATGGAAAAAGCGCGCTCACTGTCATTCGCGGTCTACATCACACTTGCCGCCATCGCGGTGATCGTACTTTTCGCGCTGAACTTCACCACAGCAGGGCAGATAGTTGCCTACACCGTCTGCGGCTTGGTGGTCATATACCTTATAAGCTACTTGATTATAAAAATAAGACATTAAATGTACATACATGCAAAAGGGACGTATTACAAAATACGTCCCTTTTTATGTGTTTTTTGAAATTTGTATTATTGCAAATCCACTAAAATATGCTATAATAAAGATACCACAATTTACTGTCATAAATATTTATTATTTATGATACTGCTTTTTTAATATAAT
>CANPXG010000069.1 GCA_947585795.1 uncultured Clostridia bacterium
AACTGGTGAGCCATCGGAGATTCGAACCCCGGACAACTTGATTAAAAGTCAAGTGCTCTGCCGACTGAGCTAATGGCCCGCATAAAAGAAAATGGCAGGGATAGCAGGACTCGAACCTACGAATGCCGGAATCAAAATCCGGTGCCTTACCGACTTGGCTATATCCCCATACTATCTCTACATTTAATAAAAATGGGGTGGGTAGTGGGATTCGAACCCACGACATTCAGTGCCACAAACTGACGCTCTAACCAACTGAACTACACCCACCATATTTTTTGGCGTGTCTGGAGGGATTCGAACCCCCGGCCCATTGCTTAGAAGGCAATTGCTCTATCCGACTGAGCTACAGACACATAAAATGGAGCGGGTGATGGGAATCGAACCCACGCGACCAGCTTGGAAGGCTGGAATTCTACCATTGAACTACACCCGCGTATAATAACGGTTACGGCAACCGACTTGGATTATTATATCAAAATGAATAGTGTTTGTCAATACCTTTTTCAAAAATATTATCCCGCCGAAGCGCGTGTTTATGTACGGGACAGATTGCTCTATCCCTTTGTATTTCTGCTTATACGGTACACGTAATCGGTGATTTTTCCAACGTCCTTTTTACTGTTAAACAGACCGAACGAAACGCGCACCGCGCCCGTGCCGACCGTACCCAACGCTCTGTGCGCAAGCGGGGCGCAATGGTACCCGGCGCGCACCGCCGCGCGTCCCTTAAGGCGCTCCGCGACCTCACCGCTGTCCATTTTACCGACATTAAAAGCGACCGTAGCGATACTCGCGCTGTCGCCGTACACTTTGACGTTGTCCATATTAAGCAGATTTTCGCGAAAACGCATCGCCAGCGCGCGCTCGTGCTTATTGATCGCCTTCACGCCGCGGTCAAGCACGTACTTAACGCCGCTGCCCAGCGCCGCTATCGCCGGAGTATTCATCGTGCCGCTGTGGAACTTATCCGGCATAAAATCGGGCTGTACGATACTCTCCGAATTACTGCCCGTCCCGCCGACCGCAAGCGGGTACAGCTTTTCGGGATTTCTGACGTACAAGCCGCCCGTACCAAGCGGACCCATAAGACCTTTATGTCCCGAGAACGCTATCATATCCGCGTTCATTTCCTCCGCGTCCACCACCGCGCAGCCCGCCGTTTGCGCCGCGTCGATGAGGAACGGCACACCGTGCTCTTTCGCGATACGTCCTATCTCATACACCGGCTGCAGCGTGCCGCAGACGTTCGACGCGTGCGTACACACGATAAGCGCTGTATCGCTCCTAATTACTTTTTCCACGTCCTCGGCGCTGACGTAACCGACATTGTTCGCGTTCACGACCGTGCAGTTACCCAACCGATACGCCGGGCGCAGCACGCTGTTATGATCCATAGCCGTCACTATAACGTGTCCGCCGTTTTTGAGCGTACCGTAAATGGCGGTATTGAGCGCATACGTGGCGTTTTGCGTGAACACTATATTTTGCGGTTCGGAAATATTAAAAAGTTGCGCGATCAGATCCTGAGTATTTACTATGGCGCGCACAGCGTCCATACTTTTTTTATGCGTACCCCTACCCGCGTTTCCGTTTGTGAACACGGTACTTTTCATAAGCGTTGCGTAGACCGCGGGCGGTTTTCTCACCGTAGTCGCGGCATTATCAAGATATAGCATGGTAAACACGCTCCCCTTTTTCTGTTTTTTCTATATAAATTTTTTTAAAAGATATACCGTTATCGGCTGATATTTTTTTAATTTCGTTAAGCGCGCGGTCATCAAGACGCACGGAGTACGAGCAGCCGCCGTGACGAATACCGGCGGGCGTATGCACCACATAAGCGGGAAAACCGACAATTCTTTCCGCCGCCCTTTTCAATCTTTCCGCGGCGGTTGCGCTGCCAACCACTATATACATAAAAATAACTCCTTTCGCCCTTCACTGTACGGAAAAAGCAAGGACTTCCCCCGCCTCTTCCTTATTATATATTATTCACCCTCCCCCCTTTTTGTGTGAAAGCTTTCTTTTTACACATAATTTGCATACAAAAAAACAGATACTTTAAAATCAAGTACCTGTTTTTAATTTGTTTATAACTGTTTTGCGCTCTAAAGCTCCTGCTCCTTCTTCATTTCCACCCATTTTTGCATATTAACGCCGTATTTCAAGAGCGTACATTCTTCTATCAAAAAGAAAATATTCGCCAACTCAACGACACGCAGCGTATCACTCACAGACTTTCTTTCTTCAAACCACAATATCCTGGCTATAGAGTCGATATACGGCGTATTACAACTGGTCGGTAACGGTATATGAAGCTTTAGTCTTTCCGATTCGCCGATCAACTTAAAGTCATGCAGATCCTTATTCATGGACTGTTCGATAAACGCCAACGCAACCGCAAGAGGCACGTTATATCTTCCCAAAAAAAACTTATCGTCACCAACAGCGTTTACGCTTTGGACATAGTCATCTGAAGAACCGACGATAGCAATGATCGAACTGATCTTATGCCTGTCCAAAACATTACTGTCAGCACTCATATACTCCGATATAAAGTCCCGATATAAGCCGGCACATTTGCCCACATATTTTTTTTCCTGTTTTTTGTTAAGTGTTATCTCGCTTTTATTGGAGCAATACTCATTCATTGCCTGCCAAGCCGCTTTAAAAACAGTATCCATTTTATAACCTCTTTATAACTTTAATTCTGCCTTATCAATAACCATAGAACAAGATCTATCATCTTGACTGATATCAATATGATCTATCTCACACGGATTGGGACCGTGATTGTGCAGTATAAAGTAAGTGGCGATCGGCACAACAATGGCACATGTTAACAATATCTCGCTTACCAAAATGACCGGAATAACTTGTGGCGCATCATTGTTACCGTGCAGTATTTCCAAAAATTTACGGCGGTTACCGGCAACCGCCTCCGCCAATGACTGTTGGTCATTTGCTTTGTTCCACTTTCTCACAACGATCAAATTTATGCCGATTATTGCAATTATCAAAAAGGCGCAAATAAAAATCGTGCTGTTGCTTATACCGTTACTCATTTATTATATCTCCTCAATGTCATCCAAATTTAGCGTGTCAACCATCGCATGCACCAGTGACTGTGCCATAAAAAACACTGTCGAAACAGACATCAGCTTCTGTTCAAGCGAAACAAGGTCACATTTAAACTCTGCCATATGTATTACAAACACCGATATTGCAGAAAGCGCTTCAGCTGCAAGTATGAACATATAAAAACCGTTGTGAAATACATAGCGCTTATGCTTTGAAATGTTTGACTCGGCTGTCAGCTCCTTATATCTTTTCATCCCGAACAAGATCCTCTTCAGATTATCGGTCGCGGTGATCGTCATCGAAACGAACCAACAAAAGAAAGATAGATTTGTCAAGCCGGAATCCGAATAAATACTCCGAAGCGTAAGGAAATAATAAATAATGAACAGTAAGAAAGTAAAAATATGAAGCACATGTTCACTCTTATCCGTCGGACGAGGTGATGGCGGTTCTCGATACCCGAGCAACGCCAACAGTGCGATAAGCATTCTTTTAATAGCCATGTTTCAGTGTTCCGCAGCGAAATAAATTCGTGCAAAATGAAGTTTTTAAAATTGTGCTTTCGGCTGTACAGTTCATTTATATTTCCTCTTCTATTATTTTATTCGTTTGTTTTTTTGTCGGTGCTTGTCCCTTTGGGACAACGTAATTATTATACCTCATTTCACGCAATTTTACAAGAAAATTATATGATTTGTCAAACAAATTCAGTATTTTTGTTAAAAATGTAATAATAAAGACACTTTTTTTGTTAATATCATATATAGTATCATTCATCACAACGCACCACAAGATATAGTGTTTTTACTCAAATACACTATATACAACTTGTTTGACAAAAAAAAGAACTGCGGCAGCTCAGATCTGCCGCAGTTCCTTTTAAATTTACTCGTCTTTTTACGAATTAGGATACTTCTCCACCAACGCTTCATACTCCGCCTGCGTTATCGGCATAACCGTGCCGTGGCGGTACGTCGCGTCAAACGTGAAATCGCTTCCCGACGTGAACACACCCGTTGACAAATCACTTGTCACAAACGGCTTGTAGCCCTGACTCTTTGAGAAATAGTCAAGGAGCAGCGTCCAGCTGTCGGAGCCGTTATCCTTGTAGATAGTCGGACCTTCGTAGCCCGTCACGGTATTTCCCGCAACGCCGTTTATCGTGTACGTTTCAACGTCCTTCCAGTTGCCGTTAAGCGAAGTACATGCCTGCATTGTTATAGTCGTATTGGTTTCGTTCTTTGTAAATCTGTAATACACGCCCTTGTCCTCGACGATCGTCGTGTCTATCACGGCGTTCGGCTCCTCGATATAGATTTCCGGGTCTGTAAAGTTTGTAAAATCGCTCGTGTACGACCTGAAAATCCTGTATTTTGCAAAGTTATCGTCGCTTATAACCGACGCCCAGAATACCATGTACTTTCCTTCTTCACGGTCGTATACCGCTTCCGGCGCCCAAACGCAGCCCGCGTTATCGCCGCCTACCTTTACAAGACTTGCATTGCCCCAGTTTACAAGGTCGTCGCTTTCCCATACAACTATGTTCTTTGAACCTTGCTGCGCCGCAGCAGTCCAATTATTATTATGGAAAATACTCAGATCCGTCGCGATAATATAAAACTTACCGTCCTCGCCGCGCAGAATATACGGATCTCTCACGCCCTGTGTTCCCACAGTGCTCGTAAGCACAGGCTTACCGCCGTTAAGAGTTTTCCACGTCGTACCGTCGGTCGATACGGAGAAATACATCTGCTCCTTAGTTGCATCCTCCTGTGTACCCACAAAGTGCGCGAACAAATACGCCGCCGTTTGGAGCTCATCCTTGACCACAACAGTCTTTGTAACCTTATCATGCTTCGGCTCCATACCTTTGACAGAATCCCAAAGGAAGAAGTTTACCTTGTATGTGCCGTCCGCGACATCATCAAAGTTTCCTGTATATTCGCCTGTTTTGACGCTTACAAGCGTGCCGTCCTCTTTATACAGAGCAACTATATTTGTGTACGGATTATCCTCTTCCTCGTCCGCCGTGAATTTAATCGAGCCGTTGTCGTTATACGCGGTGAACGTATCCGCGAACGCTGTAAGTCCGATTACGGTTACTTCAAACTTTCGCGTATTGCCGCCGTCTTTTGCAGTCAACGTAACGGTAACGGTATCGTCTTGGCGCGTAACCTTGCCATTCGCGCCTACAACATCGGGATCGGAGCTTTCCCATGTAACGCCGTCTATATTCGGAATTGTTATATCATCCTTGACTGCTGACGTATCGCCCAAGTCAATACTGTCGAGAACTGTTTTGTACGCACCCTGCTTTATTACAAAATCGTCAATATAACCGGTCGCAAACTCATGATTTGCGCCCCAGTTCGCGCGTCCGATGTACGCAACGGGATTTGTGCCCAAAATATCCTTCAGCGCACAGCTCGACGGCACGGTACTCATAAGATGATTGTTTATATACACTTTGGTAGTGTCGGCTCCGTAGGAAATGATTACATCATTCCAAGCGTCTTTGTTAAACGCGTCCTCATTCGCTGTCGGGCGCGAACCGCTGTTGTTATATCTCTCAACCTTCAGATTGCCCGCACTGCCGAACGCGCCTAAGTAATGTTCCTGTTCATATTTTTGCTCGTTATCGTTCGGCGCGGCAAAGAACCACCATGACGTGGCATCGCCCGTCTGCTTGAATGAGAACGAAACAGTTATTTCCTCCTGCCCCGCCAAAAGTCCGTTACCGTTCGCGTCGGTAAGCGTTATAACCGTCGCGTCGGAGTTTGTAAGTTGAGCCGCTTGTCTGCCGTCCACCTCAACAAATGTTGGCGTACCCGTAGCCTTACCATATTTCGAGCCGCTTGTCAAATCGCCGTTATTAAAGTCAAGGCTTATCAGCGTACCGTCGTCCGGAATTTCCGGCGGCTCTGTCGGATCGGGCAGCTTTGTGGAATAGGTGATAAGATCACCGTCAAGGTTATCATAAGAAACCGTCCTGCCTCTCGCCGCATTGTAGTCGCCTGTAAGTTCTATCGAACCGATAGTTATCTCCTTCTCCGAAACATCGATTGCTCCCTCTACTGTTGTGTTCGCCGTGTTGCCGCCGGTAAACGATACTTTAACCGTTCCCGTTCCGTCGATCAGGATTTCGAGAGTTTTATTATATCCCACATTATTCTGATAGCGCTGAGAGTGATCCCAGCCGTTCGCGCCCTTGCTTGCGGAGTTTTTACACTGCGCCGAGCCGTCGGTCTTGCCGGACAAAATGTTTGTTCCGCCTATGCGAAGCTCCTCAAGCGTGTATCCGCCGCCGGTAAGCTTTAACGCGACAACCTCGTTTCCTTCCGCGTCCTTAAGCGCGAACGTGTTTGCCGCACCCTTGTCCTCCCAACCGGAGAACATATTAAGGCTCATACGGAAGCGGTCTTTATCCGTAAGCGTTATCGCTTCACTAAGTTCCGATTTTCCGGTATCCTTTACCGGTACAAACACATTTCCAAAACGTTCAAGTCCCGACGCGAAAATCTGATTTCCGTTTGCCGTAAGATCTCCCGCCGCCGCGTCGAAGATATTTTCGTTACCCTCAAAATTATCGGTAAACTCGGCTATATCCTTTACCGTCGGGTCACCCTCGGGAATGTTGTTGTTATCGGAAGGTGTGCCGGTAATTATAAATTCGGAAATGTTTGCCTCATGATCCGAATTTGTATATCTGTAATACCTGTACGCCTTTTTATCGCCTGAAAGACCAAGCTGATCGGCGGTAAGCGTAGTGTATGCCGTCGCGGAAAGCGCGCTCGTTATCTTATATAACGTCGTCCAATTAATACCGTCATTCGATGCCTGAACCTCGCCGCCGACGGTACGGGCGGCATACGTATCTCCTCCGCCTCTCGCGGCAAGCTTTATCTCGCTGACCTTATACGGCTTACCGTAATCGTACATTACCCAGCCGTTTGTAAGTCCGTCAAAGTAAGTGTCAAAACTGCCGTCGGTCGCCATGCGGTAATCGGTACTATCAACGTTATTCCATGACGCGCTGCCCGACAGCGTGTATTCATTAATTTTAAATTCCTTTGTCGCCGTTGACGTATACGCTCCCGTGCTGTCCTTAGCGGTAACTGTAACCGTAGCCGTTCCGGGACCTACAGCCGTAAGCTCACCCGTTTCGGAATTGATTTCCGCGGCTTCCGCCGGTAAAACCGACCACGTGACCGTGCCACTGTAACCCTCCGCGACGTTACACGAAAGCGTAATCTTATCACCCACGCTGAGCTGTGTTTTGCTGCTCGAAATATCAAACGGTACGGTTATATCTTTCGAGGTTGTAAATCCGCCGATCTCCGCGCTGACGGTAACCGTTCCGCTTTTATTTATCGTAAGTTCACCGCTTCCACTGTCGATTGAAGCCACATCTTCGGAAACCGACCATGTCGGCGTTCCCACAATATTTGTATTGAGCGTCATCTGAATCTTGCCGCCGATAAGAAGATTATCGTCCCCGCCTTTAATTATCGCGTATTTATCCTCAAAACCTTCCGGACCGTCGATCACATACGTCGTGATCGTACCCGCTTTGGCAGTTGTTTCAAGCATTTTACCGTTAAGCGTTGCCTCACCGGTGATTGGCTTCCAATGCTCCGCCGACGCGCCCGTCGCGTTGTTCGAGCGTATCTCCGTAACTGTATCGCCTATGCTCGTAAACGCCGACATATCGATCTCATACGGAATATCACTTGAACCGCTGTTATTTACAACGACCTTGATCGCGCCCGTTTCCTTGTTGTACGCCGCAAGCGTACTGTTCGACGACGCTATAAGCGTGTCGCCGGGGTTTATGTACCTTGTAAACTGACCGTACGCGTAATACTTATTTGCCCACTCGATTTTTTCGGTATCGTGGTTACCCATACCAACGCCCCAGAGAGAGCCTGTAACGTCCAACGACCTATTCGCCTCGGTATGATTGCCCGTTGTCGGATCGACAAAATTCGCATCTCTGTGCGAGTCGATTATATCCCACATTACCCATGCGGAAGCCTGCATTCCGTTTAAGTCGGCAATAATTCTGTCCGCAAGACCGAATCCGTTCCAGCCGCCGTCGACCTCACTCATCCAAAGATTTTTACCTGCGTCGATCGCGGTCTGCTTTACACCCGCGCGGTTAGAGCCGCCGTAGGTATGAGTATCTATTCTGTCAAGAGCCGCCTTACCCTCATCGGTAAGCGCGTTAACCGAACTAACCGTGTAACCGAGATCCGTTTCGTCCGGTCCCGCTACGAGAGTATTGATATTCGCCGCCTTATACGCGTCCTTGAGCGCCTTTATAAGTGCCGATTGATGCTCGCCCTGTGCAACAAGGTTACCCTCCTGCTTATCACTGAGCGCAAACCAATACCCACTCTTCGGATTAGGTTCGTTCATCGGCGAATAGCTGTCAAAATGCAGACCTTCCTCGTCCATGTGCTTCGTTACCTCAACGAGGAACTTCGCGAACACATCATAATTTGACGGATCAAGATTTTCATCAACTACTCTGGTACTCCCGTTCCATCCTGTCTGTATTCCACCGCTGGAGCATTGTGACTCTGTCATAAACCACGGAGGCGAATTTGTGTAGCCCTCTATATGAACATCGGGATTTTGTGCCTTTATCTTTGTGAGAACATTTACCTGATTATGATCCGCATCCCAATCCCATGTATAAACCACATCGCCGTTTTCGTCCTTTTTAAGATTGGTAACATTCGTGTTCTCGCCCGAAGCCACATAGCTGTCACCGTCGTACTGCGGCACGGCAAAGCACGGCAGCTTAGAGTCCGAACGGTTTATGTGATTGTGTGTCGGGTTGTCGCCGCCGCCGACGTTGTAACGCACGATGTCAAGACCGAGCCCCTCCTCGGAATACAAATCATGCGCCGCCTGCTGCGCCATAGTGTCGCTGTAGCCGATACGGTTGCCCCACCAGCCCATACTGGTGCCCCAGCCCTCGAACTTACCGTCGTTAAACGGCGAAGCCTCGGACGGATCGAGCCGCACGACCGTCGCCGAACCCGCAGCCGACGCGACATTTGTCGTGACGGGCATAACGGTCTGACACACGCCGAGCGTCAGCGCGAGCGCCGTCACAGCGCTTATAAATTTCCCGCATTTCATAACTTCCATATCCCCTTTCTTTTTTGTATATATTCAATATAAACAGTTATATACATTATACCATATTTGTTCTATTTGCGCAATACTTTTATAAAAAACTACAAAAAAGACCTTAAAAAGGTCTTTCCTCGGGCGGTAGCAAAATAATGCCGATATTATTCTATTATGATATTGTCCACTCCATGACGCAGAATAATATTTATCAATTCATTTCGTGAATAATTAGTTTCTGCGGCAAGCTTATCCAGCGCCGCCAAAGTATCTTCTTTTATTCTGACGGTAATTATTTTATTCCCGTCCTCGCCCCGCCGTTTTATTTTTAAAGGCTCTATTTCCATAATAACACTTCCTCTTATAGTATTATATCAATCTATATTTCAATTATACCTTGACATATTAATGTGATGTATGCTATAATTAGATTGATAAATGTAATACAAACATATATCATATTATATATTAAAAGGAAAGGCGGCTTGCTGTGTGCCGTAATGCGGCAAATAATCTAAATTAAGAAAGGAATTTTATTATGGAAGAAAAAATTTTAATACAAAGTGAAAAAATAAATTTAAAAAAGACTTTTAATATTTGCTGGAGTGCGCTTGCAGTCATATTAATAGCTATACTTATTTTTTCTGTAACACAATACATACATTATAAAAGAGGTCAAAATTTGGCTGTAACAATTACTTCGGCGGCAGATGTCGTAAGCGGTATTAATGAATTTGATGAACACAAAAACAACAGAAAAGAATTAATAAGAGCGATGTATGATTATTATACGGAATCCTATGTGCCTACAAATATTAAAAACTCAAAAGTAATAAAACTACGCCAACAAGAGATAGAACTACGCCAACAAGCGAATAATATTTTAGGGAGTAAGCTGGAGGATGAAGGCTATACAGGTCATGATGGTTCGTATTGGCTTAAATACACTAATTTTATATCATATACTATTGCTAATTGGAGTGTGTGCTATATAATTTCTTTATGCTTAGTCATTTTGATGTTGATTATCAATTATATTTATATCAGATTAGAAAAGACGATGATAACTATTAAAGAAAAATCTGTTGTTTATAACCAAACTAATAAAAAAGGTAAAGAATTTTTGATAAAAGATATAAAAAGCATAGAATCAACATGGCTGCATGGATTAAAAATTAAAGGTGACAGCATTAATTTAAAAACTTATCTCATTAAAAATTCTGATGAAATTAAAACTATATTAATGGATATGTTGAAATCATTTTAACATAAAACGTGCCGCCGCCACCCACACAAAAAATCCCGCTTATCACAAGCGGGATTTTTCATAAAATCAAGTATTATCGTGGTTTTTGGCTTAGCCGAAGTATCTCTTGAGTAAGCCTTCAAAACCCTTTCCATGTCTAGCTTCATTTAGGGTAGGAGTGGGAAAAGTCAATATATAAGCCATTTTTAC
>CANPXG010000070.1 GCA_947585795.1 uncultured Clostridia bacterium
TGTTCCTCCTCTTTTTTGCGTGCCGCGTTTAGATTGATCGCGGCGCCGCGTTCGGCGATAAGCTCCTCCTCGCCCATTTCGTTCGCCTGCGTGTATATGTCGATGATAAGTCCGGCTATGTCTTCGTTTATGACGCTTGCGGCGCTTTTAAGCTCGATCCCGTGATCGGCGAGCTTTGCAATTATGTCCTTATTCGTAATCTTAAGATTTTTTGAAATTTCTCCAAGTTTTAACGTTTCTGCCATATTCGCATCCCCTTTCTTATTTCTCCCGCATACCTTCTATAAGCTCGTAAAGCCCGCTTGGAACGGGGCGCTTTAAGTGGCGCTCTATTCCTTTCCGTTTCCGTACCGCGTTTATACAGTCGGCGCTTTTGCATATATAAGCGCCGCGCCCGAAAAGCTTTTTCTCCGTGTCGGCTTTTATCTCATTGCTGCCGTTTTCCCTGACTATTCTTATAAGCTCGCTTTGCGGGTACATTTTTCTGCATACGATACACATTCTTTCAGGTATATGCTTCATTAAACATTTCCTCTCGGTAAATCAGTTTTGTGTGTCGGGCTTGATGTCTATTTTCCAGCCGGTAAGCCGCGCCGCAAGGCGCACATTCTGTCCCGACCTGCCTATGGCGAGCGAAAGCTGATGCTCGGGGACGACGACGCTCGCGCTCTTTTCGTCCTCGTTTATCTCGGTTGAGATGACCTGCGCGGGGCTGAGGCTTGCCGCGATGTACTCCGCGGGATCCTCGCTCCACTTTACTATGTCTATTTTTTCGTTTCTAAGCTCGTCCCCTATATTCTGAACACGAAGTCCCTTAGGTCCTATGCACGCGCCCTGCGCGTCAATATCGGGGTTATGTGAGTAGACGGCTATCTTCGTTCTCGAGCCGCCCTCGCGCGCTATGTTCTTTATCTCGACTATTCCCTCGCTTATCTCGGGGACCTCCGTTTCAAACAGCTTTTTCACAAGTCCCGGATGCGTTCTCGAAACGATCATCTGGGTGCCGCGCGTGCCGCTTCTCACTTCGCTTACGTAGCAGCGAATAGTCTGTCCCACCTCGTAATATTCGCCCGGCGGCTGTTCCTTTTCGGGGAGTATCGCCTCTATCTTGCCTATGTCGATAAACACCGTGCCGCGCTCTATTCTTTCAATGCGTCCCGATATTATATCGTTCGTCTTTTCCGTGAACTCACTGTATATAATTCCGCGCTCCGCTTCTCTTATTCTCTGCATTACGACCTGCTTCGCGGTCATGGCGCTTATTCTGCCGAAGTTTTTTGGCGTTACCTCGACGTTTACTATATCTCCGACCTCAAACGCGGCGTTTATCTTTCGCGCGTCTTCTATCGAGATCTCCTCCTGCTCGTCCGAAACGAACTCCACGGCGGTTTTCTGCGCGTAGACCTTGACGGTGCCGTGCGTGCGGTCAATTTGAACCTCCACGTTCTGCGCCGAGTTGAAGTTCTTCTTGTAAGCCGCTACCAAAGCCGCCTCAAGAGCGTCTATGAGCACGTCGGGACTTATTCCCTTTTCGTCGCAAATTTCCGTTAAAACCTCTAATAATCCCTTTTCCATGTTTCCTTATCTTCCTCTCTAAAGCTTGAATGATAATCTTATATAAACCGCCGATTTGGCAGGTATTTCCATGATCTCTCCGCCATTCTCCACAAAAGCGGTACTGTCCTTATAGTCCTTGAGCACGCCCGAAAACTCCTTCGCGCCGTTTACCGCCTTGTAAAGCTTCACGTCGACCTCTCTGCCTATATAGTAAAGAAATTCACGCTCCTTCGTGAGCTTTCTGTCCGCGCCCGGCGACGACACCTCCAGTGTGTACGCGTCGTCTATAAAGTTTTCCCTGTCGAGAACCTCCTCAACGGCTCTCGAAAACGTTTCGCACTCGTCTATTCCCACGCCGCCCTCGCGGTCGATGTAGTAACAGAGAAAATACTCACCGTTTTCCTTTTTATACGTCACGTCAACGATGTAAACGCCCTGCTCCTTTGCGATACCCTCGCCCAAGGCAAGCGCCTTTATTTCTGTTTTGTTCGCCATTATTATCTCCTTCGTTTCGTTGGGTAAAACCGTATTTAAACATGAAAGAGTGGGTAAACCCACTCTTTTCTGAATATATTATATTCATTTCTGATATATAATATCATACTTAACAAACAATTTCAAGCCTTTTTTACAAATTTTTTAATATTTTCTTATTCTTCTTCATCGTAATAGTCCGTATCCGAAGCTTCATCGCTTTCGTCGGAGCTGTAATCGTCGTAATCCGTATCGCTGTCGTAATCGGAGTACGATGTGTCGTCCGCGTAAACGTCCTCATCGTCATACGACGAGCTTGACGAGGTCGATGATGAATTTGACGAGCCTGACGAACTTGACGATGAATTTGACGAGCCTGACGATGAATTTGACGAGCTCGACGAACTTGACGATGAATTTGACGAGCCTGACGAATAATCATCATCGCCGCTGCCGTCATTTCCCGAACCGTCATCGCTGCCGTCGGGCGGTCCTATGGTGAGGTTGTCGGCATTATAGCCGAATACCGAACGGACAAGCTCCGCCGTCGCTTCAAGGTCTACCTCCCACACGTCCTGCGTCGCGCCGTCGAGCACGGCGGTGTCAAAATGACCGGGAAGCTCGTAGGAATTGATGTTGGCGCTCGTGAGGTTAGACGCGTACTTCGAGTATTTAACAACGTCCTTTACGGTGAGGTTGGTGTCTATTTCCTCGCTTACCGCCTTGAATATCGACGGTATCTTGAGCACGAGGGACGCGTTCACCTTTTGGTCGACAACAGCCTTTATAAACTCCTGCTGAAGCTCCATTCGTCCGCCGTCGCCGTCTATATAGCCGCGGAAGCCTCCCCTGCCGTCGTTTAAGTCGTAATCCCAGTTTCCGTGACGAAAACGCATGAGCCACACCGCCTGTGAGCCGTTAAGTCCGTACGTACCCGGCGGCAAATTTATGTGCAGACTCTGCACGGGATCGTCGTATACCATGCCCTGACCGTCGCCGCATATGTCGGGCACCGTGAACTCGACGGGACCAAGCTCGTTTATAACGTGAGCCACGCCGTCAAGCGAAAAGTCCACGTAGTAGTTTATGGGTATTCCGGTGATGCGCGTCACCGCCTCGACTGTCGCCTCGGCACCGCCTATCTTTCCGTCGGTCATGTACGCGTGAGCCGCGTTTATCTTTTGGTACCTGTTTCCGACGTACATCCTCGTGTCGCGCGGAATAGAGAGCATGTTCACAATGTTATTGTCCGTATCGTACTGCGCGAGCATTATCGCGTCCGTGCGCAGTCCGTCCATATCGGTACACATGAGCAGCACGTTTATTTTGCCGCCCTCTGCTTCGACGGTCGACGTGACCTCGACCGGTTCGGCGACATTCATCGACGTAAAGTCGAGCCCCATACAAACAGCCGCGCCCACAATGATCACCGCGAGTGATATGCCCAAGACCTGGAAATATCTTTTTACATTAAACCTGATTTTCACGGGTTACCTCCAAAATTGTTTTTGTCCACAAGTTATTCCGATTATTGTACTGATTATACCATATATCTTTGTTGGTAGTCAATAATAAAACTATGGACAAGTTGTAAATAGATTATTACTTTTTCGTTACATTTGTTTCAGAAATATTTTAAAAGGCGGCGCTTTTGGCACCGCCTTAGAATTATTTACGCTTTTTTGGATTTTATACCGTTACTTGCTATTTTTTCCGCCAAGCAGCTCGTATGCCTTGTCAAGCTGGTGATCGGTCATTATTTCAATCTTGGAAAACTCGCTGTCGAGCGTTTCCTGCGTCGGCACGTCGAGCACTCCGTACGAGAATATGTCGTTCACCAGCTGGAACGTGCGCAGCGCGTCCTTCAGCTTCATGTCGAAGAGGGGGCTTTCCGTGTCACCGTCGTAGTAGCCCAAAAGCTTTAAGCGCTCCTTCGCCGCCTTCACGTTGTTATGCGACGAGCCGAGGGCGTTCCTTGTAGTGAGGTCGAACGGCGTGTAATCGTCAAGATCCACGTTTTGGGTGACGTTTTCAACGTACACGTCCGGCTCAAGTCCTATCTTGTTTATCTCCCTGCCGTTTCTCGTTATGTACTGTCCCGCCGTGAGCTTGAATACGGAGCCGTTTTGAAGCGGGTAGAGGTTCTGTATCACGGCTTTGCCGTAGGTTTTGGTGCCGACGAGCTTCGCCGCCTTGGAATCCTGCATCGCGCTGGCAAGTATTTCCGCCGCAGACGCGGTGTACTCGTTCACGAGTACCACAAAGTCAAATTCCTTTTTGCTAAGCTGTGAGGTGTACGTCGCGTCGTACTCCTTGTTGCGGAACTTTACGTCCACTATCTTGCCCTTCGGCACTATCTCCTCCGCGACATCTATCGCAGAGTCAACGTATCCGCCGCCGTTGTCGCGAAGGTCGAGGATTATCTTCTTCACGTTGTTTTCGCGCATCGTTTCAAGGTTATAGACAAAGTCGCCGGCGGTGTCGAAGGTGAAGGAGGTTATTCGTATGTAGCCTATGTTTCCTTCAAGTATGGCGCTTGAAACGGTGGCGTTGCTTACCGCGACGCGTTTTATGGGAAACGTCAGCTCCTCGCCGCCGCGAAGTACAGTTATTTCAACGGTCGTGCCTTCTTCGCCGACTACCTTGTCGCGTACCGCGCGGGTTGTAAGTCCGGTCATGTACTCGCCGTCCACCTTGTATATGAGGTCGCCCACGAGAAGTCCGGCGTTCTGCGCGTTGTCATTGCCCTCGGTGAAGCCGGTCACCTCCACGTAGTCGCTGTCCTCTTTCTTTTCCATCGTTATGCCGATGCCGTAGAACGTGTTGTTTAATTGGTCCTGATATTCCTTGTACTCCTCGGCAGTGTAAAATTCGCTGTAGTCGTCCATGCTTTCAAGCGTCGCTTTGAGAAGGTCGACAAGTACGGGTTCGTTGTTTTCCAAAAGCTTTGAAAGTCCCTGCGCCATAACGTCCTCGGTCGTATAGGTGTCGTCGATGAACGCCTTTGATACGTAGTCGGATATTTGTTCAAACGCAGTGTATTCGCCGCTGTATTGTTTTTCGTCGTCCTCCGGCGCGGCTATTGCCGCCGTCGATGTGAGAAGCATCAGCGCCGCGAGGAGCGCCGCCGTGATTTTCCTGTTCATAAGCATCTACCTCTTAATTATTTATTTTCATGATATTTTCGTTACCGTTATTTTCGTGTCGTTAAAGTATTTTTCGCCCTGTACGGTGAGCGTGTAGACAAGCTCGACCTTGCCGCCGTTTTCGGTGACGTCGGAAAGTACGCGGTGAGTTTCAAGCTCCATGTCTATGCCGCCGTACGGGGTGGCGTACACGAACGAGCGTTTTGTGCCCGCTTTGTACTCCATGGACGTTTTTACCGCGCCGCCGCGCTTTATCAGTACCTCGTCGCCGTCAAGCTTTATGAGTGACGAAATTTCGCCGCCGTCGTCCTCGAGGGCGTAGAGTATGTATTGTTTGCCGTTTTTTTCGCGTAAGGTGCCGTAGGCAAGTTCCTCTATGACGCTCGTTTCACCGTCCATGGTCTGTTTGTTCCTGACGATGACGCGGTAGTCGGTATCAGTATTTTTCAATGTCAATTTTGCTCACCTGTCCGTTAATTTCTCGTTCGAGGAATATCGAGCCAAGCTCCTCGAAGCTCGATACGTCGTCGCTGACGTAGTAGCGGTAGCGGTCAGCGTCCGGTGAGGCGCTGTGCGCCGTGTCGCCGTGAAGCTTCTTTTTCAGGTACTTCGCCACCTCCGCGCCGCTGTTTATAAGCGTTACGCCGTCACCCATGTACTCGCCTATCACCTTTTCCAAAAGCGGGTAATGCGTGCAGCCAAGTATCAGCGTGTCAACGCCCGCGGCGCGTATTTCCTCAAGGTATTCCGCCGCGATGAGGCGCGTTACCTCGCAGTCGAAGTATCCGTTTTCCACAAGCGGTACGAACATCGGGCAGGCGCGGTTATATACGCGCATTTCGGGATCGTACGCGGTGATTTGTTTCTCGTACTCGCCGCTTTTTATCGTGCCCGGAGTTCCTATCACGCCGATTTTTTTGTTTTTCGTCGCGCGTACGGCGGCGTACACAGCCGCGTCTATAACGCCGACTATCGGCATGTCGAACTCGTCCTTTATCATCGGGAGCGCCGCCGACGAGGCGGTGCCGCAGGCTATTACGATTATTTTTACGTCAAACGTTTTTAAAAATCGTATGTCGCCGCGCGTGTATTTTAAAATCGTGTCGCGCGAACGCGTACCGTAAGGCACTCTGCCGGTGTCGCCGAAGTAGATTATGCTCTCATTCGGCAGCTCGTTCATTATCTCTTTTACAGCCGTAAGTCCGCCAAGTCCGGAGTCAAAAACGCCTATACTCTTATTATTCATTACTTTACTCTCTTTTCCGCAAGCTCGATAAGTTTATCGAGCAGCTTACCATACTCTATCCCCGCCTCGTTCCACAATTTCGGGTACATACTTATATTCGTAAAGCCCGGGAGCGAATTTATCTCGTTTAACACGACGCTGCCGTCAGAGTGCTTTACAAAAAAGTCCACGCGGGAAAGTCCGCTGCCGTCGAGAGCCTTAAACGCCTTTATCGCGTAGGCGCGTATCTCCTCTATCGTTTCCTCGGGAATGTCAGCCGGAATACGCAGCTTCGTCGAATTGTCGTTATACTTCGCGTCGAAGTCGTAAAACTCGACTGTCGGTATAATTTCGCCGACGGTCGTCGCCTTCACGTCATCATTGCCGAGCACGGCGCACTCCACCTCGTGACCGTCTATATTTTCCTCAACGAGTATCTTCCTGTCAAACTTCGCCGCGTTTTTGAGCGCCGCCTTCAGTTCCTCTCTGTTATGAGCTTTGCCCACGCCCACCGACGAGCCTGTTCTCGCGGGTTTTACGAAGCACGGGTAACCGAGCTTATTCTCTATCTCGTCCGTTTTTTCCTCAAAGTCGTCCGAGGTGTTTACAACGACCCAGTCCGCCTGCGGTATGCCGGCACTTTCAAACACGATTTTCGACGAGGTTTTATCCATGCTGTTCGCGGAAGCCATCACGCCCATTCCGACATACGGTATGCCCGACAGCTCGAAAAGTCCCTGAACGCATCCGTCCTCGCCGTACTCGCCGTGGAGCACGGGGAATATAACGTCTATATGTACCTTTTTGGCGTCATCGCCGTCAAAAACAAGGAGCGCCCTATCCGCGGCGTCGGGTGATATTACGGCTTTCTTTTTGTTCGCCGCGTCGTTTTCCCACTCGCCGCCCTCTATATTGGCGTGATCGCCCGTGTACAGGTACCATTCGCCGTCCTTCGTTATTCCTACAAGATGAATATTGTACTTACTTTTATCGAGGTTGTTTAAAACCGAGGTTACGGATTTCCTTGAAATCTCATGCTCGGGCGAGCGTCCGCCGAACACAACGCATAATTCCTTCATTTACACAATCACTCCCATACCATATATACTATAATACGCTTTTCGACAAAAAAAAGCAAGTGTTAGCTTGTATTTTTAATCAAAAGTTTATTTTTCCTTAAGCTTTTTTAGCACGTCCGCAAAATATTCGGGTATTTCGCTCGTAAATTCCATCAATTTTCCCGTCGTCGGGTGTATAAATCCTATCGTTTTCGCGTGGAGAAGCTGACCGTTTAAGTTAAATTTTTCCTTTTTCACGCCGTAAACGGTATCGCCGACTATGCTGTGTCCCATCGAAGCCATGTGCACGCGTATCTGGTGCGTCCTGCCCGTTTCGAGCGCACATTCGACGAGCGTGTAACCGTCGTAGCGTTTAAGTACCTTAAAATGCGTCACAGCCTCGCGTCCGCCTTGCACTATCGCCATTTTCTTACGGTCGGACGGACAGCGCGCTATGGGCTTATTTACTGTGCCCTCGTCCTCTTTTATATTGCCGTTTACGAGCGCGACGTACTTGCGCATAGCCTTGCGTTCCTTAAGCTGCGCCGACAGCGCAAGGTGCGCCTTGTCATTTTTCGCGGCGACGATAAGCCCCGACGTGTCCTTGTCGATGCGGTGCACTATTCCCGGGCGTACCACGCCGTTTATCGCGGACAGTCCGCCCTTGCACCTATGCATCAGCGCGTTCACGAGCGTGCCGCTTTCGTTCCCCGGTGCGGGATGGACGCACATGCCCTGCGGCTTATTCACGACTATCACGTCGCCGTCCTCGTACACCACGTCGAGAGGTATGTCCTCGGGCTTCGCGCTAAGCTCCTTCTCCTCGGGAAGCTCTATCTCTATTTCCTCCGAGCCGTCCACCCTGAAGCTTTTGCTCACGCTCTTTCCGCCGCGCGTGACAAGTCCCATGTCGCAAAGCTTCGCCGCGTAGCTTCTGGAAATATCCGAACAGTCCGATATGAATTTGTCAATGCGTTCGCCCGAATTGTCCTCAGACGGTTTCAGCGTTATTTTTTCCATTTTTATCCTCTTTATCGAAAAATATAAAGTACACGACGAGCAGCGCCGCACCGACGGTTATTGATATGTCCGCTATGTTGAACACGGGAAAATCGATAAACAGCGTCCTTACGCAGTCCTCGACATAGCCGCGGAAAATCCTGTCTATCGCGTTCGAAAACGCGCCCGCGAACATCATCGTCACCGCCGTACACAAAAGCGGGTGCGTCGGTTTTTTTCGTATCCAATATACGATAACTCCCACACAGAACGCGACGGAAATAATACTCAGTACGGACATTTTTCCACTCATTATCGAAAACGCCGCGCCGGTGTTGTGCACGTGGGTTATCGAAAACAGACCGCCTACGGAAAAGAGCGTATCGCCGACTTCGGACAGTGACGAAACGATATATTTAACGGTTTGGTCGGCAGCTGTTATCAAAATCGCAATTATAAGCCAAATCATACCGTTTACTCCCGTTCCGTTATATAGTCGAGCGCGCCGTATATCTCGTCCCGCGTCACGTCCGTCGTCTGCGTGACATTGCCGATACACGTCGGCAGGACGAATTTGAGCTTGCCCGCGATTTTCTTCTTGTCGTTTTGCATAAATGAATATACCTTTTCCTTTTCGGGTAATTTTACCCGCGTTTTAAAGCCGTAGATGCGGAGTATGCTTTCGATACGATCGAGCGCCGCGCCGCCCATCATGCCGCGTTTACGCGCGATATACGCCGCGCCTATCATTCCTATTCCGACACACTCGCCGTGCGTCATTTTAAAATCGTACGCGGACTCTACCGCGTGACCTATCGTGTGACCGAAGTTCAGTATCGCGCGGAGCCCGTTTTCCTTCTCGTCTTGCATGACAACGTCAGCCTTTATCGAGCAGTTTATTTTGTCCATGCTTATGAGCGTGTCGGCGCGAAGCGCCTTGACGCTGTCGGCGTTTTGCTCAAGGTAGCTGAAAAAGGCGCCGTCACGGATCATTCCGTGCTTTATTACCTCGCCCATGCCCGACACAAACTGCTCGGGCGGCAGCGTTTTAAGCGTCGATACGTTGATGTACACGAGGCGGGGCTGGTGGAACGCGCCCAAAATGTTTTTGCTGTCCTTAAAGTCAACGCCCGTTTTGCCGCCGACGGAGCTGTCCGACTGTGACAGGAGCGTCGTCGGTACCTGCACAAAGTCGATGCCGCGCATGTATATCGCCGCGGCGAAGCCCGCCATGTCGCCGACCACGCCGCCGCCGAGCGCAACTATCATGCTCTTTCGGTCAAGCCCGCGCTCGATACACGCGGCGCATATGCCAAGTATCTCGTTCATGTTTTTTTGCTCCTCGCCCGCCTTGAACGCGTACACCGAAGCATCGAAGCCGTTGTCGCAAAGCAGCGTTTTGACCTCGTTTGCGTACAGCCTTTCGACGTTTGTGTCGGTCACGAGCAGCAGTTTTTTCGGCGCGTTTATTTCACGCAGCGCGTCGGGCAGCGCGGCGAAGGTGTCGGTGAATTTTATGTCGTATGAATTTTCGCCTAAGTTGACGTGTAGTTTTTCCATGGTTTGTGTCCTCCGTGATTTTTTTGGTATGGCGTAAATTATGATTTAGCGATATGCCTATAATAACAATCCGTAGGGCGGGCTGCCCACAGCCCGCCGCATCCCCGACATTCCGACGGCAACGGTATCACCATTTTCGGGTTATTTAAAACCGCACAACGGCGGGGTGAGGCACCCCGCCCTACAACCGTTGTTTGAAATACAGCGCATTT
>CANPXG010000071.1 GCA_947585795.1 uncultured Clostridia bacterium
TCTATAAAATAAAACAATACAGACCATATTATGACAAACTATAACCTCAAAAAAAGTAAAAACGAAGCAAAAAACTTAAAAACTTGTACAATAATATCGAAATAAATCATAAAAAAATAATATAAACTGCACTATTTTATGGGCGAAAAACTGAAAAATCCTTGTAAATTAATTAGCTTACTTGAGGATTTTTCGCGTCATTTTTAAATCAAAGACATAATTTTTACATATTCCTTCATCTATACCTATAAAAACCAAAAAAATGCATTATAATACGCAATTTTTCCAAATTTTTTATTTTTCATATTTTTTACGCATAAAAAGACACCGCAGAGACTTCTGCGGTGTCGTAGTATGTAGAAAAAGTATCTTTCTCTTGGTAATATGCATAAATGTGCAAGATTTAAGGGGAACCCCCGGCGAGGGTTCCCCTCCAAAAAACAGTCCCCCGGACTGTTTTTCGCCCCTCCTGCGCTTTCTAAATCAATTAGTTTCGCAGCCTTTCAGGCTGCCACGGGGGCGCCGCCCCTCGTCCCCGCCGCCTTTTGTAAAAGGCGGCCGAAAACTTTTAGATTTTTTGCTGTTACAAAAAGGTTTATTGACAGTTTACGGTCGGGCAACTAAGGTTTTTAAATTGCCAAATCTTTCTGCCCGAGCTTTAATAATTTTCAGAAAATTATAAAATAAATTTTAAAAATCTGTCTTTCATTTCTTTTAGTAACGACGCTGAATTGTTGTTCCAAATAACAAAACTTTCAATGTGTGGTATGTCAAAATCAATAAGTGGAATTTGAATCAAATTTCCCTTTTCAATTTCAGGTGCAACAAGGTCTTTTGGCAAAAAGCTGTATCCGTCGCTGTCATAAAGATACGGAATTATATTTGCACTTCTATCAATCTCAAATGAAAAAGGATGATATTTAGGAAACAAATCCTTAATGTACTCTCCGATATCCTGAAAAGTAAAATTACAGTACAGATAATTTATATCAGGCAAATCGCATAGCCTGATACCGCTTAAAAACTCTGTATTTTTAAAGCATGTAACAAGTACCATTTCATCATTGCAGAACGGCATACATTTCACATTATTTTTGCTGTATTCAACACAAGTAAAAGCAAAATCGACGACTCCGTCAATCAGCATTTCAACAAGCGACATTGAGTGTGATATAGTTACTTTAAGTGCGGTATCTGGGTTTTCGTTCACAAAGTTTTTGAGCTTTGACTTTAGATGACAGTCGTAAATTGTATTCGTTGAACCTATGTTGAGTTTGTAAGGAAACTTTTCGCCTGAGTTAATATCATCAATCGCAGTTTGTTCAAGCTCAACAATCCTGTTTGCATATTCAAGAAAACGTGTCCCTGCTTCTGTCAGGTACACGTTTTTTCTTTCTCTTTCAAACAGCCGCTTGCCGACCTCTTTTTCCAGTTCTGATATTCTGTTTGTAACGGTGGATTGTGCCACAAACATCACTTCGGCAGTTCTTGTAAAGTTCTTGTATTTTGACAATGCAATAAAGGTTTTAAGATTCTCAATATTCATAACAGCCTCTTATAATCGAAAAATCGAATAGAAATAATTAAAAATATTCGTTTTACAAATTATATCACATATGTTATAACAAAATCAAGCAATATTATTTAAAAGCATTACAATTTAAGGGAGAAAAAACTATGAGAAGTATAGGAACTAATACCATTGAAACATACAGACTGATTTTGCGCAGGTTTGAATATGAAGATGCAAGTGATATGCTTGAACTTTGGGTCAGCAAGCCTGAAATACAGTATTTATATTCTGAGCCTGTTTATACAACAATTGAAGAAGTAAACGAACTTCTTAAAAGTTATATTAATAGCTATGAAAATATGAATTATTACCGATGGGCGATTATTGATAAACTTACACATCGCTGCGTAGGGCAGATTGCGTTTTATTTTGTTGATATAAAAAATCATTTTGCAGAAATTGAATATTGTATTGCAACAGATTTTCAGAATAAAGGTTTAATGACAGAGGCTGTAGAGGCAATCATAAAATATGGTTTTGAGAAAATTGTATTTCATAAAATACAAATCTCAACCAAATCAATTAATGCTCAGTCAAAGAGAGTGATTGAAAAGTGTGGATTTATTTATGAAGGTACATTAAGAGATTACTTCTTTTATAACGGCGACTATATTGACAGGCTGTATTATTCAATGCTTAGAAAGGAATATGACAATCAAAAGGAGGGTTAAAAATGAACATTCAAAATATGTTTGCTGATAGAATAGGCGGAAATGAATTCGGTATAAAAAATGATGTGTATAAATTTGCATTAATTAAAAAGTGGAAGAGTGAGGCAAAAAACAGATTTACAGATGATTTTAAGCTTATTGATTTGGGAGTGGGTGAGCCTGACGCACCAGCAGATAAATCGATAGCAGAAGTTCTTGCAAAAGAGGCAAAAAAGCCAGAAAACAGATTTTACGCGGACAACGGAATAGATGAATTTCAAAATGCTGCAATAAGATATATGGATAAAGTATTCGGAGTGAAAAATCTCACATCAAATAATGTCCTTCATGGCATAGGAAGCAAGCAGATACTTGCAATTTTACCTACTTGTTTTATTAATCCCGGTGATTATGTGATTCAAACAATACCCAGTTATGCTGTGCTTGCTTCTAATGCGAAATATCTTGGGGGAAAAGTTTACAATCTGCCGATAAATAAGGCTAACGATTTTTATCCTGATTTTTCATCTGTGCCGAAGAATGTTTGTGAAAGGGCAAAGCTTTTGTACATTAACTATCCGAACAATCCGACGGGGCAGGTTGCAACAAAGGAATTTTTTGAAAGTACAGTCGCTTTTGCAAAGAAAAATAACATTATTGTTGTCCACGACGCAGCTTATGCGGCATTGACTTATGACGGAGCAGAGCCGCTGAGTTTTTTGTCGGTAAAAGGTGCAGTTGATGTGGGCGTTGAAATACATTCACTTTCAAAGTCATTTAATATGACAGGCTGGAGATTAGGTTTTATTGTCGGCAATGAAAAGGTGATTTCTGCATATGGAGCTGTTAAGGATAATACTGACTCAGGTCAATTCAGAGCAATTCAAAAAGCAGGTTCTTATGCACTTGAAAATACGTGGATAACCGAACATAATGTAAAAAAGTATTCAAGAAGATTAGATTTACTTGTCAATGCACTGAGAAATATTGGTTTTGACTGTGAAAAGCCGAAGGGTACGTTCTATTGCTATGTAGGGATACCAAGAGGAACAAAAAACGGAGTAATATTTTCAAATTCATCAGAAGTTGCAGAATATATTTTGCTGAATGCAAATATCTCGGTTGTGCCATGGGATGACAGCGGCAATTATTTGCGGTTTTCAGTTACCTTTTCTGCCTGCGGTGAATCAGATGAAATCAATATTATTAATGAAATTGAGAAAAGACTTAAATCGCTTAATTTTATATTTGATAATTAAAGAGGATGGTTTTTATGACTGAATGGAATTCAAAACAATATCTGAAATTTGAGAAAGAACGCACACAACCGGCAATTGACCTTGCTAATCGCATTACATTGAGCAATCCGCAAAGTATAATTGACATTGGCTGTGGACCGGGAAACAGCACAAATGTTCTACGAAGCTGTTTTCCAAACTCGTATATCGTAGGTATTGACAAATCAAAAGATATGATTATGCAGGCGAAAAAAGATTATACCGATATAGACTTTATGTTATATGATGCAGGAGGTGGATTTAGTGCACTCAACAGAAAATTTGATGTTGTATTTTCAAATGCCTGTATCCAGTGGATACCCGACCACAATTCACTTCTCAGAAATATGATGGATTTATTAAATGACAATGGTGTGCTTGCTGTTCAGATACCCATAAACTTTAAAGAGCCAATCCATAAAATTATCTCGAATGTAACAAAAAGTGAAAAATGGAAAATAAAATTTCATAGTTCAAGAGTAATGTACAATCTGACAGAAAGTGAATATTTTGATTTGATTGCAGAAATTTCAAGCGATTTTTGCATATGGACTTCTACATACTTTCATCGTATGCGCGGTTACGAAAGTATTATTGAGTGGTACAGAGGAACAGGATTAAGACCGTATCTCGAAGAACTTAGCGAAGATGATAAAAATGAGTTTGAATATGAAATTCTAAGTAATATCAAGAATGTTTACAAAGTGCAGAAAAACGGTGAAATTATTTTCAAATTTCCGCGATTATTTTTTATCGCAGTAAAGGGCAGTCAAAAGTAATTCTCAGGAGGAATAATAGTGATAAAAATTGCAGATATAAGCGACATAGAAGATGTAGTAGATTTAAGAGTAAAACAGCAGATTGAGGATTGGAACAAAACATCGCTTAATAAAGACTATTCAAAATATGAATTGAATTTTTTTCAGATGACCAAAAAGCACATTCTTACAAGACTGAACAAATCAATATACTTTGCAATTATGTATATCAAAAATACGCCTGTTGCAATATGCGGCCTGGAAGAGCTTAACGAGCTTCCTCAGATTACGGCTTGTGAACAAAGAAACTCACGCAGCGGAAATCTTGTAAGCGTATATACAAGACCGGAGCACAGAGGAAAGGGCTATCAGCAAAAACTGCTTAAAAAATTACTGGAATTTGCAAAACTTCAGAGATTTGCTGATATTACTCTTACAACTAACACTTCAGATGCAAAGCATATTTATGAAAAATTAAACTTTAAATATATTTCCGATAAGTATTACAGAAAATTCTAATAGAAAATATACATTATGATAAATGAAAAACTCCGCACAGATAAAT
Source organism: uncultured Clostridia bacterium (assembly GCA_947585795.1). Lineage (GTDB taxonomy): Bacteria > Bacillota > Clostridia > UBA1381 > UBA1381 > Hominilimicola. The sequence goes on from CANPXG010000071.1 coordinate 4,824, forward strand.
TTTCTGTACGGAGTTTTTATAAGTTATAGAGTTGTAAAATAAATCCATCAACATATTTAGATATAGGGTATATGCAAAATCATTTTTCAGCCTATGAACCCATAGTATTTATTATTCAGCTATTTAAGAGAAATGTCAAATGCCTTTACCGAATGAGTGACAGCTCCCATAGAAATAATGTCAAAGCCTGTTTCGGCAATTTCACGCAGAGTGTCGATTTATTAATAATAAAATCTTATAAACTTTATGTTATAAAAATCACAGGTGGTAATGTCGTTAGTATCGAGTTCATTAATTAAAATATAGTTTGAAGCAACGCCGAGGAGATATCCAGATCTTGTAACAATGGTATTTGAGCCTACCAGAAAATCGATTGTAACACGTCTTCCGATCTGAGTTCTGATAAAACCGTTAAGATATTGAATACTCTCTGCTGTAATGGGATATGGATTGTTGTAGTCTGTGATTGCAACACCCATATCATTTTGCAATCCGTTGTCCATTGTTGCACCGTAATTCAGCACTGTTGCCGGAGTATCGGGTACATCACCAGTAAGCGGAACGCTTGTAACCTCGTTGGTTGTATTGCTGCTTTGCTGAGTTTCCTGCCTTTCTGCCTCTTGAGTTGCCTGCAAATTATTTTGTAGCTGCTGCTGTTGATTTTGGTCATAAATTACAGCTCTGTTATATGCAGCAATATCAGTTAATGCCGGTATAGTATATAGCTCTCTGTTAACAACATTAGACACACATCCTTGATTTGTGCATCCATTTTGACCGATTCCGTAATAATCGCTTGCATTAAGCTGATTATTAAATCTGTTGACTGTGTTTGCATTTTGATTTGATGTGCCGACATTGTTTACCGGCGTTGGATTTTGAGTTTGAGTTGAATTATTATTAGCCATAGTACCTCCTTAAGTATTTGAATACGCCTGAGTGGGCGCATAAAAACAATGATCACCTACACGATTGTAAATTACTCCGTTGTTTGACGGAAAAAATGTAGGACAGCTGTTTGAAAAGGGATTAAAGTAAAAGATAGAATTTCCTACAGAACTCGCAGTGTTTCCCGCCAGTGCCCAGTCGGCGATTTCATAATGAATGTCTTCCGGCGTAGTGTTGTAAATATTCTGAGGATTATATGCTCCGCCAATAGATGTTTTCAGGCAAGTAAATTGATTGGGTTGTTCAATTATTGCACGAACATCGCCGCCGTTGCTTACTCTGGCAAACTCACCGTCAGGTACATTGGCACGGTTGATAATTACCGATGCAACAGCTCTCATTCCATCATCACCCTCGCCGCCGGCCTCACATTTGATTAATCTTGCGAACAATTCTCTTGTGTCAAAAGCCATGTTTTCACCTGCCGTCTTGTTATTCAATTCATTTTATTCATGAAGAAAAAATCTGTTACATTTCTCTTGACAATAAATAAAAAAGCAAGTACAATATATAATTGTTACGACAAAATACGGAGATATATCTAAGTGGGAATAACGTGACTGAGTCGAAATCACATTTTTCAGTATGCTCCGCAGCTACAATTGAATATGGAGGTGTATCGAAGTGGTCATAACGGGCCTGACTCGAAATCAGGTAGCCCTCACGGGCTCGTGGGTTCGAATCCCACCGCCTCCGCCAGAAAGGTGCAACAAAAAAGATGCACCAACGAAAAGCCTTGATTTTTCAAGGCTTTTCGCCATTTTCAGGGGCAAAAATCAGTAGGGTTGTACCGTAGATGCATTTGCCGTTTTTCGCCCTTGCGTATAAACTCGAACTACCGTAAAACCGAATATCTACCCGATAGGCGTATGGAAAGAAAACTCCATACGCCTTTTCTTTTTACCCAAAATCAAACAGGAGGTCTTTCAAATGACAATTTACCAACAGGAGCTTATGCGAAAACTCCCCCAATTCGGATGTACCGGACAATACGATGAAATTAGTGATGCGCTTGCCTTTTTCTATGACGGTTTCAGGATCGGATGGCAGGACAAAGCCGGATATGTTTACGGTGCCGCGCTGAATGATCTTACCGACAAAATGTGCGATACTTTTTATGCCATACAGGAGCAGGCAAAAGCTGTTCGGGAATATACCGACCTGTATGAGACTTCTCCCCGCATGGGAATTCGTGATGTGGATGAATATCACCGGTTTGCCGAATACGGCGATACGGTTCTTGCCGGAATGTACAGCGAACAACACGGCTTTATGTTCACCACATGGAAGCAAAGCGCAGATCGCAGAAGCGTCTCGCACGGGGACTATTCGCCTGACTTTGAATATGCAAAGGAGTCTTTTATGACCCGTTCAGGGCTACTGGACGCACAACGCATCTTTACCGCAGATGAAGCCGCCAACCTTTACCGCTGCCTTGATTTCACCAAAGGAAATTGTGAATCTCTGACTTATGAACAGGAAAAGCAGCTTGACGAGCTTATGACCAAACTGCAATACGGATATCCGCAGCTTGAAGAATCACCGCCCTCTTTTGCGCAGGACGATACGCCGCAATTAAATATGTAACTATATTATCCATGCCCCGGCTTTTGCGACAAAACAAAAGCCAGGGCTTTTTCTATTTCCGAGAAAGGAATTCAAAATGTATTTTACGCAGGACAAGCATCTGCGGGAGCTGGAAAAGCTCATGCAGTGCGTTCCCAATTTCAGACCGAGAGGTCAAGGCGTGATCGTTATGGAGGTGACGGAATCCCCTCTGCCCGGTTATACGGATATAATGACCGCGACCGTATCGGCTGTAAAATGCCCCGCCTTCTTGCGGCGGCTGAATCAACATCTGACGGAAAGCGAGATGATTTCGATGATGTATAAGAACGATAAGCACCGGACGGCGTTTGAAGCTGCGGTCAGGAAAGAAAACAAGAAAAACTATGCGCTTCTTGCCGCTGTATATCTGCTGACGGCAGACTTCGCACTGTGGAAATGTGTCAGGCACGCTGTCGTCAACAATGTCATTTGCTTCGAGCAAGTATGTCTGCACGGGACAAATACAAACAGCTATCCGCTGTTCTGTGCAGCGAAGGACTTGTATCTCGGCACAAAGCATCTGACGATCAGTGATCTTGCCGACGCCGAGCTGATTTCACCGAAAACTTTTTCCTTGATCTGTAACGCTATGGCAATCCGCCGCTTCGGTCTTGGGGCAATCCAATATGAAGAAAGGAATATTCAGAAATGATTAAAATCAAAATCGGAAACGGCGACCGTGAGACGGATATCCGCTTCCCCATCAGCGAAAGCGATCTGTACAACAAGCTGGCAGAAATTCACGCGATTGACGGAACGGGCAAACAGCAACCGGTTACCGTAACGGGCATCTACTGGCCGGAAGAATTTTCTATTCTGGAAGGCCGGCAGGTCGACTTGGATGAGATGAATTACCTTGCCAAGCGTTTGGACAGCTTCGATGACCGGGAGATGGATCAATTTCTCATTGGGATTTCGATGCAGGACGAGCCTTCCCTCAAGGATCTCATCAACCTGACTTATAATATTGATCACTTCACTCTGGTGCAGGACGTCAGCAATTACGGAAAAATCGGCAGAGCCTACGTCATGAATACGGAGGGCGCTGTCCCGGCGAATGATGAGGACGATCCGAAATACGCAACTCTCGGCAAAAGACTCATAGACCGTGGACTTGCGCGGATCACGGCCAAAGGACTGCTCATCTACGATCCTTTTGACAAATTGACCGAGGTGTACGACGGGCAGACTTTTCCCGAATATGCCTATGACAGCACACTTGCCAGCGCGGAAGTCAGTTACAACGGTCACACGGAGCTTCTACTCCTCCCCGACGAGGAATTGGCAATCAAGAAAGCCATTGCCCGGCTCGGCGCTCCCTCCGACAGTGACTGCTCGTTCTCGTTCTATTTCAACTATATAAAAAATGATGCGTGGGAAAAAAGGATGGACGGCATCATCCGAAACGAAGGAATCTATGAGGCAAATACTCTGCTCCGGGCTTTGGACGCCGACAACATGGATTTGGATAAGCTGACTGCCGTGGCGGAGTATGCCGATGTGGACAGCACAAAGGATCTGATCGCACTTGCCGAGCATATCGATGATTTTGTCTTTATCAAGGATGCTGAGGATTATGAAACCGTCGGGCGTTATTTTTCGGAAACCGTTCCGAAATATGATCTGAATCTCGAATTGGAAGATTTCTTCGATTTCAACGGATTTGGCGAATATTTGGCGGAAGCGAACGGCGGCGAATTTATATCGTCCGGTTTTGTCTGTATGCAGGATGGCGTTGAGCTTTCCGAAATACTCGATTCCGACGAAGGCATAACGATGGGAGGAATGTAAAAATGGCACTGCTCAATGCGATTATTACCTACAAAGAAAACACGCTGGTTACCGAATTCCCAAAGGATTACCTCAAAATTTACGAGGAACTGAATTCCATCGGTAGTCGCAAAGCGCCTGAAAGGATTCCGCTGACCGATAACGAGGGCGACGATATCCGGGTCAAGCTATATGCGGGCAGCGATATCGGCAACCATCTGCTCCTTTTGCTGGGCGAAAACAGTACGCTGGCAGACGCCAACACTGCAGCCTTTGCCGTGGTGAATGCGGACGAAGATATCAAGCAGGAGCTGGAGCAGAACCTAATAAACGATCAATACGCTAACACAGCGGAACTGCTGCGGGATATCCGAGAGATGGCCGAACAGACCGGACCGGTGAAAATGTCCTTCTTCTGCCCGCTTGAAGGCAATATTGAGGATGCCGAGTATGGGGAGCTGACATCGGTCGGGGACCTTTTTCTGAAAAGCTACGCATGGGATATTCGTGAACTGCTGGAAATGGAGCAGTCCTCGCCGGAGGACGAAATGGCGCGGTTTTACGATGACGACGAGGCAATCAAGGCAAAACTCGTCTCTGCCGCATG
>CANPXG010000072.1 GCA_947585795.1 uncultured Clostridia bacterium
GCGGTGGAGGGATTCATTGTAAAATCAAAAAGGAATCCCCCAGTCAGCTTTGCCAACTATTGCTTGCGCAATAGTAAGCGCTGACAACCCCCTTTAACAAGGGGGCCTCACAACGCCTAAATCAAAATTCACATAAACCAACAAAAATCACATCCAAAAGGAGAAAATATAAATGCAAGACAAAAACAACATCTCAAAAACCTACGACCCGTCCGAATTTGAGGACAGGATATACAACAACTGGGTAACGAAGGGCTACTTCCACGCAGAGGTGGACAAGACCAAAAAACCCTTCACGATCGTGATCCCGCCCCCCAACGTAACGGGACAGCTCCACATGGGACACGCCCTCGATGAAACGCTTCAGGACATCTTGATCCGCTACAAGCGTATGCAGGGCTATAACGCGCTTTGGATCCCCGGCACGGATCACGCCGGCATCGCGACGCAGATAAAGGTCGAGGCGGAGCTGCGCGAAAAGGAGGGTCTTACGCGCTACGATTTGGGACGCGAAAAATTTCTTGACCGCGTATGGGACTGGAAAAAGATGTACGGCGACAGGATCATAAACCAGCTTAAAAAGATAGGCTCGTCTTGCGACTGGGACAGAGAGCGCTTTACTATGGACGAGGGCTGCTCGAAGGCGGTGCGCGAGGTATTTGTAAACCTCTACAATAAGGGACTTATCTACCAAGGCTCGCGCATCATAAACTGGTGTCCGCACTGCATCACGGCTCTCTCCGACGCGGAGGTCGAGCACGAGGAGCAGGCGGGTCATTTCTGGCACATCAAATACCCGATAAAGGACGGCAGCGGATACGTAATAATCGCCACGACGCGTCCCGAAACGCTTTTGGGCGATACGGCGGTAGCGGTAAATCCGGAGGACGAGAGATACAAGGATCTCGTAGGCAAAACGCTTATCCTGCCGCTTGTCGGACGCGAGATCCCCGTTATCGCGGACGAATACGTTGACAAGGACTTCGGTACGGGCTGCGTTAAAATCACGCCCGCGCACGACCCCAACGACTTCGAGGTCGGCAAACGCCACAATCTCGAACAAATCAAGGTAATGAACGACGACGCGACGATAAACCACTACGGCGGCAAATACGAGGGCATGGATCGCTACGACGCGAGAAAGGCTATCGTAAAGGATTTGGAGGAGCAGGGCTTGCTCGTCAAGGTCGAGGATCACAGCCATAACGTAGGAACGTGCTACCGCTGCGGAACTACGGTAGAGCCTATAATTTCAAAGCAGTGGTTCGTAAAAATGAAACCTCTCGCCGGGCCCGCGATCGACGCGGTCAAAAACGGCGACACGTCGTTTATCCCCGAGCGTTTTTCAAAAATTTACATGAACTGGATGGAGAACGTACTCGACTGGTGCATTTCGCGTCAGCTTTGGTGGGGACACAGAATACCCGCGTTTTACTGCGACGAGTGCGGCGAAACGACCGTTTCAAAAGAGGACATCACCGTCTGCCCGAAGTGCGGCGGCAAGGTCCACCAAGACGAGGACGTGCTCGACACATGGTTCTCGTCGGCGCTTTGGCCATTCTCGACGCTCGGCTGGCCCGACAAAACCGAGGATTTGGACTACTTCTACCCGACGAGCGTGCTCGTTACGGGCTACGATATAATATTCTTCTGGGTTTCGAGAATGGTATTCTCGGCGATGGAGCACACCGGCAAAGCGCCGTTTAAGCACGTGTTCATCCACGGACTTGTCCGCGACTCGCAGGGACGCAAGATGTCGAAGTCGCTCGGCAACGGCATAGACCCGCTTGAAATAATCGAGCAGTACGGCGCGGACGCGCTGCGCTTTACACTCGCGACCGGCAACGCGCCCGGAAACGATATGCGTTTCTATATCGAGCGCGTAGAGGCGAGCAGAAACTTCGCGAACAAGATATGGAACGCGTCGAGATTTACGCTGATGAACCTCGACATAACCGAAAACAAGCTCCCCGACGCAAGCGAGCTTCAGCTTGAGGACAAGTGGATCTTATCGCGCTACAACGACACAGTCAAGGCGGTAACGGAGAACATCGACAAATTTGAACTCGGCGTCGCGCTGTCGAATTTGTACGACTTTATATGGGACACGTTCTGCGACTGGTATATCGAGCTTGTAAAACCGCGCCTGTCAGGCAAGGAAAACGCGACGGGCAAAACGGCGCAGTACGTTCTCACATATGTGCTGTCAAACACGATGAAACTGCTGCACCCGTTCATGCCGTTCATAACCGAGGAAATATGGCAGCACCTTCCGCACGAGGGCGAGAGCATTATGATAAGCCGCTACCCCGAGTACGACGAAAAATTAAGTTTCAAGACCGAGGAAAGCGCAATGCAGCTTATCATGGACGCTATCACGGCGATAAGGAACCGCCGCGCGGAAATGAACGTTCCGCCGTCAAAGAAGGCAAAGACGATAATCGTGACCGACAAAGCGGACGTATTTGAAAAGGGAAAAATCTTCTTTGAAAAACTGGCATCGGCAAGCGAAGCCGTAATACAACCCGACAAAAACGGCATCGACGCGAACGCCGTAAACGTTGTCGTACCGTCGGCTGAAATATTCCTGCCGCTTGACGAGCTTGTTGATAAGAATAAGGAATTACAAAGACTGCAAACCGAAAAGAAAAAGCTCGAGGGCGAAATCAAGCGCGTTGAAGGTAAACTTAATAACCAAGGCTTCGTTTCCAAAGCACCGCAAAAGGTGATCGACGAAGAAAAGGCAAAGGGCGTAAAATACCGCGAAATGCTTGACAAAGTACTCGAGGGCATCGCCTCGATGGAAAACATTTAAACACATGCCGCTTACGGCGGCGGAAAGGACTGATAAGTATGAAATACAGGACTCTCGCGGGCGAGAAAGTATCGGTACTGGGCTACGGCTGCATGCGCTTCCCGACCACCACGGACAAGGCGAAGGACATAGACTATGAAAGATCCGCCGAAATACTTCGCTATGCCGTTGAAAACGGCATAAACTACTTCGACAGCGCCTACGTCTACCACGACGGGGCGAGCGAGGGCTTTATAGGCGAAGTACTTGAACCCTACCGCGACAGGATAAAATTCGCGACCAAGTGCCCGACGTGGCACGTAAAAAGCGCCGACGACTTTGACACGATGCTTGATGAGCAGCTTAAAAGACTTCGCACCGACCACATAGACTTTTACCTCATGCACGCGCTCGACAAGGACCGTTTCGACAACATCGTCATGAAATACGGCATACTTGACAAGCTCGCGGCGGCGAAGAAAGCGGGCAAGATAAACCACATCGGCTTTTCCTTCCACGACGACTTAGCCACCTTTAAGCGTATTCTCGACGCGACACCCCTGTGGGAATTTTGTCAGGTACAGCACAACTACATAAATCTCGACTATCAGGCGGGCACGGAGGGCTTAAAGTACGCGCACGCCAAGGGCGTTGACGTTATAATAATGGAACCGCTTTTGGGCGGCAAGCTTGCAAACCCCGCCCCGCAGGTAAAAAATACACTGTCGGACGAGAAAACGCCCGTTGAGTGGGCGATGGACTACCTGTGGAACAGGGAGGAGGTATCGCTCATCCTAAGCGGCATGAACGACATCCGACAGGTAAAGGACAACGTCACCTACGCCGACAGGGCGGAGGTGGGCATGCTCACGCAGTCCGACCTTGACATGCTCCTTAAAACGAAAGAGGTCTTTGACACAATGGCGCTCGTACCGTGCACGAAATGCGCGTACTGTATGCCGTGTCCGTTTGGACTTGACATACCGAAAACGTTCGAGGCTTACAACGCCACCGCGGCTCACGGAATGGGCAGGGCGCGCGAAATATACGCCGAGCTCAAAACGGGCGCGGACAAGTGCAGAAAATGCCGCAAATGCGAAAGCGTCTGCCCGCAGAGCATAGAAATAAGCGCGAACATGACAAAAATAGCAGAGATATTTAAATAATCGGTTTTGACATATCCCCTTTTTTGTGGTATAATCTATTCCTACGATTTTCAGCCGCAAAGGAGGGGATATATTGGTATTTTCAAGTATTATATTCATATGCATATTTTTACCGTCGGTACTTTTGCTCTACAACCTGTCACACAACGTGACATACAAAAATACCGTGCTCGTTATCTCCTCACTCATTTTCTACGCGTGGGGCGAGCCCATATGGGTAGTGCTTCTCATATTCAGCGCGCTTGTGGACTACGTGAACGGGCGCATCATAGACAAATACTACGCGCGCGCGGCGGCGAAGGCGGCGCTTATATCGTCGCTCGTTATAAATTTGGGACTTTTGTGTCTGTTTAAATACTCGTCGTTCCTGACGGAGAACATAAACGCTCTGCTTCACGTGAGCATACCGGCTCCGAAGGTGACGCTGCCGATAGGAATATCGTTTTACACGTTCCAAACGCTCTCCTACACGATAGATATGTACCGCGGCAAGGTACGCGTGCAGAAGTCGTTTTTAAACTTCCTGACGTACGTTTCGATGTTCCCGCAGCTTGTCGCGGGACCTATCGTGCGCTACGCGACGATAGGCGGACAGCTTTCCGACCGCCGCGTCACGTCCGACGGCTTCTCGTACGGCGTTACGCGCTTTACGGCGGGACTTTGCAAGAAGGTCATACTTGCGAACAACGCAGGCTCCGTCGCGTCCATGCTTTTGGACAGCACGCGTCTTACCGTAATGTCGGCGTGGCTCGGCATTATAATGTACGCGTTTCAAATATACTTTGACTTTTCCGGCTACAGCGACATGGCTATAGGCATGGGCAAGATGCTCGGCTTCGACTTTGACGAGAACTTTCGCCACCCGTACATTTCGCGGAGCATCACGGAGTTTTGGCGCAGGTGGCACATATCGCTCGGCTCCTTCTTCCGCGACTACGTGTACATACCGCTGGGCGGCAACCGCTACAGGGCGGCGATGAACATTCTCATCGTGTGGCTGCTCACGGGACTTTGGCACGGCGCGAGCTGGAACTTTGTGCTGTGGGGACTTTTCTACGCGCTCCTTCTGCTCATGGAAAAGTTTTTGTTCAGGGGCAAAATGCGCAATATGCCGCCGCCCTTTTGCCATATATACACGCTGTTTTTCGTCGTGCTCGGCTGGGCGCTGTTCTACTTTACCGACATAAACGCGCTGTGGCTGTTTTTAAAGAGCGCGTTCGGCGCGGGCGGCGCGCTTTATGACCTTACCGCCGTGTCGGCGCTGTGCACCAACCTTTGGCTCATTATACTTTGCGCCGTAGCCTCCACGCCGATACCGTCGATAATATATAACCACCTGTGCAAAAGGTCGGGCGTATTCGCGTCGGTATCGCAGCCGATACTCGTCATGGCGGGACTTGGCATATGCTTTATTCTGCTTGTGGGACAAACCTACAATCCGTTCTTATATTTCAGATTTTAGAGGTGAGATGTGTGAAAAATAAGCTCGTAATAGGCGCTTTTATACTTATGACAGCCGTTTTTGTATGCGTGCTGCTGCTTCCGCCCGACCGCGCAAGCTTTGAAAGCGAGAACCGCGCGATGTCCGCCATGCCGGAATTTAACGCGGAAACGGTCTTTTCGGGCGAATTTGCGTCGGGCTTTGAAAAATACCTCGGCGACAGCGCCGCGTTTCGCTCGTTTTTCCTTGACCTTAACAGGCTTTCGGGCGACATTAAGGGCTTCGCCCCCGACACGGGCAAAATCATATCCACCACAAAGGACATCGGCACAGGCACGACGCAGAAGCAGACGCTTCTCGTCGCGAACAACGCGATAATGGAGATGTTTATGAGAAATACGGCGCGCGAGGAGGACTACGCCGACGCGGTGAACCACTACGCGCGAAAGCTCCCGAAGGACGTGACGCTCTACAACATGATAGTCCCGACGCAGCTCGAATTTCAGGAACCGATGTATAAAAATTTGCAGGACAGCCAGCAGGACGCGATAGAGTCCATATACGAAAAGCTTGACAAAAACGTAAAAACGGTAGACGCTTACGGCGCGATCAAAGACCATGCCGACGAGTACGTCTACTTCCGCACCGACCACCATTGGACGCCGCTTGGCGCGTACTACGCCTACCGCAGCTTTATACGCCTCACGAAGCAAAAGAGCTGTGACAGGAACAGCTACGAGGTAAATAAAATACCTAACTTTTTGGGCTACCTCTACGACCGCGCCGAATCCTCCGATTTTGACATTTTGCCCGACACGATAGAGTGGTACGACGTGGACAAAGACGACAAGCTCAAAATCACGATGTACAGCTTTGACGACAATAACGAGCCTCACGCCTACAAGGGCACGATGTACGACAGCACGAAAGCGAATTATCAGTTTTTCTTCGGCAGCGACCACGCGCTCGTGGAAATGGTGAATGACAGCGTGAAGGACGGCACTCTCGCCGTGATAAAGGAATCGTACTCAAACGCGCTCGCGCCTTGGCTTATCGAGAGCTACCATAGGGTGATACTCGTCGATCCGAGAATTTACAAGGGTAATTTTGAGTACGTTCTCGACAAGTATTCCCCCGACGACGTTTTGATTGCCGACTATATATTCACGACAAATTTTGCCGATTATTGCGACATTTTGCGTAAAATGTATTAAAAAAACCGCCCGAAAGGGCGGTTTAATTTATAAAATGGTATTGACGCGGGCTGCAAAATAGTATATAATGAAGCAGTGTGTGCGCCGCGCGCGGCGTCGGCAGCACGAAAAGCACAAAAAAATCAGGAGGAATTGATATGAAAAAATTTTTATGCGCACTTATCACACTTTCGATGATAACAGTTCAGTGCGCGGCATACGCCGAAACGGACATAAATACACCCACCCCCGCGTCGGATAACGATATAGAGCTTACCGCCGTACCGGTGGAGGATATAACCGGCGAGGGTGCTCTTACAACGGAAGAAGCGGATAAGATCAAGGCGGCTGTAGTGGATGCACTTGAGGCAGCCGAGCCGCCGGAGGATTTGAGTGGAAATAATCAAAATTTACAAATAAACATACCCGACGACATAGCTGAAATTGGTATGTTCAAAGACCAAAACGGCGCGACTGATAGAGAGAACTTTACAGCAAGAGCAAATGCGGCGGCAGGAATTATCGAAAACTATTTGGCGGATAATCCCGAATTGTTTTACTTGGAAGGTTTTGCATATTCCTATGATAAAGAAAACAATACATTAACCTCGATAGGCACGCTTTGGAAGCACAACAAGGCGAAGATAGAGGAAATTCAAAGCGAGCTTGACGCTGTTACGGAAGATATATCCATGCAGATGACAAAAGACGGTATCGACCTCGACGCGATAAAGAACGAGGACAGTACGCCTGAGGCAAAAACACAGGCTCAGTTTGACGCGGCTCTTTGGCTGCATGATTACCTTGCCGACACGATCGCTTATGACTACCGCACATATTCGACGGATCCGACTGTAGCGGCTCTGGTTGAGCGCACGATCGACGCGGCGCTTCTCGACGACTGCCTGACCGTTTGTCAGGGCTACGCGGGAGCGTATAAGTATCTCCTTGAAAAAATAGGAATGGAGTGCGTAAACGTATACAGCGACACCGAGCAGCACGAATGGTCGGCGGTAAAAATAGGCGATGCGTGGTATTACGTGGACGTTACGCAGGACGACAGCGACCAAACAAAGAACATAAACCACAACTTCTTCCTTGTAACGGCTGACGAGCTTTTGGCAAACACGCCGCATGCCCAAGGAGAGTCATATACACACCATGAAGGATATATAACCGAGCTCAAATCGGATGAAATGACCTTCGGCGATAAATTTGAAGGCGCTCTGTGGCACGCAAATTTACAGACTGTACCCACCACCGGTGAACAAGGCGAGGAAGGCGAAGAAAGCGAGCCTACATATAATTGGTACGAAGGCAGTGCAAATTCGAGAATAGTATTTGACGGCGACGACAGATATTACTGTGATTACGGTTTAACCAATCAGGGACAGCCTTACACAGCCATATATAAATGCGGCGCTGACCTAAGCGAAGCAACCGAGGAAGAATTTTACGTTATAAATGACGGCGTATGGTACACGGAGCCCGCGACGAAATCAGGCTCGCGCTCGTATGTATCCGGCTACTACGGCGGACTCGGCAAATACACCTACGAGGCGACAGACGACAGCGCGCAAAAAACCTGCCTGTACTTCAACTCTCCCACAACAATATACGAGCTCGAGCTCGGCACTGAAACACCGCAGGCAAAGATTGTGGCTGAATATACACCCACGGAAGGCGAAAATTATAACTGCATATTCGGCATATCCACTCGCGACACATTAAAGTATCAGATAGACAACATAACCGTAGATGCAGGTCATGTAACTTTCACTCCTAAAGAAGACGGACAGAAAGAAACAACCGTCGCGTGCAATGTCCGTCTTTACGAAGGCACGGAAAATCCCGTCCTCACGGACATTCTGACCTACCCCAAGGACACAAAATTACCCATCCCCGCCTACAAAAAGTACGGCGTTGTACTCAAAGGCTGGATTAAGGATTTGGCAACCGATACGCCGTGGGATTTTGAAACCGACACTCTCACGGAAAGCATAAAACTCTACGCCGACACCGAACCGGCAAAAATGGGCAACGAGCCCCTGCAGCTCAAAGCATCCGACAATTGCCTTATAGGAACGCTCGACGCCTCCATAACCGACTTTGACGCGACATACCGCGAATCCCCCGCGTACATGCTCGCGATATACGACAACAACACGCTTGTCGCAATCAAAACGAGCACCACGGGCGAGTTTGAGCTTACGGCTGAGGACAACATCCCCTACACGGAAACAACAACGGTCAAGGTATACGCGTGGAGCAGCGATAACGAGCCGTATCTCGACGGCGCATCGGTAGAAATAATCGAAGATGTAACCGGCGGCGAAGGTGAAGGCGAAACCGGCGGTGAGTCGGGCGGCGAAACCGGTGGAGAAAGCGGCGGCGGTGAAGGCACCGAAGGCGGCGGTGGTGAAGAAAGCGGCGGCGGTGAAGGCACCGAAGGCGGCGGAAACGAAAACGAAAGCGGCACCGGCGGCGAAACAGGCTCAGGCGCAGCCGAATAATAACGAAACTAAAAAGAACAGGCACACGCCTGTTCTTTTTGTATGATCGAATATTTTTTTAAAGACCAAACTGCTCCTTACAATCGGCGAGCACTTTTTCGATCGTTGCCATCGCCGCCTCGAAGCTGTCCGCGAACGTACCGAGATAAATCTTGATTTTCGGCTCCGTACCCGACGGACGAACGATGAAATACGTCTTGTCGTCCGACAGGTTGTACCTCAGCACATTCGACTTGGGCAATCCCGTAAGCGGCTTGACGCTGCCCTTGGTGTCCTTGACCGTCTGCGACTGATAGTCGGTGTAAAGCACAATGTCCATACCGGCTGCCTTCACGGGCGGCTTGTCGCGCAAGCCCTTAAGCAGCGCAGCCATCTTCTCCATACCGTCCTTGCCGGGCATCGTGAACGAAACAGTCTTTTCCGCGTAATAGCCGTATCTCTTGTACACGTCCATAAGCGCCTCGTAGAGCGACATGCCCTTTGTCTTGTAGTACGCAGCCATTTCCGCGATAAGCAT
>CANPXG010000073.1 GCA_947585795.1 uncultured Clostridia bacterium
AGTTTCTTAAAAGAATGCTTAAGTAACATGTGCGGGTATTGACAAAGCGCAAAACAGTGCTATAATAATTATTATAGAAAATATATTCTTCGGGGTGCGGTGAAATTCCCTACCGGCGGTTACAGCCCGCGAGCCATTTTGGCATGATTTGGTGAAATTCCAAAGCCGACGGTATAGTCCGGATGTGAGAAGGCTTGTTTGTAACGGCTCTGATGTTATTTGGAGCCGTTATTTTGTATGAGTGGCAAAACCCCTCAGTCAGCCCAACTATTGCTGCGCAATAGTACGCGCTGACAGCTCCCCTAATAGGGGAGCCATACAGTAAGCCTCCCTTGCTAGGGGAGGTGGCGCCGTAGGCGTCGGAGGGGTTTGTTTAATGCATGTAAACAGGAGAACGCAAAATGGACGAACAATTTATGCGCCGAGCAATCGCGCTTGCCGAAAAGGGCGTTGGACGCGTTGATCCCAATCCGCTTGTCGGCGCGGTTATCGTGAAAAACGGCATTATAATCGGCGAGGGGTATCACGAAAAATACGGCGGACTTCACGCGGAACGCAACGCCTTTAAGAACTGTACCTCATCTCCCGAGGGTGCGGATATGTACGTCACGCTCGAACCGTGCTGCCATCACGGCAAGCAGCCGCCGTGTGTTGACGCGGTGATTGAAAACAAAATAAAACGCGTATTTATCGGCTCTGACGACCCTAATCCGCTTGTTGCGGGCGGCGGTATCGCAAAACTTCGCGAGCACGGAATAGAGGTACACACGGGCGTTTTAAAGGACGAGTGTGACGCGATAAACGAGATATTTTTCCACTATATCTGCACGAAAACGCCATATCTTATGATGAAATACGCGATGACCGCCGACGGTAAAATTGCCTCGCGCACGGGCGACAGCAGATGGATCTCAAACGAAAAATCACGCCGTATCACGCACTGGGACAGGAACAGATACGCGGCTATCATGGTCGGTATCGGTACGGTCATGGCGGATGATCCGAGCCTTACCTGTCGTATCGAGAACGGAAACGACCCGATAAGAATAATCTGCGACAGCAAAATGCGTCTGCCGCTGGACAGCGAAATCGCGAAAACCGCAAAAACCGTTCGTACAATCGTTGCCGCTGCCGTAAAGGACGCGGAAAAAGAAAAGGCGTTAAACGAAAAGGGAATAGAGGTAATTTTTATCCCCGCCGCAAACGGACGCGTCGATTTGACAGAACTTATGCGAAAGCTCGGCGAAATGCAAATTGACAGCGTTATTCTTGAAGGCGGCGGAGAATTAAATTTCGCGGCTCTGCAAAGCGGTATAGTAAATAAAGTAAAGGTATTCACCGCGCCGAAAATAATCGGCGGCAGCGACGCAAAAACGCCTGTCGGCGGTGCGGGAATCGAGCTAATGAAAAACGCCGTAAAGCTGAAATTAAGAGCCGTATCGCCTGTTGACGGCGATATAATGGCTGAATATGACGTTGTAAAGGAGTGATGTGCATGTTTACGGGTTTGATCGAAACCGTCGGAACGGTGACAGCGATAAACAAACAGCGCGGCACTGTGACAATAAAATGCGGCATTACCGACGGTATTAAAATCGGCGACAGCGTTGCGGTAAACGGCGCTTGCCTGACTGCGATTGAGGTTGGAAACGGCATTTTCACCGCCGACGTAATGAACGAAACGTTTAGCCGCACCGTGCTCGGCGCGCTTTCGGTAGGCAGCCGCGTTAATTTGGAGCGCGCGATGAAAGCCGACGGACGTTTCGGCGGACATATAGTGTCGGGGCATATTGACGGCACGGGAACGGTAACAGGCACGCAAAACGACGACAACGCGGTTTGGGTGACGGTCGCGGCAGAGAGTGAAATTCTTAGGTATATAGTAGAAAAAGGCTCGATCGCGATTGACGGCATAAGCCTTACCGTCGCATATGTGGACGATAAATGCTTTAAGGTTTCGATAATTCCGCATACCGGTGGAGAAACGACGCTTTTGGAAAAACGTGTTGGCGACGCGGTAAATCTTGAATGTGATATAATTGCGAAGTATGTTGAAAAGCTGATGCAACCGTCGGAAAATATCCCAAAAAATGGCATAACATACGAGTTTTTGACTGAAAACGGATTTTAAACATATGTATGGCGGGCGACCGCGAGGGTCGCCCCTACGGAGTTTAAATCGAATATATTTTAATGGAGAGTAATGAAAGGAGAGGTTGACATAAAATGCAGTTTAACACGATCCCCGAGGCGATAGAGGATTTGAAACAGGGTAAAATGATAATGGTGGTTGACGACGAGAACCGCGAAAATGAGGGCGATTTAATCGCCGCATGCGAGTTTGCAACGGGTGAAATGCTCAACTTTATGGCAAGCTACGCGAAGGGGCTTATCTGTATGCCGATGTCAGGCGAATGGGCGGCGAGGCTACACCTTTTGCCTATGGTTGCCGACAACACAGACAACCACGAAACGGCGTTTACCGTTTCGGTCGATGCGGTCGGCACGACCACGGGCATATCAGCGTACGAACGCGCCGACACGGCTCGTAAAATTGCTGACGAAAACGCACTGCCGTCCGACTTTCGCCGCCCGGGGCATATGTTCCCGCTTATCGCGAAAAACGGCGGTGTGTTCGAAAGAAAAGGTCACACCGAAGCGACGGTCGATTTGCTGAAATATGCAGGCTTGAAGCCGTGCGGACTGTGCTGTGAAATTATGGCAGACGACGGTCACATGATGCGGCTGCCGCAGCTTACGGAGTTCGCGCAAAAACACGGATTTACACTTATATCGGTCGCGGATTTGGAAAAGTACCGCCGCGAGCATGAGGTGATAGTCGAGTGCGTGGCGAAGGCAAAATTCCCGACGCGCTACGGTAAATTCACAATCCACGGCTTTGTGAACAAACTTAATGGTGAGCATCACGTCGCGCTCACGATGGGCGAAATGAACCCCGACGAGCCGATTTTGTGCCGTGTACATTCGGAGTGCCTGACCGGTGATGCGCTTGGCAGCGCACGCTGCGACTGCGGTCAGCAGTATGACGCGGCGATGAAGCGAATCGCGAAAGAGGGCAGGGGAGTGCTGCTCTATTTAAGGCAGGAAGGGCGCGGAATCGGGCTTATAAATAAGATACGCGCATACGCCTTGCAGGACGAGGGCATGGACACCGTGGAGGCAAATCTCGCGCTCGGTTTCCCCGAGGATATGCGCGATTACAGCGTTGGGGCGCAGATTTTGGCGGAACTCGGCGTGGGCAAAATGCGGCTAATGACAAATAATCCGCTGAAAATAGACGGCTTGGAAAAATACGGGCTTGAAATTGTTGAGCGCGTGCCGATACAAATCGAGGCAGGTAAGGACGACGAGTTTTACCTGCTCACAAAACAACATAAAATGGGACATTATTTGAATTATGATAAGGAATAAATTATGATTTGGCGGCGAAATGCGGGCGACCGCAAGGGTCAGGCCCCCTTGTCAAAGGGGGCTGTCAGCGAAGCTGACTGGGGGATTCCTGCGCTAATTTTAAAAATGAATCCCTCCACCGCCTATGGCGGTCCCCCTCCCTTTAACAAGGGAGGCTCACGGGCTGTCGAGGGCGCCAGCCCCTACGACGCACTATTTAAAAATAACGGGTGTAGGGGACGGCGCCCCGACGTCCCGCACTCACAAAAATCATAATTTACCATAAAAAAGGAGGAAATAACCATGAAAATCTTGGAAGGAAAATTAGTAGCAAAGGACATTAAAATCGGCATTGTTGCGTCGCGTTTCAACGAGTTTATTGTATCAAAGCTCATAAGCGGCGCGGAGGACGGACTTCTGCGCCATGACGTAAGCGGCGACAATATCACACTTGCGTGGGTACCGGGCGCGTTCGAAATACCGCTTATGGCTAAGAAAATGGCTGAAAGCGGCAAGTATGACGCGGTAATATGCCTGGGCGCGGTAATACGCGGCGCAACCTCTCATTACGATTACGTCTGCAACGAGGTATCAAAGGGTATCGCGCAGGTATCGCTCGCCACAGGCGTTCCCGTTATGTTCGGCATACTCACGACCGACAACATCGAACAGGCTATAGAACGCGCCGGAACAAAGGCGGGCAATAAGGGCTACGACTGCGCTCTCGGCGCAATAGAGATGATAAACCTCGCGAAACAGATATAAAAAATTTCTACAACCTTCAACATTTTTGCCTTTTTGAACGTTATATAAATGAACGCGGATAAAAGGGACGGTGAGGTATATGACGATCGACGAACTGTACGGGGAATTTTCGGGCGAGCTTGTTTTGTGGTGCGCGGGTATGTGCGGCGACGAAACGGCGGCGGAGGATATGGTTCAGGAGGCTTTTGCGCGCGCACTGACACGCACCGCCACCTTTGAAAAGCTACACCCGATGCAGTCGCGCGCGTGGCTCTATACGACGATAAAAAACATATACCTTGACCGTGTGCGTCATTCCGCTTTTGAAACGGTCGCGGAGGAAAATGCCGAAATCGCCGATATATGCGATGATTACGATATGTCGGAAATCAAGCAGCTTCTTGATGCGTTGCCGGATATTGAGGGTATGCTGTTTAAAATGCGATACCTGTACGGGTATAATTCAAAGGAACTCGGCAGCGCATTCAATATGCCCGCGGGAACAGTGCGTTATAAGCTGTCCTCCGCCCGAAGGAGATTAAAGGAAATGCTTGAAGAAGGGAGTTTTTAAGATGAAAAAAACATTGGAAATCGTATCTGAGCTATGCGACGCGAGGCACATAACCGAGGCGAAATATGAGGAATACGAAAAGGTCATAATTCACACGGAAATTTTAATTGTAAATGAGAAAAGTCACAGGCTGCTCAGAGAGCTTAACGCAGAAATCAATGCCGAAAAGATAATTTCAACGGAAAAGGAAGTTGATATTATAACAATAAACGCTTCGCACAAGATAACCGCGAACGCGCTGCCAAAACCCGGCTCGATCCTTACCGTGAACGGCGGGCTTGAAATAGAGCCGGGCGCACGGGAGGCTGTAAGTCGATACGCGGCAATTATTGTAAACGGCAATCTGGAGTGCCCGGAGAGTATGATGAGCGAGCTTGCCGATATAGATGTAAACGGTATGATAGGAACATACCCGGACGGTTATGTAAAGCTCAAAAATAACTTTGTGATTGACAAATACTTTCCTGTACGCGCGTCGGATAATGGCAGATATTACGCGGGAAGCGCCGTAAAGCTGATCGATAAATCGGTTGATACCGCAAAACTGATTGAAAAAAACGTGCGGTTTAAGACGAAGCGTTTTATCGTGCCGGAGGAAATGCTCAATGAATGTCTGCCGATGTTTGATGAAACCGTGGAGCTTTTTGTCGCTCCGGAGGGATTTTCGATTGCCGACGGAAGCAAAAAACTCAATGAGGAGCTTGTAAACGAATACGGCGGAAAAATATTCATATACGGCGATCTTGACGCTCGGGGAGATATCACGGATGTTTTGCGTAGAATTGAACGCCTCGAGGTCACAGGCAAAGTAAAGGTCGATAAAGAAAATGAGGAAGCGTTTAGAGCGATTGGGGCAAAGTACAGAAGGCTTGATGTCGTAATAACCGAGCGCAAGGAAGGAAATGGAGCGCTTAACGTCGCCAGCCTGCGCATAACAGCAGTAATGCTGGAGAACTCGGAGAACGTCGTCGAAATAGGAAACGCAGCAAGCATTGAGATAGACGAGGATGTCACGGCGGAGAGCATCGAGAAAAAACTTAAAGTGGAAAATGCCGCAAAAGTGGTGTGTTCCGATGAACAGTATGCCGCAGTGTGCAAGGTTTGCGGCAACGCCGCTAAAATCAGTGTTCGCGATAAAAACCGCGTTGAAATTACCTGCGAAAGATACGATATGTAATGGATGATTAAAAAAATCTCTTGACAAACCGGCGTCAAAGTGTGTATAATACAAATAAGGCGATGAAAAAGACAGTAATTCACCGTAAAACCACAAAGAGAGAGATCGCCATGGGCTGAGAGCGTTCTTGCGGGGACGGTGAACGAACACCACTTTGGAGCACGCGCGCGGAACGGTTTTTCCTATTATGCGCGCCGTATACCCGAACGTCATCGGGGCAAATGAAGTTACAAATCAGGGTGGAACCGTGCATAGTATGCGCCCCTGAAGAAAGGATATAAATATATCCGTTTTCTTCGGAGGCGCTTTTTGTATATCATTCTCCGAAACGTAAACGGAGCAAAAAAGGAGAGAATTTAAAAATGACAGAAATGAACGAACTTCAAACACTTCGCCACAGCGCGTCACACGTGCTTGCGCAGGCGGTGAAAAGACTGTTTCCGGGCACAAAGCTTGCGATAGGTCCGGCTATTGACACAGGCTTTTACTACGACTTTGACACGGAGCACGCGTTTACTCCGGAGGATTTGGAAGCCCTTGAAAAGGAAATGAAGAAAATCGCGAAGGAAAACCTTAAAATCGAGCGTTTTGAGCTTCCGAGAAACGAGGCGCTGGAGCTCATGAAGGACGAGCCTTACAAGGTCGAGCTCATAAACGACCTCCCCGAGGACGCGACAATATCGTTCTACAAGCAGGGCGACTTTACCGACCTTTGCGCGGGACCGCACGTAAACTACACATCGAAGGTAAAGGCTTTTAAGCTACTTTCCGCAACAGGTGCGTACTGGCGCGGCGACGAGCATAACAAAATGCTGCAGCGTATTTACGGCACGGCGTTTACGAATAAGGCTGATCTCGAGGCGCATTTAGAACAGCTTGAGGAGGCTAAAAAGCGCGACCACAACAAGCTCGGACGCGACCTCGAACTCTTTACGACCGTTGACTATATCGGTCAGGGCTTGCCTATAATGCTCCCTAAGGGCGCGAGAATAATACAGACGCTCCAACGCTGGGTTGAGGACGAGGAGCAAAAGCGCGGCTGGCAGCTTACGAAAACGCCGTTTATGGCAAAGAGCGATCTTTACAAAATATCCGGTCACTGGGATCACTATCAGGACGGTATGTTCGTTTTGGGCGACCCCGAAAAGGATAAGGAGGTTTACGCGCTCCGTCCGATGACGTGTCCGTTCCAGTATCAGGCATTTTTGAACAGAGGACGCTCGTACCGCGATTTGCCGATGCGACTTAACGAAACGTCCACGCTTTTTAGAAACGAAGCGTCGGGCGAAATGCACGGACTTATCCGCGTAAGACAGTTTACGATTTCCGAGGGACACCTTATGTGTACGCCGGAGCAGCTTGCGGGTGAGTTTAAGCACTGCCTTGAGCTTGCGAACTATATGCTCGACGTACTCGGACTTAAGGAGGATATAACGTACCGCTTCTCGCAGTGGGATCCCGACGACAGAGAAAAGTATATCGGCACAAAGGAACAGTGGGACGAGGCGCAGGGCGTTATGAAAGATATACTCGACGAGATCGGACTCGAATACAAGATAGGAATAGGCGAAGCCGCGTTCTACGGACCGAAGCTCGACCTGCAGATCAAAAACGTTCACGGCAAAGAGGACACGCTTATCACGATACAGATAGACCAAATGCTCGCCGAGAAATTTGGCATGGAGTACACCGACAAGGACGGCACGAAAAAGAATCCGTATATCATTCACAGAACGAGTATCGGCTGCTACGAAAGAACGCTTGCGCTCCTTATCGAAAAGTACGCCGGCGCCTTCCCGACCTGGCTCGCGCCCGTGCAAGTAAAAATTTTGCCGATAGCGGACAGACATCTCGACTACGCGTATGAGGTTAAAAAGAAGTTTGAGGAAAATAATATTTGGCGCGTGGAGATCGACGACAGAAGCGAAAAGCTTGGTTATAAGCTCCGTGAGGCGCAGCTTGAAAAGGTGCCGTATATGCTCGTTGTCGGTGACAAGGACATCGAGGCTGGCACGGTATCGGTACGCTCCAGAAAAGAGGGCGACAAGGGCGCTATGGAAATCAGTGAATTTATAACACAAATCAAGGAAGAGATCGACAACAAGGTAAGATAAGTAGCCAAAACCTACTCCTCGGCATAATATACAATGTCGGGGAGGGGTTGTTATGAGATTGGGAACCGGATGCCGCAGACCAAAGCGAAGCGCCATGACGGCGGTATTTTTCGCTCTGTTGATTTTGGCAGTATTATTTTTTGCGGCGCTTATACGTTTGCAGCCCGCGTTTTTGTCTTACGCGGCGACATGCGCCAACAATATGGCGAACAATATTGTAAACGAGGCGGTAGACAAGGTATTTTCCGATGGTATGTACTCAAATCTCACGGAAATAGCGGGAGCCGATGAAAACGATATAAAAACCGTATCGACCGATGTGGCAAAGGTCAATAAGCTCAAAGCTTCACTTAACCGCGAAATACAGAATAATTTGAAAGATGTTAGATCGAAAACGGTTAATATTCCTCTCGGCAGCGCCGCGAATATTTATTTTTTGACGGGTATGGGACCGGAAATACCGATAAAAATATACCCCGTAAGCATGGTAGATACCAACTTCCGCGAGGAATTTGATTCCGCCGGTATAAATCAAGTGTATTACAGACTTTATCTTGATGTGTCGCTTGAAATGTCATTTGTCGGACTTACGTTTTCAAAGACCGAAAACGTGACCACATCGGCGCTTCTTTCGGAAACGGTAATCGTCGGCGATACTCCCGAGTACTACGGCGGCGCGGGGATGGGCGCGTTAATGGAATAGAAAGGATTGCATTGATGAACGAAATACAAAAACGTATCGAGGAGCTTAGAGAACGGCTTAATTATCACAATCACAAATACTACGTCGAGGACGCGCCGGAAATAAGCGATTTTGAGTTTGACGCGATGCTCTCGGAGCTTGAAAGGCTGGAGGACGCGCATCCCGAATACAAGAGCGCGAATTCTCCGTCCGTGCGCGTGGGCGGCGAGGCGGTGACGTCGTTTGCGCCCGTGCGCCACGATGTGCCGATGCTGAGCCAGCAAAAGGCGTTTTCAAAAGCAGAAATACTTGACTTTGACAGACGTGTTAAAGCCGTTGTACCAGACGCTAAATACGTCGTCGAGCAGAAGATAGACGGTCTTTCGGTGTCGCTCGAATACGTAAACGGCGAGTTTACACGCGGCTCGACGCGCGGCGACGGCGTAACGGGTGAGGACGTGACGGAAAACCTTCGCACGATCCGTTCGATACCGCTTACACTGCGCGATAAGATACCGTTTCTCGAGGTGCGCGGCGAGGTGTTTATGTCGCGCGACAGCTTTGAGAAGATAAACGCGGA
The DNA here is from genome assembly GCA_947585795.1 of uncultured Clostridia bacterium. Taxonomy (GTDB): domain Bacteria; phylum Bacillota; class Clostridia; order UBA1381; family UBA1381; genus Hominilimicola. The sequence continues at coordinate 9,280 of CANPXG010000073.1, forward strand.
GCTTGAAGAAACGGAGCAGCCGCTTTTTGCAAATCCGCGTAACGCGGCTGCGGGATCTCTTCGTCAGCTTGACCCGAAAATAGCGGCAAAACGGAACCTCGATATATTCGTGTTCAACATTCAGCAAATACGCGGAGTGGAAATAAAGTCGCACACCGAAGGACTTGAATTTTTGAAGGCGCAGGGTTTTAAGACAATTCTCGACAAAAACGAGTACGCGAACATCGAGGACGCGTACAAG